>NZ_DASSYD010000140.1:0-20017 GCF_035703485.1 Dokdonella sp. | reverse complement strand
TGAATCCCTCTTTTCCCCCTACGGCACCCAACGAGGTCCGTCCGTGTCCGATACCAAAAATCCAAACGATGGCGAAAACGTCACGCCAGCCGCTGCCCCGGAAGCTCAGAAGCGTCCGGCCCGCGCGCCGCGTGCACCGCGAAAGCCAGCTGCCGAGAAATCAGCATCTGCAGATTCGTCCAATGACTCGCCAGCACCCGCTGCCGCGAAACAGGACGCGCCTGCTGCGAAGCAGGATGCGCCTACTCCAAGGCAGGAAAAACCTGCTGCTGTCGAAGATGGCAATCGCCAGACCGACTCCGGCAATGCGCATGAAGATTCCGGCAATCAATCGCCCCAACACTCCTCTGCCGACAATGATGGCAATGGCCGCAATGAAGCCAATCAGCAGGAGGGCGGCAATTCCGGCCAGCGTCATGGCAACCCGCAAAATCGCAACCAGCAGAATCAGGGTGGGCGCGGACCACGCGGACGTCGTGATCGCAATCGCGGCGCGAACCGCCAGCAGAATCCGGCACATCGCGGCTTGCCACGCGACGACGAGGAATACGATCCGAGCAAGGACAACGGTCCGCTGATCGACCTCAACGAGCTCAAGCGCAAGAACGCCCTCGATCTGATCGCCCTGGCTGAAACGCTGGGCATCCAGGAAGGTGTCGCCCGCGCGCGCAAACAGGATGTGATTTTCAACATCCTCAAGGCGCATGCAAAGGCTGGCGGCGGCATCTATGGCGAAGGCGTCCTCGAAATCCTCCAGGATGGATTCGGCTTCTTGCGCGGCCCGGACCAGTCCTATCTGGCCGGACCTGATGACATCTACGTGTCGCCCTCGCAGACACGTCGCTTCAATTTGCGTACCGGTGACTACATCGCCGGCCGCATCCGCCCTCCCAAGGAAGGCGAGCGCTACTTCGCCCTGCTCAAGGTCGACCATATCAATGGCGAACCGCCAGAGGCGTCGAAAAACAAGGTCCTGTTCGAGAACCTGACCGCGCTGTTCCCGCGCAAATCATTCAAACTCGAACGCGGCAATGGCTCGACCGAAGACATCACCGGGCGCATTCTTGATCTGGTCGCACCGATCGGTCGCGGCCAGCGCGGCCTGATCGTCTCGCAGCCGAAGGCCGGCAAGACGATGATGTTGCAGAACGTCGCCCAGGCGATCGTGCACAACCATCCGGATGTGCATCTGATCATTCTGCTCATCGACGAACGCCCCGAGGAAGTCACCGAGATGCAGCGCGGCGTTCGCGCCGAGGTCATCAGCTCGACCTTCGACGAGCCGGCGACGCGCCATGTGCAGGTCGCCGAGATGGTCATCGAGCGAGCCAAGCGTCTGGTCGAGCACAAGAAGGATGTGGTCATCCTGCTCGATTCGATCACCCGACTTGCGCGCGCTTACAACACCGTGATCCCGTCCTCGGGCAAGGTCCTGACCGGCGGTGTCGATGCCAATGCCTTGCAGCGGCCAAAGCGCTTTTTCGGCGCCGCGCGCAATGTCGAGGAAGGCGGTTCGCTGACCATCATCGCCACCGCGCTGGTCGAGACCGGCTCGAAGATGGACGAGGTGATCTACGAGGAGTTCAAGGGCACCGGCAACATGGAGGTGCACCTGAATCGCCGCATTTCCGAGAAACGAGTCTATCCGGCCATCGACATCAACCGCTCCGGCACGCGCCGTGAGGAATTGCTGATCGAACCGGACATGCTGCAGAAGATCTGGATTCTCAGAAAACTCCTACATCCGATGGACGAACTCGCGGCGATGGAGTTCATGCTCGACAAGATGAAGAACACCAAGTCCAACGACGAGTTCTTCAGCTCGATGAAACGCGGCTGATCGTTTCGCCACCTCGAGCAACGCAAAAGCCGCCGCGAGGCGGCTTTTGTTTGTCGAAAATCAGACCGATGACTCAGGGACCGACGCATACAGACGACGTTTGGGCCCCGGTGGATTGATCGAATAGCGCTTGTAGTGCCATTGATACTGCATTGGCGCGATCCGTACGCAGGCCTCGACACCTTCGTTCAAGGCCGTGCACGCGGCACGCAGATCGGTATCAGCAATCCGCGGCGGAGCCGCCTGCACGTGAATTCGGAAACCGGCACCGCGCGGCAGACGCTCGGCAAAGGCGAACAACACGGTGGCTCCAGTACGTTCGGCCAGACGCGGCACCAGCACCATGGTCAGCGCTTCGATTCCGAAAAAGGGTGCAAATTCGCCGTCACCCTTTCGCGGTTGCTGATCCGGCAGGATGCCGACCACGCCACCGGCACTGAGTCGTCGATAGAGATTGCGCACGCCCGCACCCTCGGCACGTACCTGTTCGACCTTGGTCGCGCCACGTGCCTTGATCAGCAAAGGCTCGACGTCCGCATTGCGTGGTGGTCGATAGACGATGGCCAATGGCGTGCGCTCTGCCAGCCAGTAGCTCAACAGTTCCCAGCAGCCCAGATGAGGTGCGGCGATGATGACGCCCTTGCCACTTTCAAGCGCCTGCTCGAAGATCTCCGCCCCTCGCACTTCACGGACCAGACGCAACGCTTGCTGCGGACGGCCGGACCAGACTTTTGCCACCTCGATTGCCGACTTCCCGGTTTCGCGCAGCACTTGGCGTGCATCGAGGTGTCCTGCCAACGCGCTATCGTGCGTTTCAATCAAGGCGAGGTTGATCTCGGTGATACGCCGCTCGCGCCCCTTGAGCATCCAGGCGATCTCGCCAATGCCGCTACCGAGCGCATGCAACACGCGCAACGGCAGCAAACCGCCGAGCCACAGCAACGCATAGAGCAGGCGCATCAACCAGGTCATCATTCAACATCGGGAGGAAAGCAATGATTCTAACTGCTGCAGACAGATTGACCGACTTCCACGCCCGTCCCAATCAAGGCCGCGGCGTTTTTCGGAACCGGCAATGATTGCCCTTCTCCAGCGCGTCAGCGAAGCCAGTGTCAAGGTTGATGCGGAAACGGTCGGTCGCATTGACGCCGGCTTGCTCGTGTTTGTCGCCGTGGAACGCGGAGATGGTGAAACACAGCTACAACGCATGCTCGAACGCATCCTCGGCTACCGCGTCTTCAGCGACGACGCCGGACGCATGAATCGTTCGCTGCGCGATGTCGGTGGTGGCCTGCTGCTGGTTTCCCAGTTCACCCTCGCCGCCGATACCTCCAGCGGCATGCGCGCCGGATTCAGCGGCGCGGCCAGCCCTGAACATGGCGAGCTGATTTTCAGTCGAATGGTCGATCTGGCACGAAAAACGCATTCCCCGGTGGAAACCGGCCGATTCCGTACCCATATGAGGGTTCAACTGGTCAATGACGGTCCGGTCACCTTCCACCTGAGAGTGGCCCCGGAAACCTGATGCGGCTTTTGGCCAGACATCATGATTCCAATACTTTCAATAACTTGGGTTACCCTTGACGGGTCTCCTATACTTCCGAGTCTTTCGTTTAGGTACAGCAGAACATCCATGGCGACCGAGCATATCCAGGAGCAGAAAACCACCGACATCAAGGCGTTGATCACCAAGGGCAAGGATCAGGGTTACCTGACCTATGCCGAGGTGAACGACCATCTGCCTGATGACATCGTCGATCCGGAACAGATCGAAGACATCATCGGCATGATCAACGACATGGGCATCGAGGTGCACGAGGTTGCACCCGATACCGAGACCTTGCGCGCCCAGTCTGCCGGCTCTTCCGATGACGACACGGCCACCGAAGAAGCGGTCGCCGTGCTTTCGGCCGTGGACGCCGAAGTCGGTCGCACCACCGACCCTGTGCGCATGTACATGCGCGAGATGGGTACGGTCGATCTGCTCACCCGCGAAGGCGAAATCGTCATCGCCAAGCGCATCGAGGAAGGCCTGAACCGGGTTCAGGCTGCCCTGGCCAGCTTCCCGTGGTCGATCCAGTTGCTGGTTGAGGATTACGACCTGTTCACCGAAGGCAAGAAGCGCATGTCGGAAGTCGTCACCGGCTTCCTCGACATCGAAGTTCCGACGCCCGAGGAAATCGCCGCAGCCGCCGCCAAGGAAGCCGCCGAAAAAGCCGAGAAGGAAAAGGACAAGGACGAAGACGGCGATGGCGATGACAGTGCCGATGACGACACGGAAGACGCAACACCGGTCGATACCGGCCCCGATCCGCTCGAAGTTGCACGTCGCATGGAACTGCTGCGCACGGGTTACGCCAAATACCAGAAGCTCTCCGAGAAGCACGGACTTGGCGACAAGAGGGCGCAGAAGCATCGCGAACAGATCGCCGAAGAGTTTCTGAAGCTCAAGCTGCCGGCTGTGTTGATTGATGCGCTGGTTCGCAAACTGCGCGAAGTGGTCAGCAATATTCGTCACCACGAGCGCCGGATCATGGATGTCTGCATCAAGCAGGCAAAGATGCCGCGCAAGGAGTTCCTCAAGGTGTTCCCGTCCAACGAGACCAATCTCGATTGGGCGGAAGATCTGATGAAGAAGCGCCAGAAATGGTCCGCTGCGGTGAAGACCCACAAGGATGCACTGGTCGGCGAGCAGCACAAGCTGGTTGCCATCGAGAATACGCTTTACCTGACCGTCGCCGACATCAAGGAAATCAATCGCGCGATGTCAATCGGCGAAGCCAAGGCGCGTCGGGCGAAGAAGGAAATGGTCGAGGCCAACCTGCGCCTGGTCATCTCGATCGCAAAAAAGTACACCAACCGCGGCCTGCAGTTCCTCGATCTGATCCAGGAAGGCAACATCGGTCTGATGAAGGCGGTCGACAAGTTCGAATACCGTCGTGGCTACAAGTTCTCGACCTATGCCACCTGGTGGATCCGCCAGGCGATCACGCGTTCGATCGCCGACCAGGCACGCACGATCCGCATCCCGGTGCACATGATCGAGACGATCAACAAGCTCAACCGCATCAGTCGCCAGATGCTGCAGGAGATGGGCCGCGAGCCGACTCCGGAAGAACTCGCGATCAAGATGGAAATGCCCGAGGACAAGATCCGCAAGGTCTTGAAGATCGCCAAGGAACCGATCTCGATGGAAACCCCGATCGGCGACGACGAAGATTCCCATCTCGGCGACTTCATCGAGGATCTGTCGATCGTCTCCCCGATCGAATCCTCGACCAATATCGGCCTGATGGAAACCGTGCACGGTGTGCTCGGCGGCCTGACCCCGCGTGAGGCAAAAGTCCTGCGCATGCGCTTCGGCATCGACATGAATACCGATCACACGCTGGAAGAAGTCGGCAAGCAGTTCGACGTCACCCGCGAACGGATTCGTCAGATAGAGGCCAAGGCATTGCGCAAATTGCGTCATCCGAGCCGCTCTGAGCAACTGCGCAGTTTCCTCGATCTGGAATAGTTCGACTCCACTGCGTCGACGCAAAACGCCTGCGAACTTCGCAGGCGTTTTTGTTTCCGGACTTGCCGGAGTCAGGGGATCAGCCAGACCCGATCAAGATCGATCAGGTTTCGATACCCATCTTTTCCATGCGTCGGTACAAGGCCTGACGTGACAAGCCAAGATCCGCAGCGGCCTGGCTGATGACGCCGCGGGCGCGTTGCAATGCCGCTTCGATCATGCTTTTATCGGGTTCTTCATCAGGCGACAAGCGACGCCCCGAACCACGCGCCGGCTCCAGCGTCAGATCACGCGCAGTAATGATTCCGTCGCTGCACAACAGACTGGCGCGATCAATCGCATTCTTCAGTTCACGCACATTGCCTGGCCAGGCGTGCGCGCTCAGCGCCGAACGCGCGCCGCTGTCGAAGCTCGCCCTGCCCTGCAGGAAATGCTCGGCCAGCGGAAGAATGTCATCACTGCGCTCGGCCAGCGGCGGCACCTTCAACTCGATCACGTTGAGACGGTAGAACAGATCTTCGCGAAACTGACCCTCACGGATCAGGCTTGGCAGGTCAGAGTTGGTCGCGCTGATGACGCGCACCGACACCTTGCGTGTCTTGCTTGAACCGAGGCGTTCGAACTGACCGGTTTCGAGAATGCGCAACAATTTCATCTGCCCGGCCAATGGCAGATTGCCAATTTCATCGAGAAACAAGGTGCCGCCATCGGCCGCCTCGAAGCGGCCTTCGCGGGCGCGATTCGGTGCACCGGTATAGGCACCAGGCTCGGCACCGAACAACTCCGCCTCGATCAACTCCGAAGGCAGCGCTCCGCAGTTGACCGTAATGAACGGCCCCTTTGCCCGCGCCGAGTTGGCCAGCACAATCTCGGCAATACGCTCCTTGCCGGCACCGTTTGGACCAGTGATGAGCACGGGCACATCAGCGCGCGCGACCTGGCAGGCCAGTTCAACCACGCGCTCCATGCCGCTTGAGGAAAATACGATGCCGCGCAGATCGAAGCGTTCATCCAGCTGACGACGGCGACGGCGGCGCTCATCCCGATGACGTGACACCTCTCGTGTCGCTTCGGAAAGTTCCAGCAGGTTTTCGACCGTGGCCAGCAATTTGTTGTCATCCCAGGGCTTGCCCAGATAGTCACTCGCACCGGCCTTGACCAGCTCGACCGCCGTCTCCAGTCGCGTCCAGGCAGTCAGCAGGATGATCGGCAGATCGGAGTAGTCGCGACGAATCGCTCGATAGAGCTCCATGCCTTCTTCACCCGAAGTCGTATCGGCGCTGAAATTCATGTCCTGGACAACCAGATCGATGTTCTCGCTCGCGAGCAACTCCAGCCCTTGCGCCGGCGAAGTCGCAATCACCGTGCGAATGTCATGCAGACCGAACAACACATCGAGTGCCGTTCCAACTGCCGGATTGTCATCGATCACCAGAACGGTGCGCATGGTCTGATTCCGGGTCTTCTGTCGAGGCATGCCTGCTTGGATGCAGCCAGGCGGGAAAGGGTTACATTTTACGGGAGTGGGGAGTAGGGAGTGGGAAACAGGTTGGAAGCACACGCCTCAGGCGCTTCGTTTCGGCTTTTCCCACTCCCGACTCCCCACTCCCGCCTTCAAACACTTCGCGTCGCCACGGCCGGCGATACACGTGACGCACGCATGGCCGGGCCGAGCACGGCAAGTTGACCGAGGCTCCACAGACAGATGAAGCCGATCGGCACGTAGTACCAGGGCAGCCGCGGCGACTGATAGGCCTGCATCATCCACAAACTGAATCCATAAGCGAGCACTGCTCCGACAATCAGACCCATTGTGGTGATGATGAAATTCTCGGTCTGGAAGTAGCGCAGGATGTCGCTGC
Organism: Dokdonella sp.; assembly: GCF_035703485.1. GTDB lineage: Bacteria > Pseudomonadota > Gammaproteobacteria > Xanthomonadales > Rhodanobacteraceae > Dokdonella. Next base: position 12,798 of record NZ_DASSYD010000140.1, on the reverse strand, counting down.
GCGATGCGCCGAGCGCACGCCGCGTGCCGATCTGTCGGGTGCGTTGGGCAACCCAGAAACTGGCCATGCCGACAATGCCGAGCGCAGTGATCGCAAGCAGCGAGACAATGACTGCGGCGAGGATGATGGCCATCGCGCGATCGCCCGCATAGGCTTCGTCTCGGGTTTCTTCCATGCTGCGTACCTTGCCGATGATGCGGCTGGTATTGGATCCGGAGAGTTTCTTTTCGACCTCTTTCATGACTTCGTCACGACGACCCGGCTCGGTCCTGACCAGATAGCGAACGGAATTTCCAAACGCCATGTAAGCCGGCGCAAACGTCGAATAGTCAATCGAGTCACTGTCCATCCACGGCTGTTGCAAACGCTCGACAATACCAACGATTCGGCTGGTTGGCGGTTCATCGCCCATATAAATTTCCTTGCCGAGCGCATCACCGTCAGGAAACAGTTTGTCTGCGAGCGCTTGGGTGACGATGATTGCCGAAGGTTGCAGGCGATCGCCAAAGACGACGTCCTGGACTTCTTCCGGCTTGAAATCACGGCCGGCGACGAGCTTCACACCAAAGGAATCGAGCGCCTTTTCATCGACGAGATAGATCGCCGTATCGGCGGTCGAGGTCTTCTGTCCGGGTTTGAGGCTAAGCCCGGTGTTCCAGCCGCCCCCACTCATCGGCACCGTGTTTGTCGGCGTTGCATTGGCAACGCCCGGCATCTGACGAAGCATGGCCAGATCTTCGCGGGCGGAGGCAAGCGCATCGAACCCCTGACCGAATCCCGTGCTGCTGAAATAGAACGTATCAGTCTCGTTCATGCCACTCGGGCGAGCCATGTGGTCGAGCCGCTGGCCAATGATAAACAGCGCATTGCACACGATCGCGAGAGTCAGCGCGACCTGCACACCGATCAGGATCATCGAGACCTTGCTGCGCATGAGAGCGGAAAATATCGGGCGGATTTCCATGTTTTACCTCGGGATTCGACATTCGAGATTCGGGATTTGAAAAAGCTGTGGCGCAGGGGAATTCGGGAAAGATTGATCGACTCCAGATCGTCGGCTTGCGAGAAACCGCGTCGCCGAATCCCAAATCCCCAATCTCAAATCCCGGCCATTCATATCTTCAACTGCGCCGCTGGCTGCACGCGGCAGGCGCGCCAGGTCGGATACAGACCTGCGAGAACCGCCGACACGACGGCCAGTGCAATGGTTACGCCGGTCATCGTCCAGTCGAGATGAGCAACAGTCCTGTACTCCGAGTACAGCGAGCGCACGGCGATCAAGCCGAGGCCGGTCAATGCCAGTCCAAGCAAACCGCCACTGAGGCCGACCACTCCGGACTCAATCAGAAACTGGCTGAAGACATCGCGACGACTGGCGCCGAGCGCTCGGCGCAATCCGATTTCCCCTGACTTGCGCGTGAACTTGGCGAGCAACAGACCAACGGTGTTGACCAGGCAAACGATAAGGAAAGCGAATGCCAGACCGGTCTGCACCTGCACGTCACTGGAGACCACTTCCTGATCCGCCATCCATTGGTTGACATCGAGCAGGCGATTGTTGAGCGGACGTGGAAAGCGTCCGAGCTTCTTCTGCTCATTCACGTAGCTATCAAGAAACGATTTGTACTCAGCCAGGCGTGCGGGTGAATCCAGCTGAACCCACATCTGCATCCAGACGCAGTCGGAATCCAGATACGCATCCCAGCCGTCGCCTGGCGCTTTCCAGCAGCTGTTGTTGCCACTCGCGCGCTTCTTGAGATCGATCGCCGTCGTGAACGGCATGAAGAATTCGTCCGGATCGGCGAAGGCACCATTGGTCAGGTCGTAGTAGCGCGAGCGCAATTTCCAGGGTTTGAGCACGCCGACGATGGTGTAGTCGATATCGTCCATCCTGACCTTGTGTCCGACACTGTCCTGCCCGCCAAACAGCTTTTCGTTCAACTCGCTACCGAGAACGACGACGCGTTCGTGGCTCTTGTCCTGATCGTGATTCCATGGGCCGCCATACTTGAATGGCGGCTCGAACATGCCGAAAAAATCCGTGTAGGTAACACGTCCGAGTGAACGAAACGGTTTCAGCTCCTTGTTCTCGGGCTGAATCGGCATGGCCAGCTTGTACATTGCCGCCTGCTTGTCAGCCTTGCCGGCCTCCATCAGGGCGACAGCGTCGCGATAAGTGACTTGATCGGGTGGGCGACCATTTTCATAGAAGCTTTCATCCGCACTCCAGCTGTCGAGCTGAACATAGTGCAGCGTGTCGCTTTTCCACGGAATCGGGTCACTGCCCAGCAGATGCATGACCGTCAGCGTGGTCATGCTCGCGGCAATTCCAAGTCCGATGCCGACGACCATCAAGGCGGTCAGCACGGGGTTGCGCCGCAAGCTGCGCAGTCCGAGTTGGAGATAGTAGGAGAACATGGCGGTGTGTCCGGAGATTGGAAGTTATGAGGCTTTGCTTTCGTTTGTCGCTTGACGTTTTGTTGGAGCGGGAGTGGGGAGTCGGGAGTAGGAAGGCGCAAAACGTTGCTTTCTCGCTCACAACACACCGCTACCCGCTGACGCTCGCTTCCAACCCACTCCCTACCCCCTTCTCCCCGCTCCCGTCGCCACCGGCGACATTGCGCAACCGCGGCTCGTCGTCAAAATCCGTCACCTGACCATCGATGACATGCACGTTTCGATGAGCGCGGGCGGCGAGTTCGGGATCGTGGGTCACCATGACGATCGTCGTGCCCTGGCGATTGACCTCTTCGAGCAACTCCATGACGCCACGCGCCATCAATGAATCGAGGTTGCCGGTTGGTTCATCGGCCATCAGCAAGCGCGGCGATCCGGCCAGCGCGCGGGCAATTGCGACGCGTTGCTGCTGACCGCCCGACAGCTCGGAGGGATAGTGCTTCATGCGTGAAGAGAGTCCCACGCGACCCAGCGAATCCTCGATCCGCTTCCTGCGATCGGCGGCGGAAAACCCGCGATAGCGAAGGGGCACATCGACGTTGTCGAAAAGATTGAGATCCGGAATCAGATTGAAACTCTGGAAAATGAAACCGATCTTCTCGTTGCGCAACTTCGAGCGCGCGCTGTCATTCAAACCGCGCACATCAACTCCATCCAGGCAGTACTCCCCGCTGGTGAACTCCTCCAGCAAGCCGGCGATATTGAGAAACGTCGTCTTGCCCGAACCGGAAGGCCCGGTCACCGCGACAAACTCGCCCTCGCGAACATGGATCGAGAAGTCCCGCAGCGCATGCGTTTCGATCAGGTGGGTCCGGTAGACCATTTGCAGGTGAGTCATTTTTAACATCGGCTTTGCCTTTGGTGGGTAGTGGGGAGTGGGAAGCAGGAAATGGGAAGAGCGGGCCTTTGGATTTAATGTTTCTTCGAGGCTGGAAAATGGGTTCCAGGGACACATACATCGACGTTGGAAAGCTGCTTGAAACCTACTCCCCATTGACGCGCCGCATCCTGCGGCTTGCCCTGCGGGCCAGCTTCGCTGTTCGTTCCGACATCCTGTCTCCACAGTCCTACTCGCTACTCCCATCAATTAAGCGCCACTCGTTGCGCACCATTGAACTGATCGGTGCCCGAGATGACGATACGGTCGCCCTGCTTGACGCCGGAGACGATTTCCACGGAATTGAGACTGGTTGCGCCGACCACGATCGGGGTGCGTTCGGCGACACCGTCGCGCACGACATAGGCGACGCGACCGGCGCCGCTGTCGACGAACGGGCCGCGCTCGACCATCAGCACATTCGGATGTTCGTCCATCAGGATGCGCGTGGTCAGGCGCTGATTCTGGCGCAGGCCGGCCGGCTTGTTGTCGCCGAAGCGGATGCGGCCACTGACTTGCCCGTCGATGACCTGCGGCGATACCGCGCTGATTGTTCCGGGATAGGTACCGGCGTTGTCGCGAATTTCGGCGGCCATGCCGATGCTCAGATCATGCGCAAAGACTTCCGGCACCTTGACCTCGATCTCGAGTGCACTGAGATCGACAACGGTCAGGATCGGTGCATTTGCGGCCACGTTTGCACGTTGCTGCACGATCAGTTGTCCGACCTGGCCATCGACCGGTGAACGCACCTTCAATTCTTCGACCTGGCGCTGCAAGTCTTCGGCGAGCAGGCGCTGACGATCCAGCGCCAGGCGCTTGCTCTTTAGCTCAAAGGCGAGGCTTTCGATATCAAGCTTCATGCCCGCTTCGGCGTTGCTCACGGTGATGTCGGCCTTGGCCAGGGCATCCTTGGTGCGCAACAAATCCATTTCCGACATGGCACCGGCGTCGTAGGCGCGCTGGGTGCGTTCGACTTCCCGCTTGGCCGTCTGCCGATCGATCATGGCCTGGTCGAGGATTTTCTTCGCTTCCAGTTGCTGCTTGCGATGATCAAGACTGGCGCGCTGCACATCAATTTCCAGACTTTCGCGCGTGGCCTGCTCCTGCTGCAGGCGATTGCTCAGTTCGGGGCTGACCACTTCGGCCAGAACCTGATCCTTGACCACCTTGTCGCCGGCATTGACCTTCAGGGTCACGGTTCCGGCGCTGGCCGCATACAAGGTGGGGCTGACTGCGGCGACGACGCTGCCCTGCACCGAAACATCGCGGGTCAGCGTGCCGCGCTTGACCTCGGCAATGCGCAGGCGGCTCATGCTCGCCGAGCTATCCGACGAGAACAGACGCGCGGCGGTCGGCACGATCAAAACCAGCACAACGACCAGAACCGCGCTGCCAATGGCCCACTTGATCCAGCGCCTGGCCTGGCCTGGCTCATGCTTGAGCTGCCGATCCTGCGCCGAGGTGTCACGAATCATTCAATTCTCCGGGGCGGGCTCGAAGCGGCCTCCCTGAGCCCTATTCAGCAATCCCCGTGCCAACGGCTAGGTCATTGATATATCGCATGTTTTTGGAGCCGACCTAAAAGGCGGACAGTGTCCACCGCGAGACAGCGGACAAGGCCGGACAGTGGGCCGGGGCCCGGTCAATCGCGCCTCCCTGCATCCGCAGACAGCCAGGCGACGTAGCTTGGGCAGTGCTGATCAAGCGCACACGCGTCATGGAAATCGGGCGAGCTGACGGGCCTGCCGCGATCCGCACGCAGACAAGTTTCGTGACGAATGCATCACTTGATCGATGATGGCAATGGCAACGTGGTTGAATTCTCCGTCCGCAGCCGGTAAACGCGCGCGGCTTTGTTATGATCGGTCGGTACGAACGGCCTGTCGCAGCTTGCCGGTTGAGTCGGGAAATCTGCCGGGCGAGGACAGGCAACGACGATCGGCAGGCCCATCGAGGTGTCATGGGTCAAAAGGCGGCGAGAATATTCACCGCACAGACGGATTCGCAGACCGGCCGAGCTAGGACCGACCGGCTGCCAATGCAGGGGATAGGATGGACCGCTTCCAGGACATTCCTGGCTACGAGATGATCAGCGAGCTGGGCGAGGGCGGCATGGCGACCGTCTTTCTCGCCATTCAGCACTCGCTGGATCGCAAGGTCGCGATCAAGGTCATGCGTCGCGAGTTGCGCGGAGGCAACGGACCGATGCCGGAGTTCGAGCGTCGCTTCCTGCTCGAAGGCCGAACCATGGCCAAGCTGCCCCACCGCAATATCGTCGCCGTCTATGACATCGTCACTCGTGAAGATATTGCCTATATCTCGATGGAGTTGCTCGAAGGCGGCACCCTCGCCGAACGCATGCTCGGCGGACTTTCGCTGGGTGAAGCAATCGGCGTCGTCGTGCAACTCGCGAACGGCCTTGAATACGCACACAAGAACGGCGTCATCCATCGCGACCTGAAGCCGTCGAACGTCATGTTCCGCGATCCGACGACGCCGGTTCTGACCGATTTCGGTATTGCCAAACAATCCGATGTGCTGGCTTCACGCATCACCCAGACCGGAATGGTCCTCGGCACACCCACCTACATGAGCCCCGAGCAGGCCAGCGGACGGGAAATAGATGGGCGTGCCGATCAATACGCCCTCGGCGTCCTGTTCTACGAGATGCTGACTGGCTCGCCACCGTTCACCGGCGAAAACCCGATGGCCGTGTTGATGGGCCACGCGCTGCAGCCACCGCCGCCCTTGCCCGATGATTTGCAACCCTTGCAGCCGATCTTCGATCGCATGCTGGCCAAGGAACCAAACGACCGTTTCGCCAACCTGCAGGAATTCGTCAAGGCACTTCGCGGCCTCGTCGTCGGCAACGATGCCCTGGTCAAGCAGCTTGGCGCGATCACTGCTGCGAGCACATCGGAGCGTCTGCGCGCACTCGGTTTCTCCGGCGAATACACCGGTGGCGACAGCGGCTTCGCACTGGATCTGTTGCGCATGCCGCAAACCGATCCGTCGATCCCGCAGCACAACACCTCTTCGATGTTCATCCAGGTCATGCAGCGGCCACGCTTGCTGGCCATCGTCGCCGCAACGCTTGGCGCGATCGTTCTCGGCCTCGTGCTATGGGCTGCACTGGCACCGCGAACGTTGAGTCAGGATGATCAGTATCTCGTTCGCACGCTGTTGCGCGAGGCCGACCGCATGGTCGCCAGCGGCAATCTGCTCGCCCCTCCCGGGGCCAACGCGTTTGAGGATTTGCAGAAAGTCCTGCAGAAGGACCCGGGCAACGAACAAGGCCTGGAGTTGATGGCCCGAATCGCCGACCTGCTCCGCGCCGATGCCGAGAAGTCGCTGGCATCGGGTGACTTTGATGCGGCCAGCGAAAAAGCCAATCAAGCCATGCTCGTTGTACCCGACGACACGGAAGTGCAGGCCTTGATCAAGCGCATTGCTGCCGAAAAGGAACAACGTCTTGTCGCCGCACAGGTCGACGACTTGCTTAAAAAAGCGGACGCTGCGGAGAAACGCAATCAGCGCACCGGCCCGGACGGAGCCTACGATTTGCTGCGCATGGCACTGAGCCTGGCACCGCTGAACAAGCAGGTGCAAAGTCAGCTCAAGACCATCACCGACGCGGAATTCGCCCGCGTGCGCGAGCTATTGCAATCCGGCAAGATCGAGGCAGCGGAACAGGCACTCGGCGGATTGCAAGCCGAGTTCGGCTCGGACCCCGCATTCGCGAAACTCACACAAGAAGTCACCCAGGCCGGGCAAGCCAGGGCCAGAGAGTTGCGAATCGAAAAGCTGCTCAGCAGTGCCGGCACCGCGCTGGCCGCGAATCAGATCAGTGAACCGGCGGGCGACAATGCCTTTGAATGGTTCGAGCAGGCAAGGCAAGTCGATCCGGAAAATGCATCCGTCAGCAGCTTCAAGGAAAAGCTGGCGACCCGGATTCTTGCGGACGCCAAGGCGGCACAATCACGGGGTGACATCGAGGCCGCGCTCGATCGCGCCGAACTTGCCTTGCGCGTCGATCCCGAGTTGAGCGCTGCGGCCGAGATTCGCGATCGTGCCCAGCAGAGCCTCGGATCACAACGGGCAGCGATCGCCTCGCAACTGAATCTGGCCCGCTCGGCGATCGCCTCGGGGCGTTTGCTACCGCCGGACAAGGACAATGCGCGAGACGTGCTCGATGCGTTGCTCAAGAGCGATCCGTCCAATGCCGATGCCCTCAAGCTCCGCGAAGCATTGCCGCGCGTGATCGCCGATGCCTTGCGCGGTGCCGGTGAGCGCGGTGAACTGGATGTTGCCCTGCCGCTGGCTACCGCGGCAGCGGCGGCCTATCCGGATGACGCCCGAATCAGCGAACAGATCGCGACCGTGCGCAAACTTGATACCGAGCGCCAGGCGGATGCCAATCGACTCGCCAGCGAGAAGCGCTTGGCCGAACTCCTGCAGCAACGCCCGCTGGTCGGCAAGGATGCCAAGGCGGCTGTCGAGGCGATTCTTGGCCTGCGCGCCGCGGGATCCGATCAGGTAGGCCGCTACGAAAAACAATTGGCCGACATTCTTGCCAATGACATGCGCAATGCATCGAATCTGGATAGCGGCAATGCCAGCCTGGATGCGATCCGCATGGCTGCCGCCGCACTGAACAACAAGTCCCTCAGCGGCATCGAGTCCTCCGCGCAAACGCGGCTCGACATCCTCAAGAAGCAGCGCGAAACCGAGCTTGCCGCGCAGACCGGCTCGCTGGTCATCAACGCCTTGCCCTGGGGCACCGTCGATCAAGTACTCGATGCATCGCGCAAGCCGGTCACGCTGCCTGCGGACCGCACCACTCCATTGATCCTGACCCTGCCTGCAGGCAGCTATTACGTCACCCTGAGTCATCCGAATTCAGCCAAGACGGTCTCGGCATTTGCTCGCGTCGTGGCCGGCAAGACGGGTCAGACCAGCGGCAGCTTCCCGACCCTGAGCGCCGAGGAGTACCTGAAAAATGCGGCGCTATGAGGTGCGCCACTTGCTAGTCCTGCTCGCCTTCGTGGCGATGCCTGCGCTGGCCGGCTGGAAGCAGGATTACGCGCGCGGACTCGAGGCAGCAAAAGATGGCCGTTGGGATGATGTCCAGCGTTACATGGAGTCCGCTCTCGCTGACAATGCAAAGCCGGCCAAGCGCGTGCGCCTGTATGGGCAACGCTTCGAAGCCTACGCGCCCCAACACTACGCCGGATTGGCCGCTCTGCGCCTTGGCGATTGCGACAAGGCCCTGGCTTTCTGGTCACAAGCCGCCAACAAGGTGGTTGCGAACTCCAATTCGGAACTGGCCGAAGCGGAAACCCAGGGCCGCGCCGAATGCAGCAATCGCCTGGTTCGTCAGGGCAAGACCACACCAACAGAAGCTCCGGCGACAGCAAGGCAGACGCCAACGCCTGCGCCCGCGCCGGAACGCGCGCCTCCGCCACCTCGCGCTGTCGTCAAGGCGCCGCCACCGGCACCGCCGCCAACCGTCGATTCGCGCGGGTCTTCGTCGATTTCGACGCAAATCCTGCGTCCACTGGTCGATGCCTATCTGAGTGGACGCTACAACGATGTGATCAAGCTCAGCAATCAGGTGCCGCCAACCCCAAGCCTACGCTGGCAAATGTTGACCCTGCGCGCCGCCGCCGCGTACAACCTGAGCCAATTGGAACAATCCGACAATGCCGCCGGCATCGCGCGCAAGGCAGCCGATCAAGCGCGCAGCACTGATCCGTCGCGCAAGCCCGACACGAAGTATTTTTCACCGAAATTTATCCGCTTCTTCAACGGGCGCTAGAGCCCACTGACCGGCTTCCGCCGCAAGTCGGATCTTCCCGGTTGCCGGGAAGATCCCTGGAACTTGATCAGAAGCGGAATACGCCCGATACCGAATAGGTATCGCTGGTGTCCGAAAAGTCGGCACCGAGATCGATCTGGAACTGGCTGAAAGCCACGCCTGCACCGATGGCATAGTGGGTCTGGCTGCTGGAGCGTCCCGCCGAGAACGTTGCCGCATCGACAGCTGGCAGTTGTGTTGCCGGATCGAAATTCGGCACAGTGCCCCGATAGACAAGCTCATGCGCGGGATCGCGCCACACGCCCGCGCGAATGCTGAATGGGTGAGTCGTCGCAAACGTGTATTCCGCGCCGAGGCGGACTTCGGTGCCATCGCTCAGCTTCAACGGCGCCAACTCGGTGACCGGATCGGAACCGTAGACCGACTCCAGATCGTCCGTCACTTGCGAATAATAGACGCGATTGACATCAAGGTTGATGACCCAGGAATCGCTTGGCCGAATGCTGATACCGACGCCAAGCACATCAGGCACATTCAGGTCAGTATTCAGTGTTACGCCCTCATTCGGATCATTTCGCGATGAGCGGACTGCGTCATAATCGAGCGACGGCGCATGTCGGTAGGAGAGACCACCGCTAAGCCAATCGGTGAAAACCATCCGCGCGCCGAGAGTGAATCCGAATGAGCCATCACCATTCAGATCCGCTTCGCGTCCGAACGCCGACGTCAGATCATTGGGATTCAGACGATCGGTTGTCGTACTGATATCCAGCAGATAATAGTTCAGGCCAAAACCCAGCGAAATGCGGTCATTGACCTTGAATCCGAAAGCCGCACCGTAGGCATCGACCTCCAAATTCGTGTTGGCCTGATACGGAAACACAACACCGCCCGCTCCGCTGCCGTCGCCAGTGGTGTACAGCGCTCCGGCACTGAAGAACTTGGAGTCGTAGTTGACCAGTTCGAAACGATAAATCGCGAACGAAAGGCGCTCACCCGGATAAACGAACGAAAACGACGGCAACGAGTTGGTGCGGTCATCCTGTGAGGAATAGTTCAGGCCTGAGGAATCGAACCCGTTGTACTGGACCGTGCCTCCATCCATCCAGCGTGTATTCGTGCTGACCGAGCGAAACTCCGCCGACACCTCTGGACTGACCAACTGGGTCAATCCAGCCGGATTGGTGTACGCCGCCGAGGCGTCGTCGGCTAGTCCGAGAAATGCCCCACCCATACCCAGCGCTCGAGCGCCTGGATTGGAAAAACTGAATGGAATACTCGCATTCGCCTCATTGTCAGTAATCGCAAAAGCACTGCCGGTCATGCCAGCCAGTCCGATTGCCACAGCAGTTGCCAGTAACTTTTTCATTCCCGCACTCCCCAGTTGAACGAATGAGATCCGTCGGTGGAACAAGTGGATGTGAAGATAACACGAGCTTAACGGCCCGGCATCACTTTGCGGCGCCAGACTGCTGCACCGCAGCAAACGATTCGAAAGGGACTCGAACAGTCGGGCGTATTGCGTAAAACGGTGGCGAACTGGCTCACGCCAATGCATTCAAGCTGCCCGAGCGCGCATCTGGCTAAGGCATTTTTCCAACGCCTGATCAAGCACGGACACATCAGCGTCAACGCGATGCGCATTTTCACTCAGATGACGCCGCCAGCCGCGCGCGCCGGGCAAGCCCTGGAACAAACCAAGCAAATGCCGACTGATGTGCTGCAGCTTGCCGCCATCGGCGAGATGCCTTTCGATGTAGGGACGCATCTGCTCGATCACGGATTCACGCGACGGCAAGGGCGTGCCAAAGAGAGCGAGTTCCAGTTCGGCCAGCCGATACGGCTCGTGGTACGCGGTGCGCCCGAGCATCGCGCCATCGGTGTGCTGGAGGTGCGTTTCGACTTCGGCGAGCTGACCGATGCCGCCATTGATGATGATCGTCAGAGCCGGGAAATCACGCTTGAGCTGATAGACGCGCTGGTAGTTGAGCGGCGGCACGTCGCGATTCTCCTTCGGCGACAGACCCTTCAACCAGGCCTTGCGCGCATGCACGACAAACACCGTGCAGCCCTTGGCCGCAACCGTTTGGATAAAGTGTTCGAGATCGGCAAGCTCATCCTGCTCATCGACACCGAGCCGGCATTTGATCGTCACCGGGATCGACACTGCATCGCGCATCGCGGTAAAGCAATCGGCGACCAGCGCCGGCTCGCGCATCAGGCACGCACCGAAACGCCCCGACTGCACACGATCCGACGGGCAGCCGACATTGAGGTTGATCTCGTCATAGCCGAATTGCTCGCCGATGCGAGCCGCCTCGGCCAGTTCCGCCGGATCGGACCCACCGAGTTGCAAGGCCAGCGGATGTTCCGACGGATCAAACCCGAGCAAGCGCTCGCGATCCCCATGGATCAGCGCCGGCGAGGTCACCATCTCGGTGTACAGGCGCGCGTTCGGCGACAGCAATCGATGGAAGTAGCGGCAATGCCGATCGGTCCAGTCCATCATCGGCGCAACGGAAAGCAGCCACGGGTTGGCAGCGGGAGTACGAGGTTCAGTCATCCGGCTATTTTAGCCGGGATGATGGGTCAGCATGAGTGAACAACTCGAAAGCGAATCGGATTCACCTATCAGCCAGCGAAACCTCGGTTCCGAACCTCAACTCGGGCTGCGCGATTCAGGCATCTGGCATCCGCGGACTGACCCGGCCCGGATTTCGCCAGGATGAATCCGAATCGGCGGCATCAGCCGCGCCGCGCCGCTTCAATCGCGGCAATATCGATCTTTACCATTCCCATCATCGCGTCGAACGCCCGCTTGGCCGCCGCTCGGTCTGGATCGGTGATCGCAGCGCTCAAGGCGCGCGGCGTGATCTGCCAAGACAGCCCCCACTTATCCTTGCACCAGCCGCAAGCAATCTCCTCACCGCCATTTCCGACGATCGCGCTCCACAAGCGATCCGTTTCCGCTTGATCGTCGGTCGCAACCTGAAACGAAAATGCCTGGTTGTGCTTCACCTCTGGCCCCCCATTCAATCCGAGACAAGGGATGCCAAGCACGCTGAACTCGACGGTCAAGACATCGCCCTGCTTGCCGGCGGGATAGTCACCCGGCGCGCGGTGGACAGCCATCACCGCGCTATCCGGAAATGTCGCAGCGTAAAACGTCGCCGCATCCAACGCGGTGCCGTCATACCAGAGACACACTGTGTTCTTGCTGATCATGTCGCTACTCTCCTGATTGAATGGATCCTCGCATTCAAGCCACACAGACAGCCAGATTAGAACAACAGGAGACACGCCACGCGATAGAACCGGGCGAAATTCTGCACGGCTCGCTGCCCGGGCCAATTCGCCCCGGCAAACAGCGCGGAAATAGACAGCTGAAATAGATGACACAATTCGATGAAATGATTGATTCCCTTGAAGTATTTCCTGCAGAGTTTGCGCATTAGCCTATGTTAGACTGCAGGACTAGATCCCATTGCGGGGTCGAATTGGTGTTGTGCCCCATGCAAAGCGCCTCGCAACCATTAGAAAAAGCTCTGGAGGCGTTCGCAGCCATTCCGAATCTCCAGGCAGCTTTTATTGTTCTATTTGTCGTCTTTTCCGTGGTTGCGGGCAATGCTGTTGTTGCGCTGCA
>NZ_DASSYD010000068.1:0-14754 GCF_035703485.1 Dokdonella sp. | reverse complement strand
AAACGATGATCGATGCCTGCGTTGCGCAGATGGACGACGATTCGAATGGCGATCGGATCGAATGCTGCAGCATCCGATCCGATGCCGTCAGGAGTGGCGCCAGGTCGGTGCTACTCCAGCGAGCAGGTGACATTGATGCCTAGGGCAAGGCTGATCAAGTGGCCCTAGTTTTCGCTGGTCCGGATGCTCTGGTCATAAGCGTTCTGCGCATCTCCCAGTTGCTTGAAGATTTGCCGGCTGGCGTCCCTGCTTCGCGCAAGTTCTCTGACCGTGTGACATGTCGTCACCGGGATTTGCGAGCCGGTCGGCCGTTGGCGCGTACAAACAAGACGATCGTCAGCGTTCCTGGCCAGAATGCCGTTGACTTCTTCCTGGATGCTGAAAAGTCGGGTTTTTTCTTCCGGCGTCATCGCATCAACGGACCCAGCTGCGTTCAACATCGAGCCCATTTCCCCGAGGGAATGATTCACGACGCTTCGATTGTGCGAGTTCAGAAATTCATAACGCTTTCCCGGCGCCATTTCCTGCTGGATTGCAGTTACCAGAAGCTCGAACTGCTCCGGGTTGTCGGCGACAATCACTTTTTTCGCGGGTGGCTTCGCCGCAACCACGGATGAAGCGGCTATCAATGCTGCCATGACGATCAATGTGAATCTGGACATGGTGACCTCCTTGGACGTGTCATTCAGCAACTCAAAAGTGAGTTGCTGCGCAGAGTCATGTCCGGATGGTCAAGCAGAAAACGAATCCGGAAGCACGAACTACGAAACTAATCGTAGTTCGTGCTTCCGATTGTGTCAATCAGTTGCGCTCCGGGACATGCCCGGAACTTAAATATCTGAAGACGACTAGGGCCTGTTCGTACTATTCCGGCGATCGCGCCGGAGGCCGGAAAGTCGCAGCGCAAGGACACAGGAGCGTGGTTTGGTCATTCCAGATGAGCGACGACTGACGTAGCGATGGGGCTTTCCGGCCCCGTCCCGGAGGGTTTTGCGCCCAGATGCCCCATGCGTCGGCGGCCTCCTTGCCCCTGGAACCACCAAGGGGGCGAACCCCGCCTTGCCTGGAGCATCTGGGCGCGCAACGCCATTCGTCGTAATTGTGTGAACAGGCCCTAGTTTCCGGGGCCGGAACCCAGTCGGTTGTTCACCATGTTGTTCATGTCCCGGCTCGAATTGCTCCGCTCCTGGTTGATCTGCCGAACCGTCTTGCAGGTGGTTTTCGGAATATGTGATCCAACCGGTGCGACATGCGTGCAAACAAGACGCTCATCGGAATTGCGCGCGAGCAGACCATTGACCTTTTCCTGTTCACTGAACAGTCGGGTCTTTTCCTCGATTGGCATGGCATCGACCGATCCGCTGGACTCCAGCATGGCGGACATTTTCTTGAATGACATGTCGACGGACTGGCGATCGCGCTTGGACATGAACTCGTAGCGTCCACCGATTTTCATCTCGCCATGGATCTTCTCAACCAGAACCGCGAATTTTTCGGGGGTATCGGCAACAACAACTTTTTCGACTGCCTTTTTTGCCGCCACGGGACCGGCGAACAGCACAAGGACGAGAGCCAACAGGATGGATTTACGAACCATTTCTAACTCCGATTTTCTCTGCCACCATTGGGGTTGCGAGGCGGCAGCAGGTGTAAGGGGTGGATGGGACAAGCCGCAAGTCGCACGCGACTACGGCAATATATCGTACGATGCTTATCGTATTATTGACCCGAACGCTCTGTCAACCAGGCCGAGGTTGTTTCGCGTCGGCTCAGTAGGCAACAATTCGTTCCTCCATGCGAATGCTGAAAGTCACGCGCGTCTGGGTCACCTTCTGCATCGCGACCCTGGTGAGCGCGTTACGGTTGTGCCACTTGATCAGCGGCGCACCCAGACCGTGCTCAGCGGCAGTGATTCTCCACAAGCCGACGAGCCAGCGCGGGATCGTCGGTAAACAGGCCATCGACTCCCGCATCGATCAAGCCACGCATTTCCTCCATGCAGCCGGATTCGCAGCGCTGCGCAGGATTTTCGCTGCAGCGCAGGCCACGCGGCAGAAAGTGATTCTCGGGACGCAGCGTCCAGGCCTGGACTTGCAGGCCGACTGCGTGCGCGTCGGCAACCAGACGATTCGGCTTGCCCGGCAATCCGCTTGATTCATCAATGGGCACGATGCGCCGAAGCTGGGTAGCGATCACATCGGCGTAGCCAGCGATATCCTGAAGTCCCGTCGGCGTGATCATCGCCGCGTAGCTGGACGCCGGGTCGTGTGCCGGCTGCATGTCAATTGGCCATTGGCCATCGTCGCCGATCAACTGAACGAGAAACACATTCGCGTGGGACTGGGTCGCCTTGCGCAGCACCTTGAGATTGCCGACCTCAAAGGACTGGATGCCGAACGGCGCACGGCGCAGATACGCGTGTCGATTCAGGGCGGCTACAATTGCCTGCTCCGGATCCATGCCGTGCAAATGAAACCAGGTCGAGTTCTTGATTTCGGGAATGATGCCGATCAAGCGTCCGCGGCGATCCGATTCGGCTTGCGCCAGCTCGACAATCTCGTCAATCGTCGGCACGGCATAGCGGCCATCGTGCGCGCTGCTGCGCAGATGCGGCAATGGCTCACGGGCACGCAGTGAACGAAATTCGGCAAGACTGAAATCATTGCAGAACCAGCCGCTGATCGTTTCACCGTCGATCCGCTTTCGGGTCCGCCGCGAGGCGAATTCGGCGTGCGTCGAAACATCAGTGGATCGGCTGAGTTCGATTTCATGGCGCGCAACGAGCACGCCGTCCCGGGTCAGGACCAGATCCGGCTCGATAAAGTCTGCGCCGTCCTCGATTGCCCGCGCATAGGCGGCCAGAGTGTGTTCTGGCAACAACGCGCTTGCGCCACGGTGGGCGATGACCAGCGGCTTGTCCTGCCTGCTCATGGTGATTGGCCTTGTGTCACGTGAAGGCGCAGGGACTCTGCACTTGATCAGCGTTGCCCTAATTCTGTTGGCGGCAGAAGCCACTGGATCATGCCACTTGCCACTGCAATCAACAGACACGCTACCCTTGAATGCCACTCGCATAAAGTCTATTTCGCAATGAACAATCGCGCCAAGACAACGCTGATCATGTGGCGCTTTTGTCCAATGACAGGAAACGTCGACACCGATAATCTTCCGCGCGATTGCCGGGCGTTTACACGTGAATCCTGACTGAGTCCGCCGTGTCGCCAACTGGCAAGAAATCCTGGTGCCTGTATCTGATCGAGTGCCGCAATGGCAGCTACTACGCGGGCATCACCAACGATCTTGAGGCGCGCTATGCCGCGCATGTCGATGGCAAGGGAGCGCGCTACACGCGTGCCAATCCGCCATTGCGCCTGATCGGCTACCGAACCTTTCCAGATCGCTCCAGCGCGTCGCGCGCCGAGTTTGCGATCAAGCGCCTGCCAAGAGCGGCGAAAATCTCCTTTCTGCTCACAGCAGATTCCTGATTGATAGAACCTCCTTGGACTTGCGAGCTGCCGATGCCTGAACTCGTCCAACCGAAATCCCGGCTCAATCGGCAAAACCGGGCTAGCTGAAATTTGCTGACCCCGAATTCGGCCCGACCACGTTGCAATCCTTCGACGATCACAACGAAGGGGGCAATCATGGCCGCATACACACTGCAACAGACGTCCGAAACTTCCTGGAACTGGCTTCGCATCAGCGGTCTGAGCGGGAGCTTCGTCGTGCACCTGGCAGCATGCCTGATGCTTGCCGTGCCGGTTGTGGTTCCTGCACTCAAGCCCGCGCCGCAGGTCATCACGACACGCATCCTCGAAGCACCACCCGAGTTGCCAGTCACCCGGCTACCGCCGGAACCCGTACCGATGAAACTGCCGAAAAAGCCCGAGGCCGTGGTGCCGACTCCGCGACCGATTGTTGTCGAGGACAGCGTCATCGCGGCGCCTGTCACCATGCCGGACTCAACGGTCATCACATCAGACATTCCTGATGCAATTGCAGACACTTCGCCAGCGCCAGCCGCGAACGTCAGTCTCGCCTACGAGAGCATCATCGAGCCACGCTATCCGATGGATTCGCGGCGCCGCGGTGAACAGGGCACTGTGGTATTGCGCGTCCTCGTCGGCCGCGATGGCCTGCCGGTCAAGGTCGACATCGCTCGCAGCAGCGGATACCGACAGCTCGATCGTGCCGCTCGCGACGCGGTGCTGCGCTGGCGCTTCCGTCCAGTACAGCTACACGGCGTGAAGGTCGAGGCGAGCGGTCTGGTTCCGATCCGTTTCGATGTCAACCAGGGCTGAGGCAAACTTGTCTCAGAAGTTTCCCGCCGATTTCAGAATCGGCGTGGCATCGATCAACTCGTCCAAGGCGCAGGGCTCGTGAATGCCGTAACCCTGCGCCTGATCGACTCCCAGATTTCGCAACGGTTCGAGCAGGGCGCGGTCCTCGACCCATTCAGCCACGGTGATCTTGCCCAGTGACCGTGCCACTTCGCACATCGACCGGACCAGCACCGGATCCACTTCGTTGTTGGCCAGATCGCGAATGAATACGCCATCAATCTTGAGCACATCAACCGGAAGATTCTTCAGATAGGCGAATGACGCCATTCCGCTGCCAAAGTCATCCAGCGCAATCCGGCATCCACGCGAACGCATTTCATCGATGAATTCACGCGCCCGCGTCATGTTGCCGATGGCTGCCGTTTCCGTCAGCTCGAAACACAACTTGCTCGCCGGCACCCGACTCGAATCAAGCAGACTGACGACATGCAGGCGGAAATCCGGGTTGGCAATGGATTGTGCCGACACGTTGACGTGACAGAGATCGAGCGCGTGCAAATGGTCGGGATGATCTTCCAATTGACGCAAAGTCATCGCAATGACCAGACGGTCAATCGAGATCGCTTCACCAAAACGCTCGGCGGCCGGCAGAAAGCGATCTGGCGTGTTGACCTCGCCCTCGGTATCGACCAGACGCACAAGAATTTCGTAACGGATCCCGGGGCCATGGTTGAGCGCCTCGATACGCTGCGCGTAGAGGACGATGCGGCCATCGATGATCGCCTGGCGAATCTCGACAACCCAGGCCAGATCATCGCGTCGCCGCGACATGGCCTGATCGGATTCGTGATAGACACGGATGCCATTGCGGCCATCTTCCTTGGCCTGATAACACGCTCGATCCGCAGCGCGAAGGACTTCGCCAACATCGACCTGATCGGCAGTTACCCGGGCAATTCCGATGCTGCAGGTCACGTTGAACTTGCGTCCCTCCCACGGAAACGTGGAGGCCGACAATGCCCGCCGCAGACGCTCGGCGATGCGCATCGCCTCGTCAACTCCGGTGTCATCAAGCAGCACCGCAAACTCGTCGCCACCGAGTCGGCCCATCCAGTCGTTGTCACGCATATGCAACATCAGAACGCCGGAAATCTGGCGCAGGAGCTGATCACCGGCAACATGCCCGCAGGTATCGTTGACAAGCTTGAACTGATCGAGGTCTAGAAAAAGAAACGCATGTTCGGTGTCATTGCGTCGAGCATCCTCGATACCGGCACGCAAGCGGCGTTCAATCTCACGCCGATTGACCAATCCGGTCAGGCCATCGTGGCTGGCCTGATATTTCATCTCGTCGGAAAGTCGGCGGCTATCGGAGACGTCTTCGAAAATCGCGAAGACGCGCTGTTCGCCGTTATCTTCGGCATCAATTTTCGAAACGGTCCAGCGCAGCCAGCGAATACTGCCGTCCTCACGCAGAAATCGATGCTCGCCCGGACGCTCAAGCAACGACCAGTCGATTCCCTCGCCGCTGTCTCCGCCGACCTCGGCAAGATCATCCGCGTGCAGGCTGTCGGCAAGAAATCGACCTTGCAACTGCTGAGATGGATAGCCAAGCACCTGGCAAATGGCGTCGTTCGCTTCCAGGATCTGTCCATCCGAGCGCATTCTCAACATGCCTACCGCGGCTTGATGGAAGGCCGCGCGAAATACGCCTTCACTGGCTCGAATGCGTGCAAGCGTCGAACGAAGAACGATGATGACAATCCATGCGATCAGCAGAAACAGCAAGACGCTGGTGCCAATGAGCGTTGTCCTGAGCACACGCGTCCCATCGATCAGCGCTTGCGAAAACGCGAGCTCAATCGGCTTCAATCGCGCGTCCACTGCCAGAATCTTGCGCTGGTAGGCGTCGCTCAATGCCGCGCTCATGCCATTTCGCGCGCGCAACGCTTCCATTTCATCGCCGAGACGCTGCAACTCAAGAATGCCCTCGTCACCGAGGCGCCACTTTTTCACGGCATCACGGAAAAACGGTGCGTTGTGGAAGTAGCGATACATGCGGATCATGCGGTCGACGTCTTCCGGCGCATTCAATCCGGCAAGGAAACCCTGGCGCGATGCATCCAGATCCGGCGGATCCTGCTCCAGCGCCAGGCGCGCCTGACGATCACCAAGCGGTACCTGCAAGCGCTTGCGCGCATTCTGCAATTGATCCGGATTGCCGCTGGCCGCATAGCGATGCAACTCGTCAGCAGCACTTTGCTGGGCTTTGGACCAATGACTTTCGCCGATGATGTAAGCCGTTGCACTGGTCTGCAACTCAAGCATCCCGGCGGTCAACATGACGGCCAGCGCCGCCAGCAGAATCAGTGAACCAAATTCGAAGGGAAGCATGCGCAATGCGCGATTCGCGGGCGGCGAAGCACTGACCGATGCATCGGATCGGCCTCCCGGTTCATCGTTGCCAGCTGAGATCAAGTGCCCTTTTTTCCTGAGTGGATTCGGATTTCCGGCCGGACTGACCATTGCGCAATGTTCCGCCCGGTCGTTGCGGATTCTGCCCTATGCAGAATAGCGCGTGGTGAAATTGAATTGCACCTGCCTCTAGCGACGTACTCGGCCCTTGCCCTCGTTGTCCCAATAGCCGAACACGCGGCGAGCAACAAACTTGTAGACGCGCTTGCCGGTTGCTCGCCAGCCGCTGGCTATCCAGGAACGCCGCGCCAGCAAGCCTCGCTCGACCGGCGTCAACGCGTCCGGGCAATAGCTGCGCTTGTGCTTCAAAAGGTGGCGCAGATCTTCACGGGCGAGCAGGCGAAACAGGCGTCCGCGTTTTCGACTGTGCCAAGCCAGTTGAAAATCGACGATTCCCGGTCGACCATCGTCGCGCAGCAGCCAGTTCGGTTCCTTGGCCAGGTCGTTGTGGACAACACCAAGACCGCGCAAGCGCTTGAGCAGGCGATGTGCCTGGCGAAAATAATCGGGATTGCGCGGTTGCGCCTGCTGCATTGGTGCACCGGCCATGAAGCTTCGCTCCAGCAATCCTTCGTCCCATGCCAGAAGCTGCGGAACTCCATCGACTCCGGCCAGGATCGTCAGCACGCGTGCCTCGCGCGCCGCCGCCTTGCGCGCAATCCAGCGCATGCCGAAGCGTGCCGGGCGGATATCACGCCGGATCCAGCTTTGATCGCCATCTGTGACGATTTCGATTCGTCCCAGGGCGTCGGATTTGAGCAACTCGATCTGCATGACGGGCATTATCAGGGCAGAACGCCTGATTGTTCCGTGCAGTTCACCAGCGTGGATCGTTCATGAATTACATGCGCGTGCGTTTGTTCCTTGAATCCACACAATTTTTCGCTCATTCGGCGGTGATTCCTGCGATTGCCTCAATCATCAAAAGCCGAGTGAATCCGATGTCTTGCGTGATCTTCACGCGTATTCATGAATAGGCCGGGCTAGAATCTGCAGCCCTGCAATCACGCCAACCGCGCATGACCACCCAAATTATTCTGTACGTGCTGGCCGTGCTGCTGATCGTGATCGGCACCATTGGCACCATCCTGCCCGCTCTGCCCGGCGTGCCGATCGTCTATCTCGGCATGATCCTCGCGGCCTGGGCCGGTGATTTCAATCATATCGGCTGGCCGACCCTGACCATTCTCGGCCTGTTGACGGCCTTGGCCGTGATCGTCGATCTGCTCGCCAGCGTGTTTGGTGCAAAACGCGTCGGTGCCAGCGGCTGGGCTTTGTTCGGCGCCGCTGCGGGAACCGTGATCGGGCTTTTTTTCGGCATCATCGGCTTGATTCTCGGCCCGTTTGTCGGCGCCTTGATCGGTGAATTGATCGCCGGTAGTACGCTCAAGCGCTCGACCCATGTTGGCGTCGGCGCCTGGCTTGGATTCATCTTCGGGACGCTCGCCCGCGTTGCACTCTGCTTCACGATGCTTGGCGTTTTCGTGGTGGCCTACCTGCTCTGAACGGCTTTCAGCGCTCGGGCAACACATAGAGCAGGATCGAGAAAAACTGCAGCACGCTGCCGGCAAGCACAAATAGATGCCACAGGGCGTGGTTATAGGGTAGCCGCTTCCACAAGTAGAACGGCACGCCAAGGGTGTAGCAAAGCCCGCCCGCCAGCAGCAACCAGAGGCCGGTTGGCTCGATGTTCGCGATCATCGGCTTGATCGCGATAACGCCAACCCAGCCCATGCCCAGATACAGCAGTGCCGCGGCGACCCGATTGCGTACCCGGCGCAGTTCAAGCGCGATACCGATGATTGCCAGCGTCCAGACAATGGCGAAGAGTGTCCAGCCCCATGGGCCACGCAGGCTGATCAGGGTAAACGGTGTATAGGTACCGGCAATCAACAGGAAGATCGCCGAGTGATCGAGCACACGCAAGATCGGCTTGACGCGCGGGTTGGGGACGGCGTGATAGAGGGTCGACGCGGTGAACAACAGGATCAGCGTCGTCCCGTAGACACTGACGCTGACAATCCGCCATGCACCGCCGTGCAACGCCGCGAATGCGGTCAGCACGGCCAGCCCGGCAATGCTGAGAATGATGCCGAGCGCATGACTCACGCTCGATGCAAGCTCTTCAGCCCGGGTATAGCGCGATTCCATTGGCAGATCGCTCATGATGCGCTCGGATGCCGCTCTACGCCGGCTGATTCGGTCAGGCCATCATTCTGCGTGGCTTGATCAGAGAGCACAATCAAAAGCGGCCTCCAAGCGATGCAAACCGGTGCGAACCTTTCGAAGGGCGCAGGTGCGCAGAAATCACCAGACTGGCGATTTTGCAATCGTCATCGTGCCAGGCATTCGATGGCTGACTGGTTGCGTCCGGAGTTCCCGGCGTAGACTGGCCACTACCTGAAATTCCGAGGTTTCTGTCATGTCTGATTTCGATGTCGTCATTCATTTGCGTCGTTGTGACAGGGTTGTCCCGGCCACCGAGGCAGGATTGTCACTGGCCGCACGTCTCGGCGCGCACACGCTGGGTCTGCACGTGGTTGCGTTGTCGACGGCGGCGTTCGTCTCGCCGGAGGCGGTGGCGGTACAGGTCAATGAAACCAGTCACCTGCTGGATGAGGCTAGACAGCGCGCACCCTGGTGGCAGGAGCAACTTGAGCAGCGCGGGCTGAAGGGAGAGTTCCAGGTCGTCCAGGGCGACAACGTCGACGCGCTCTGCCACGCTGCGCGCTGGTCGGATCTGGTTGTCACCGGGCGTCCGTGCGCCAATCCCGACGCACCTGTCGGCTGGGGCATTGCCTCGCGCACCGTATTCGGCACATCGACTCCGGTTGTCGTGGTTCCTGAAGCCGCACGCGTGGACAAGGTTGGCGAGCACATGCTGGTCGCCTGGAACGCCAGCCGCGAAGCGGCGCTGGCCATTCATGGCGCGATGCCGTTGCTCAAACGCGCCGACAAGGTCACCGTACTGGAGGGCGAAGTCCACCCAAGTCCGCTGGGATTCGAGAATCTGCCCGCACTGGATCTGCGCGCATGGTTCGAGCGCCGTGGCATCCATGCCGAGTTCCGCCCGTTCAAGCCCAGCCGGGATCACGGCCCCGCCATTCTCGAAGCAGCCAACGAAGCCGATGCCAACCTGATCGTGATCGGCGCGTGGGGACAATCACGCATTACCGAACTGGTCCTCGGCGGCGTCACCCGACATCTGTTCCAGCACAGCAATCTGCCGATGTTGGTGGCGCATTGAGGGGCGGGAGTGGGGAGTGGGGAGTAGGGAGTGGGAAAAGCGGTTCGCGCAAATCCAGGTGTATGGCGAATATCGAATTTGTTTGCAAGATTGCGGGAAGGCATTTTGCTCGTCCCGCTAATCGCCAACCGCTTCCCCGCTCATTGCTATATCCGCTAACCGCTAACCGTTCATCCGCTTTTTCCCACTCCCTACTCCCTACTCCCTACTCCCGCTATTTGGCAGCAACCAAAGCCAAAGTCATATCCAGCATGCGGTTTGAGAAGCCCCACTCGTTGTCGTACCAGCTCAACACCTTGACCAGCGTGTCACCCATGACGCGAGTCTGGGTGGCGTCGTAGACCGATGACAGCGGGTTGTGGTTGAAATCGATCGACACCAGCGGCTGGGTGTTGACGCCAATCACGCCCTTGTAGGCACCATCGGCTGCGGCTTGCATGACCGCGTCGACTTCTTCCTTGCTGGTTGCACGCGAGGCGACGAACGTCAGGTCGACCGCCGAGACATTGATGGTCGGAATGCGCATCGAGAAGCCATCGAGCTTGCCATTGAGTTCCGGCAGGACCAGGCCGACGGCCGCTGCCGCACCGGTCTTGGTCGGAATCTGTGAATGTGTGGCCGAGCGCGCGCGGCGCAGATCGGAATGATAGACGTCGGTCAGAACCTGATCGTTGGTGTAGGCGTGAATGGTCGTCATCAGTCCATGGATGATGCCGATCTTCTCGTTCAGCGCCTTGGCCAGCGGGGCGAGACAGTTGGTGGTGCACGAGGCATTCGAAATGATCTGATGCGCCGAGGTCAGCTGATCGTGATTGACGCCATAGACAAAGGTGCCATCGACATCGCTGCCACCGGGCGCGGAAATGATGACCTTTTTCGCGCCTGCACTGATATGCGCGCTGGCCTTGGCCTTGCTGGTAAAGAATCCGGTCGATTCGAGCACGACATCGACGCCCAGATCAGCCCAGGGCAACTTCGATGGATCACGTTCGGCAAAGACCTTGATGCGATCGCCATTGACGATCAGGTCGCCGCCGTCGACACCGACCTCGCCCGGAAAGCGGCCATGCGCGGTGTCGTACTGGGTCAGGTGTGCATTGGTCGCGGCATCGCCAAGATCATTTACCGCGACGACTTGAATCTCGTTGGTCCGCTTCGCCTCATATAGCGCGCGCAACATGTTGCGACCAATACGACCATAACCATTGATGGCGACCTTGACTGCCATTGCACACTCCTCGACGCGCGGAAAGAAAGGGATGCGCATTGTAACGGCCCTGCCAACTTGCCGCACAGCACCATTGCGAAGGGGCCAATCGACCTGATCCTTGTCTGACTTCGCCTGCCTTTCGGCGCCGCCGCTTTCGGGGCAACGCTTGACGCGGCCCTGAATGGCGCACACGAATCGCCAGCGGCTCTGCTAGATTGGCGATTCCGAACCCGGGTCTCAGCACAATGAACCCCAACGTCCGCAGTTTTCATCACAGCAATACCGGCACATGGACACATGTCGTCGTCGACCCGGCGACGCGGCGTGCCTCGATCATCGATCCGGTGCTCGATTTCGACATGGCTTCAGGCCGGGTCAGCACCGAAAGTGCGCAGCGCATCCTCGAATACGTCGCGACCACCGAACTCGCTATCGACTGGATTCTCGAAACCCATGCCCATGCCGACCATCTGAGCGCGGCGGCGTGGCTCAAGCGCCAGCTTGCCGATGGCAGCGCCGAGCCGGCGATCGGCATCGGGCATGGAATAACGACGGTGCAGAAGACCTTCAAGAAGAAGTTCAACCTGGATGATCAGTTTGTCCCGGATGGTCGTCAGTTCGATGCCCTGTTCGTCGATGGGGAAACCTTGTGCGTCGGTGATCTTGACGGCCAGATCATCGCAACGCCGGGACACACTCCAGACAGCATCACCTATCAGTTTGGCGATGCGCTTTTTGTCGGCGACACGATTTTCTCCCCGCGCGGCGGAACCGCACGCTGTGATTTTCCGGGTGCCGATGCAGCAACCCTTTATCGCTCGATCCAGCGCCTCTACTCGTTGCCCGATGCGACGCGGGTCTTTCTTGCCCACG
Organism: Dokdonella sp.; assembly: GCF_035703485.1. Lineage (GTDB taxonomy): Bacteria > Pseudomonadota > Gammaproteobacteria > Xanthomonadales > Rhodanobacteraceae > Dokdonella. The sequence continues at coordinate 2,666 of NZ_DASSYD010000068.1, read as the reverse complement.
ACTATCCTGCACAAGGAGAGGAAGCCATCGCGCAAACCACAATCGGCGATGAAAAGGCCACGAATATCCATTTGCGTGGCGATACCAGCGCCGCCGATTTCATTGCCTTGCGCACCAAGCGCGATGCGAGTCTGGCGACGCCGAAATTGCTGTGGCCCGCGTTGCAGGTGAATATTCGTGGCGGCCAATTGCCGGCACCGGAGACAAGGGATCAGGCTTTTCTCAAGATCCCGCTCGACAGCAAAGGTTTCGATACGTGAACGGCCGCTCCCGGCGCACGCTGCGCGTTTCGTCTTTCGCACTCCTGTTCATCTTCATGCTGCCCTCGATCGCCTCGGCCTGGGGGCCCGCCGGCCACCGCATGGTCGCCGCGCTTGCGGAAAAGCAGCTCGACGCAAAGACACACTCGGAAATCCAGCACCTGCTCGGCATCCTCGGCGCGTCGTCGCTGGCCGACATCGCCAACTGGGCCGATGAAATGCGCGCAGATCCAGCCCAGCGTGAGCTATCCCGAGCAACCTCACGTCTTCACTATGTCAATTTTTCTGACTCTCGCTGCCACTACGTTGCGGCGCAAATTTGCCCGAACGGCCAGTGCGTGGTCGCCGCCATCAACCACTACGCGAACGTGCTTGGCGATTCTGCCGCGACGGATGTCGCGCGCGCCGAGGCGTTGCGTTTTCTCGTGCACTTTGTCGGCGATGCGCACCAACCATTGCATGCCGGTTACCGGCCAGACCGCGGTGGCAACAACTATCAGGTCCGATTCAAGGGCAAGGGCAGCAATCTGCATGCAATCTGGGATTCAAAAATCATCGCCAGCCGCCATCTGCGCTGGCAGGACTATGCGCGTCGCCTCGAACGCCCGCCGGTTGCAGGGGGTGATGAGGAGAACCCCGTGGTCTGGGCCGAGCAATCCTGCCGCATCACCGGCAATGAGGGCTTCTATCCCCGAGGTCGCACGATCGACAAGACCTATCTCGACCGAATGCGTCCGCTGGCCGAACAGCAGATTGTGCTCGCCGGTCAGCGCCTGGCCGGAATCCTGCAGCGTTCGCTGAGCCCGATGCGCCCGGCCAACGCGCATTCCAGCCGTGGCCAGAACTCCGTGCCGTGGCTGCACTCCTCAGCGATCGACGAAGGCGCGCTCGATGACGTAGTCACCCGGAGCGCCGATGCGTGGCGATACTTCGAAGCCGCGGCTGTCGAGTAGCGTGCTGATCGACTTGAGCATAGCCGTACTGCCACAGATCATGACGCGGTCGACGGCCGGATCGAGTGGCGGCAGCCCCACATCGATACTCAACTTGCCGCTGTCAAGCAACTCATCGATACGCCCCTGATTGCGGAACACATCCCGTGTGACGGTCGGGTAGTAGATGAATTTTCTACGTACGGCGTCGGCGAAGTATTCGTGCTGGGGCAGTTCATGCTCGAAGCAGTCACGGTAGGCGAGATCACTGATCTGACGAACACCGTGCACAAGCAGTACCTTGTCAAAGCGCTCCCAGGTTTCCGGATCGCGCAGGATGGCGAGAAATGGGGCGAGGCCAGTCCCGGTCGAGAGCAGATACAAATGCCTGCCCGGCTTCAGATCCTGCAGCAGCAGGGTACCGGTCGGCTTGCTGCCGATCAGGATCTCGTCACCGACTTTGACATGTTGCAAACGGGAAGTGAGCGGACCATTTGCCACCTTGATGCTGAAGAATTCCAGACGCTCCTCGTAGTTGGCGCTGGCGATGCTGTAGGCGCGCAGCAAGGGGCGTCCATCGACCGCGAGACCGATCATGATGAACTGTCCGTTTTCGAATCGCAGTCCTGCGTTGCGCGTGGTCGTGAAACTGAAAAGAAAATCGTTCCAGTGGCGCACGCTGAGAACATGTTCGGTATTAAAAACGGCCACTAAGCTACCTGTCTGCTGCAATCAACATATCGGGCGCGCTTTCAGCCGCGCCCACAAAGCCCCGCTGCACTCAGGTGAGCGACTTGGCGCGGTCGGCAACTTCCTCGGCGGTGATGCCGAAGTGCTGATAGAGCTGCTCGGCCGGCGCCGAGGCACCGAAGCTATCGAGCCCGACCACATCGCCATCAAGTCCGACGTACTTGCGCCAGAAATCGCTGACGCCTGCTTCAACCGCGACTCGACGGCGACACCATGACGGCAGCACCGCTTCGCGATACTCGACCGGTTGTGCGTCGAACACGCTGGTGCACGGCATCGAAACGACGCGCGCGGAAACACCCTGATCCGCGAGGATACGCATCGCCTGCATGGCGACCTCAACCTCGGAACCGGTGGCGAGCAGGATCACATCGAATTTTGCACTGCCAGGATCCGACAACACGTAACCACCACGCGCGATGTCAGCGACCTGTTCCAGATTACGTGGCTGATGAACCAGGGTCTGGCGCGAAAAGATCAGGCATGAGGGGCCGTTGCCGCGTTCGATCGCAGACTTCCACGATACCGCCGATTCAACGGCGTCACAGGGACGCCAGACATCGTTGTTCGGGATGTAGCGCAGGCTGGCCAGGTGCTCGACCGGCTGATGGGTCGGGCCATCCTCGCCGAGTCCGATGGAGTCATGCGTGTAAACATGAATGGCCCGGGTAGGAATCAATGCACTCATGCGCACCGCGTTGCGTGCGTAATCGGAGAACACGAG
>NZ_DASSYD010000133.1:0-2735 GCF_035703485.1 Dokdonella sp. | reverse complement strand
CATCAGGCCCGCGATGGAGGCGGCGTTCTGCAAGGCGGTGCGGGTGACCTTGGTCGGGTCCAGGATGCCGAAGGCCACCATGTCGCCGTACTCGCCGTTGGCAGCGTTGTAGCCGTAGTTGCCCTTGCCGGCCGCCACTTGGTTCAGCACCACGCTCGGCTCTTCACCGGCATTGGCGACGATCTCGCGCAGCGGGGCTTCCATGGCGCGCAGGGCGATGAGGATGGCGGAGTCGGGTTTTTGGTCACGACAACTCGTTCTGGGAAAAAAAGAGCACTGGCAGATGGCGGTGGCGAAAGGATGAACCCTGTTTCCCGATGCTGGATTCACAATTCAAGACCCCGCTTTGCATCGCAGCCAACTGGTGAACCGGTATTGCCGCGTTTCAACCCGTCGCTGGATCCCGGGGCTCGCCAACGTGCCAGCGCGCTGCCAGCCAAGCGCGAAGGGCCGCGAGCGAATCGAGTCGGTGTGCGCCGATTTGCTCCAGTACGTCCGCATGCGCTGCCGCGCCGGCACCGCCGATGACCATGGCAACCGATCGAGGGAGTTCGCTGCGCAATTGACGCAATTGGTTGCTGACATGTGCAGGGTCGCTGGAGTAGACAATCGACAGCGCGATGGTGTCGGCGTGCGCCAGGCGAGTCGCGCGCGCCAATTCGTCTGCCGGCAGGCTCGCGCCAAGAAACGCGACACGCCATCCGCTGGTGGCCGCGACGGTTGCGGCGAGCATGGCGCCGAGGTCATGCAACTGCGTGGCCGGCGTGGCGATCACGATGGTCCGGGAATGTTCCGGAGTTACAGGAAAATCCGTCATCCAGGTCAGCACGCGACGAATGATCGTCGTCGCGAGGTGCTCGTTGGCAGGCGGAAACCTGCCTTGCTCCCAGCGCGCGCCGATTTCGAGGAGCAGCGGCCCGAACACCCCGTCGAGTGCCTGGTCGGATGGAAGTTGCAGCGCCGCTGCGCGCAACGTGGATTCCAGCAGGGTTGCGTCGAAGTTTTCAGCAGCGCCCAGCGCGACCTCCAGGTAGTGATCGACAGCCGCGTCCTGGGCTTCGGACGCATAGACGGTGCCGTCGGCGGCCTGATCCCCTGCGGCGAGTTCTCGCAGTTCGGCATTGCCGAGCCCAGCAACCTGTCCGATCGACCTTCCGGCGGCGGTGACCTTGACCAGCAACTGCAATCGTTCGATGTCGGCATCCGAATAGTTGCGTTGGCCGCCGGCGGAACGCGCGGGCTGGACGACCTGATAACGCTTTTCCCAGGCGCGCAACAAATCGGGCGTCAATCCCGTGCGCCGGGCTACGACACGGACGGAATGGAGGGTCGGCTGCGTGGTTTCGGACATGCGGCATCGTAGGCAGCGCGGGCGTTTCTGTCCAGAGATTAATGACTTCTGTCGAACTAAATGGGGCCTATTGACACCAATTAGTTGGACATATAGTGTACATCCAGCCTGTTCAACGCGCCAAAAGCTGGACAAGCAATGGACAAGGCTTCCTTCCTTCCTTCCCTTCCATCAGGATCTACCATGAATTCGATTCTCTCCCTCTGCGCCGCTGCGGTCATTGCAGCACCCCTCGCCGCCATGGCGGGAAACCCCAGCACGATGAACGCCAAGAAGGACATCGTTGACACCGCGGTTGCCGCGGGCTCCTTCACGACGCTTGCCGCGGCGCTCGATGCCGCCGGTCTCGTTGAAACCCTGAAAGGCACCGGTCCCTTCACGGTCTTCGCGCCGACCGATGCCGCTTTCGCGAAGCTCCCTGCAGGCACCGTGGATGGCCTGCTCAAGGACAAGGCCAAGCTCACTTCGATCCTCACCTACCACGTGGTGCCGGGCAAGGTGATGGCGGCCGATGTGGTCAAGCTCGATGGTGCGAAGACCGTCAACGGGCAGTCGGTGATGATCAAGGTCGTCGACGGCAAGGTCCAGATCGACAATGCCACCGTAGCCCAGGCCGACATCGAATCCTCGAACGGTGTCATCCACGTGATCGACACGGTACTGATGCCGAAGTAATCGCGTCAGCAAAGCGGCCCGCATCGTATCGGATGACATCAAGGCTCGACCGTGCACCCCGCCGATCTCCACCGGCGGGGTGCACTTTTTCGGGGAAAACGGAACGGGTTGGACTACCGCTGATTTTGGCGTCACGACCGCTGAGCTACAAGAAGAGCTATAAGACAATTTTCGAAGCGATCGACGCGATGGTCATCTCGATGGCTTCCTTGATCTTGTCCTCTCCCGTTAGGCTCGCAGCTTCATCAAAGTGATACTGATAGGCGCTTCGAAAACTGTAGAGCTTGTCGTCAACTGCAAATTTCAGCCAGATAACAACGACATCCGATCCGCCATTGACCTCGGAAGCATAGTACTCCCCCTCTCCTCGCCCATCGCAACCAACCTGATTTTCATCCGGATTCCATCGACCATCTCCAGGATCGGAACGAATTGCGAATCTCTCGAGATCAAGTGCCTTGCTGTTCTTCCGGTCAGCGGCGCCAGCTACCGCTGTGAAAATGGCGCCGCCCATGGCCCGCGTGCCAGACAGGGACCGCAATCGATAATTTCGATAAACGTCAAATTGCGCGTATAGGAAGTTCAAACGCCCTTTTCGGGCAGTCTGCTGGGTAGGCGGCGGTCGCGCAAGCCCCGTTTTGGGCACGGATCGGACGTCTGTGAGTGGGATTTCGGCATCGCGGGGCCACGCAGCGGCGTTGTCAGCAGC
>NZ_DASSYD010000067.1:0-5605 GCF_035703485.1 Dokdonella sp. | reverse complement strand
TCCTATGTGCTGACTGCGTTGGCACCCTCCGGGATGAGTATTTGCGGCGTGCGCGTGCAGTATTTACCTTGAGGACGCGACCATGAAAAACCACACCCAACGCTCATCTGCAATCCGCGCGAACGCATTCCACTGCACGATGCTCGGACTGCTGGCCAGCCTGGCCGCATTCCCGGCCGTTGCCGCTCCCGGTAATCTTCCGCCTGAGCAGCAGGCAGCAACTTCGGACCAGCCGGATCAGCCCACAGGTCTCAACTTCAAATATCTGCGGCTTTCTGGCGACACCTTCCATTCACTGGATAGCAGGACGGTCTACAAGTGGACCGACCCCGGCTGCTATTACGTGACAAGCGCAGTAGGTATCCCCCGGTTTGCACACAAAGTGGAATTACCCCACGGTGCAGTCGTGCGCTTTATGCGCCTGTATTTCTACGATGACTCAATCAGCACCCTGCGTGCGTTCTTCACCATTTACGATGCGCAAGGCAACAGCAGCGCTCTTGTCAACGTCGGCTCCGAGACCACAGGTGGCTTCAGTTCAACGCTGGCACCCGAGTTCCACTATGAGGTCGACAATCAAAACACGGCGATCGATGTGGTCGTGAATCTGAATCCTGGTGCTGATACCGCCCTCGCACTGAGATTCTGCGGCGTGCGCATTGCCTACGATGCGCCGATTGCGGATCGGATCTTTGCCAACGGCTTTGATTCCCCGCCGCTTTGATTCAAGGCAACGTTGATCAAGCGGCAAGCTTGGCCGCCCGATTTCGTCTGTCTCTTCAGGTGGCTGTATCGCCCATCGACAACGATGCTAGTGCCAACTTCGCCTTGTGCTTTCGCTGAGAGGGAGAACAACATGATTAAACGATGGTTTGGTATTTCAATCGCAATGATACTTTGGGTTGCCAGCCTGTCTGCGTTCGCGGACGAAGCTAGCCGCGACCGGTCTCCGCCTGCACACAACATCAATGAATACAACGCTCCCGGACCTGATCAGACGTCAGGCGACAGCGCAACGCCCAAGACGGTATTGGGTAGTCGATACTTGTTCCTTGCCGGGTCCACATTCACACGGTTTGGCAGTACCGCTAGCGTGAGTGATTTCGGTTCAGGTTGTTTGTTCACCAATGGAGCTCTTGTCAAGGATCTGCAGTTACCGGAGGATGCCCAGATCGTGGGCGCGCGCCTGTTCTACTACAGCGACGGAACGCCATCCACCTTCATGGGCTTTGTTCTTTTGACCTCCACCGGTCTCGGTGATCATGACTACCCGTTTTACGAGAATGTATACGGCGGCAACGGCTACGGGAACGAACTCTTCACGCCAAGCTCTCCGCTGGTGGTCAGCAACCAGACCATGTTCTATAACCTTATAGTCCAGATGCAACCCGGAATGCGCTTTTGTGGCGTGCGAATCCAGTACGTAATGTAGGCAAGCTGACGCGACTGAATCCAGCCCGCTCAAGCAAAACGATTGCCAGCGCGCAGAGCAGAAGCACGATGGCTATCGACGAACCAACGCCCGCCGCTATCCGCGCCGGCAGCAGCAGGATGCCCGCGCCTGGAAGCTGCCGACGCGTTCCGTTCATCAAGTGCAGGGTCGACCCCCGGACTGTGAACCAGTTGGCGGTTCAGTCCGGACCTGGTCGGTAACGACCCGTAGCACGTGCCTCCTATGGTGTCTTCGCGGTCGACGTGACCGCGACGTTCAGCGAAGGAGACGAAATGTTCAGAACCATAATTGGCACTTCAATCGCCATGGTGTTGTTGGGTACGTGTCTGCCCGCGTCGGCGGCCGAAGGAAGCATTGATGGATTTCCTCCGGCGCAGAACTTCAACTACACGCATCTACCCGGAGCGGATCAGGAAATTGACGGCGCAACGGGCGTCGCGGGCGGGAGTGCCTATCTCTTCCTCGCCGGTTCGGCGTTTACACCGCGAACCAGTGGTCAGACCGTGACCTATCCGGGCGGAGGTTGTTCGTATTCCAACGGCGCGCTGACCACGAGTCTGGAGTTGCCGAACAACGCCGAGATCCATGGCGTGCGAATCTACTACTTCAGCCCCGCTCCTGCAGCCAAGGTAGGCCTGTTCCTGACCACCTATCCAGGCAACGGCAGTTTGACTGATCTGTTGACCGGGACAACGACATCCAGCGGTGGCTACACGGACGAGTACTTTTCCGCATCGCCTGCGCTGGTGGTCAACAACGGATCGGGATCCTATGTGCTGACTGCAACGATGGATCCTGATACCCGCTTTTGCGGCATGCGCGTCTTCTATACGCCTTGAGGAGACGAGCATGAAGAATCTGATTGGTAAACGCATGGCGCCGAGCAAGCATCCACTTGCCGGTGTCCTGATTGGTCTGCTATCGGTTTGCGCATCCTTGCCGGTCCTTGCCGCGCCGGGCGATACGCTCGAACCTCAGCAGTTCCTTGAAACGAACGCGATCGATCAACCCGCGGGCTCAGTCTTTGAGTACCTGAGCATCGCCGGTTCGACGTTTCAGCCCCACGACAATTCGACCACCTACAGCTACTCCGGCAGCGGTTGCATCCACAAGACGGGAGGCTCAAGTTCCCTGTTCGCACACAAAGCCATATTGCCGGATGGTGCCGTTGTAAAATTTCTTCGCCTGTACTACGTCGATACGGTGAGCAGCAATATTCTGGCCTTTTTCACCACCTACGACGGGGCCGGCAATTTCAATGAACGCACGTCCGTTTCGTCGGCAAGCGGGTCGTCCGGCATCGGCTCGGCGCTTTCGCCGGAAATCAACTTCACGGTTGACCGGAATTCGAATGCGATCAATATCGTCGCCAATCTCGGCACCCAGAATGACAACACCCTGCAGTTTTGCGGTGTCCGCATTGCCTACCATGCGCCGATAACCGATCGCATCTTCGCCAATGGATTCGATTTGACTCCGCTTTGACCAACCGATCCGAAGCGTCGGCAGTTCGTAGCGTCAAGTCAGATTTCAGCCCTCGCTGACACAGGAGGGCTTTTTTCGTTCGGCCAACCGCGCATGACCGAATGGTCGATTCGGCTGATATCGGCAAGGCCCCGCAGGCCGCTTGTGTTGAGCCGTTTCTGTGCCGCCTTGCGCATGCAGCTTGAGGACGGCCGATTTCGCCGCCCGGACTCGGTTTTCACATAGCCTGAGAGGGCATCGCATGAACACCCAGCTATCGGCCATCCTGGCCAGTCTCTTGCTTGTTGCAGGGGTTTCCGTCGCGGGCGCCGCCAAGGCCCAGATCGAGCGGATCAGCGTCGACTCGGCAGGCATCGAGGCCAACGCCGCCAGCTACGATGCGGCGATCTCCGACAACGGCGAGGTCATCGCATTTCGCTCGACCGCCAACAACCTGGTGGCTGGCGACGACAACAACTGGCCGGATATTTTCGTGCGTGATCCCGGCAGCATGACAACCGGAATGGCCAGTGGTCACTTCACCCCGTATCGCCGCTACAGCCGCTATCCAAGCCTCTCCGACGACGGCCAGATCGTGGTCATGCAAACCGATCTGACCGGGCCACCGTTCGACTCGCAAATCATCGCCCACGATCGGAGCACGGGAGTTTCGACCCTGCTGGTGGCGTCGCCAACGGTGGGCAATCAGGAGCCCTCGGTCTCCGGCAATGGCCAGTTCATTGCGTTCCATTCGGAGGGAACACTGCAGGACGTCGACCCGGCGCCAGCGCGACCGATCGATGACGACAGCAATGGCAGCATCGATGCCTTCGTCTTCGATCGCGTCACGCTGCCGGTGGTGCCAACCGAACGTGTCAGCCGCGATGGCGATGGAGCCGAAGGCGTTGGCGACAGCTTTTCGCCAACACTCAGTGACGATGGCCGCTATGTGGCGTTCTACTCCTACGCCAACAATCTTGTTCCAGGCGACACCAACGAGCACGAAGACATCTTCGTCAAGGATCGTCAGACCGGCGTTATCATCATGGCCAGCGTGGCCAGTGACGGCAGCATCGGCAATGGCGACAGCTACACGCCGGTGATATCCGGCAATGGCCTGTTCGTCGCCTTTCGCTCGCAGGCAAGCAACCTCGTGGCGGCTGACAGCAACAAGCACTGGGACATCTTCGTGCGTGACCTGACCCTCGGCACGACCAGCCGGGTCAGCGTTTCCAGCAGCGGTGCCGAGGCCAACCACGACAGCCTGGAGGCTGACATTTCCGACGATGGTCGTTTCGTCGTGTTTCGCTCCAACGCCAGCAACCTCGTTGCCGGCGACAACAACCAGCGCTCCGATATCTTTGTCCACGATCGAACCAGCGGACAAACCGAGCGGGTCAGCGTTGCGCCAGGCGGCGAGTCCGATGGCCACAGCTACAAGCCAGCGATTTCCGGCGATGGCGGCTGGATCGTATTCGAGTCGAATGCGACCAACCTGGTCGCCGGCGACAGCAATACCGCACGCGACATCTTCCGCGTCGCCAATCCACTCGCCACGGCCAGTACGGCCAGCAACTGAGGGCACTGAGATGACCATCCGATCCTCGTCCGCGCTTGCCTTGTTCATGGCCGTGTTGGGCAGTCCAGTTGCCCATGCCGCGTGTTTTGCCGATCGCATTTTCATCGACTATTTCGATGGCCCCAACCATGCGCCGGTGTTTGAATCGATCGGCGAACGCGGCGGCGTCCTCGGCGAAGGCCCGATCAGTATCGATCTGGCATCCTCGGCCAGTGATCCCGATCCGGGTGACCGCTTTGGCTGGTCGCTGACCGAAGCGCCCGCCGGCATGACCATCAATGCCGATTCGGGTCTTGTCAGCTGGAGCCCGCTGCCCGGGCAGACGGGGTCCAACGATGTCACGGTCGAGATCTGCGACCGCTATGCAAACGTTGCCAGTGCCAGTTTCCAGGTGAGCGTGATCGCGCCGACCTCGCCGCCGCTGATCTCGCCGATCAACGACAGCACGGTGCTGGTCGGTATGCCATTCCAGCAAGCGGTGACGGTGGCCAATACCGGCGGCGGTGCACCGATCAGCTATGCCCTGGATGCGGCCCCGTTCGGCATGCAGATCGATCCGGCTTCGGGGCTGATCAGCTGGTTGCCGGGCAGTGCCGATCTCGGCCCGCACGCCATCCTCGTCCATGCCAGCAACAGCGTCGGTCAGGGCGATACCGAATCGTTCATGCTGACCGTCATCGATGCCAATGCAGTGCCGGTACTGAGTCCGATCGCCGACCAGGGCGGCAAACCCGGTGAGCTGTTCAGCCTGACCGCCCAGGCCAGCGATGCCGATGGCGATACGCTGCAGTTCTTCCTGTCCGCGCATCCGCCCGGCATGAGTATTGATCCGGCCAGCGGCGTGATCCGCTGGACGCCGGTCAGCCAGCAGTTGGGCCCGCACGTGGTCAGCGTGCGTGTTTCCGATCCGCTCGGCTTCAGTGACACGGTGTCATTTACCCTCAGCATCGACCAGAACCGTGCGCCGGTTGCGGTGGATGATGGCGCGTACACGGTGGAGCGTGGCGACACGCTGCATGTGCCCGCGCCGGGCCTGCTGGCCAATGATTCGGACCCGAACCATGATCCGATCACGGCCGTGCCCGGCAGCGGGCCGGGCAAGGGCGTAC
>NZ_DASSYD010000180.1:0-6885 GCF_035703485.1 Dokdonella sp. | reverse complement strand
CGAAGGCGTTCATCGCGCGCGGCTACCGGATCGTATCGGGCGGCACCGAGAACCACCTGATGCTGATCGACCTGATCGGCCGCGACTCCAGCGGAAAGGAAGCCGAAGCGGCGCTCGGCAAGGCACATATCACGGTCAACAAGAACGCCGTGCCGAATGATCCGCGCTCGCCGTTCATCACCTCCGGTCTGCGCATCGGCACCCCGGCGGTAACCACCCGCGGCTACGGCGAGCAGGATTGCACCGACCTCGCCAACTGGATTGCCGATGTCCTCGACGCACCCAACGACGACAAGATCATCGCTTCGGTCCGCGACAAGGTGACGGCGCAGTGCCGGAAGTATCCGGTGTATGGCTAGGAGAGCGGGAGTGGGGAGTAGGGAGTGGGGAGTCGGTAAAAGCCGGCTCGCCATGACCGTGCAGAGTTTCGCTAGCTCGCCGTGGACCGCTTCCAAACGATTTCCAATTCCCGATTCTCCATTCCCCGCTGCAAACCCACTCCCCACTCCCTACTCGCCACTTCCGTTCCACTGAATGCACTGCCCCTTCTGCCAGCATGAAGATACCCGCGTGATCGATTCGCGCGTGTCCGATGATGGATCGACGATTCGTCGTCGACGCGTGTGTGAGCATTGCAATGAGCGGTTCAACACCTTCGAGACGGCCGAGCTGAAAATGCCGGTGGTGGCCAAGTCGGATGGCCGGCGTGAACCATTCGACGAGCGCAAGCTGCGCACGAGTTTCAATCGCGCGCTGCAGAAGCGGCCGGTTGCCAGTGACCAGGTCGATGCGGCGGTCCGTAGCGTGATCGATGATCTGCGTCGCAGCGGCGAGCGCGAGATTCCATCCATGCGTGTCGGCGAGTTGGTCATGCACGCGCTGAAAAAGCTCGATCAGGTCGCCTATGTGCGCTTTGCCTCGGTTTATCGCAGCTTCGAGGACATGCAGGCGTTCCGTGAAGAAATCGAAAATCTCGAACGCGATCTGCCGGGCCTGGAAAACTTGCAATTGCCCTTGCTTGGCGAGGCGATCCCGCGCAAGGGCAAAGGCTGAGCAAACGTGAATCAGCCACGGTGAGCGAAGCGAAGTTCAGCGCCATGGATCATGCGCACATGGCCCTGGCCCTGCGTTTGGCCGAGCGCGGCCTGTTTACGACCCAGCCCAATCCACGAGTCGGTTGCGTCATCGCCCACGATGATCGAATTGTCGGCAGCGGCTGGCATCGACGTTCAGGTGAAGCCCACGCGGAAGTTTTCGCCCTGGCGGAAGCGGGCACACAAGCAAAGGGTGCGACCGCCTACGTGACGCTTGAACCCTGCGCCCATTTCGGTCGCACGCCACCGTGCGCAGACGCCCTGATCGAAGCCGGCGTCGCCCGCGTGGTGATCGCACATGAGGACCCGTTTGTCGATGTCGATGGTCGTGGCATTGGCATGTTGCGCGATGCCGGAATCAAGGTCGAATGCGGCCTGATGGTGGTCGCCGCGCGCGAACTCAATCGCGGCTTCCTCGCGCGCGTCGAGCGCAAGCGACCGTGGTTGAGGGTCAAGCTGGCAATGAGCCTCGATGGCCGCACCGCGCTGGCCAATGGCGAATCGAAGTGGATCACCGGCGAGGCGGCACGCGCTGATGTGCAACGCTGGCGCGCACGCAGTTCGGCGCTCCTCAGTGGCATTGGTACTGTGCTGGCCGATGATCCAAGGTTGACAGTGCGATTATCAGACCCGGTGGATGACGAGAACGGCTCATGTTTTGTGCCGCTGCGGGTCATTCTCGACCGCAAGCTGCGTACGCCGGTTGCAGCGAACATCCTCGATGGCAGCGCGCCGACGCTGATCCTGCACAGCCCTGATTCATCGCCTGTCGACCAGCGCTTCGAATCTGTCGAGCTGCGGACGGTTGAAATCCGTGATGATCGGCTCGACCTGTCATCGGTACTGGCGCTTTTGGCCGCGCGTGATTTCAACGAGATCCAGGTCGAGGCAGGGCCGACCTTGTGTGGCGCCTTGTTCAGTGCGGGTCTGGTCGACGAGTTGCTGCTGTATGTCGCCCCGATCCTGCTCGGGGATTCGGCGCGGCCCTTGCTGGACTTGCCGGCCCTGAGCGACATGTCTGCGCGCTGGAAGCTGGAAACTGTCGATCAACGCATGCTCGGATCGGATTGGCGTTTGCTGATGCGGCCCCTGGAAAACTAGCCCGGACTATTCATGAATTACACGTACCCTCGCTTGTCCCTTGAGTTCACACGGCTTTTCGCTCAATCGGCGATAGTCCCTGCTATGGCCTCAATCACGAAAAGCCATGTGAACCCAATGTCCTGCGCGATCATCGCGCGTATTCACGAGTAGGCCGAGCCAGGTGTTTACCGGAATCATCGAGTCGATTGGCCAACTCGTTTCAAGCGAAGAGCGCGGCGGCGATCGGCGTATGGTTTTCAAGGCCGGATCCATGCAGCTAGAGGATGTGCGCAACGGCGACAGTATCGCCGTGGCCGGAGTCTGCCTGACCGCGCTCGACATCAGCGCAGAAACCTTTGCTGCCGATGTTTCGCTGGAAACGCTCAAGCTGACCACGCTGGGCAAGCTCGAATCGGGTGCGTCGGTCAATCTGGAAAAGGCGCTGCGCCTGAGCGATCGTCTCGGCGGGCATCTGGTGTCTGGTCACATCGACGGGCTTGGCCGGGTTGTCGATATCCATGCCGATGCGCGCTCGCAACGCTGGAGTTTCGAGATAGCGGCCGAACTCGCTCGTTATATTGCGAGCAAGGGTTCGATTTGCATCGACGGAGTCAGCCTCACGGTCAATGAAGTCGATGGTTTGCGATTCGGCGTCAATCTGATTCCGCATACGCAACAAGTGACGACGTTTGCTCAGCGCCGGGTCGGTGATGCCGTCAATATCGAAGTCGACCGCATGGCCCGCTATGCCGAGCGCCTCGTCGAGTTCCGCGAAAAAGAAACATCCGAATTGCAGGAAGCGGCTTCAGCCGCTTCCTGCAGGTCTGCGGCCTTGAAATTTACGACATGACGGAAACGCCACCATGAGCTTCAACACGATCCCCGACATCCTCGATGACATCCGCGCCGGCCGCATGGTCGTGATTCTCGATGATGAGGATCGCGAAAACGAAGGGGACCTGATCATGGCTGCCGAGAAGGTGCGCCCCGAAGACATCAACTTCATGGTCCGCGAAGCCCGTGGTCTGGTCTGTCTGACCCTGACCGCCGCGCGTTGCCGCCAGCTCGGCCTGAAGCCGATGGTGCATGACAACACTTCATCGCATCACACCAATTTCACCGTCTCGATTGAAGCAGCGGAGGGCGTCACCACCGGCATTTCGGCGTATGACCGCGCGCACACGATCCGTACCGCCGTGGCCGACAATGCACGACCCGAGCACCTGGCCCAGCCGGGACATATTTTCCCGTTGACGGCGCAAACCGGCGGCGTGCTGGTCAGGGCAGGGCATACCGAGGCGGCCTGCGATCTGGCGACAATGGCCGGGCTTGAGCCGGCCGGCGTCATCGTTGAAGTGATGGCCGAGGACGGCAGCATGGCGCGGCGTCCCGCACTGGAGGAGTTCGCACGCAAACACGGCCTCAAGATCGGCACGATTGCCGATCTGATCCGCTACCGCCTGCAGACCGAAAACACGATCGAACGCGTGCGCGATGTCGAAGTCGATACCGAGTTTGGTGCATTCCGCCTGGTCGTCTATCGCGACCTCGTGCAGAAGGCGCTGCACTTCGCCCTCGTTCGCGGCGAGGTTGGTGATGGCCAGCCGGTGCTGACGCGTGTGCATGTGCGCAACACGCTATCGGACGTGCTGCATCTGCGTCGCGATGATCTGGGGCTGACCGTGACCTCGGCGCTGCGCCGCATTGCTGATGAGAATCGTGGCGTTGTCGTCGTCTTGAACGAAGCAGGCGAAGCCGAAGCGCTGCTCGATTGTCTGGCCGGAACGCCGGCAAAGCGGGATGCCGACCCGGCCAGTGAATGGCGTCGCCATGGCCTCGGTGCACAGATTCTTGCCGATCTCGACGTGCGCCATCTGCGTGTACTCGGCACACCACGCAAGCTCGTCGGCCTGGCGGGTTTCGATCTTGATATCGTCGGTTATGAGGATGCCAGCGCCAGCATCCGCTAGGGTTGGACACGATGCTAGTCTGGATTTTTCATGAATAGTCCGGGCTCAAGTGCATCGCGGCTAAAGCCGCTTCCTACAACGAAGCGACAACGCGTTCTACATCAAAGAATCCTGCGCCACGGCTCGCCCACTCTTTGCAGACGGGCAGTCACGTCCGATGCATGGCTTCCGCTCTTCGTAGGAAGGGCATTCATGCCCGATGCACTGCTTCCGCCATGACGCTGAAGCCGCTCAGTTCGGCCGCGCCAAATCATACAGCAACACCTTGAGGAATCGCGCCGCTTCACCGCCTGTCGCAGCGCGGTGATCAAAGGTCAAAGAGATCGGAACAATCTTGTGCGATTCAAAGCCGCCCATGACCGGAGTCATCTGGTGGCGACCCTTGCCCGCGGCAACGATTGCCACCGTGGGTGGCACCACGATCGGCGTTGCGTAGCGGCCGGCGAAGACGCCGAAGTTCGACAATGAGATCGTGTAGCCCTTGAGCTCCTCGGCGGGAATGCTGCGGCTGACCACCTGATCACGCAGGCGGCTGATCGCCTGGCGTACGCCATTGGCGTCGAGCACATCGGCATTGCGCAGGGCGGGCACGAACAGGCCATCATCGGTGTCGACGGCAATGCCGATATCGACGTGGCGGTGCTGGGTTCGACTGAGGTTTTCGCCATCGAACCAGGCGTTCAATGCGGGCACAGCCTGGCAGGCGCGCACGATCGAGCGGATTAGGCGCACCGTGATGTCGTTGCCTGGCGTCCAGGCGTGGATGTCGGCGTCGTCACATAGCGTGGTTGGAACAACCTGCGCATGTGCGGCGGCCATGACCCGGGCCATGTTGCGGCGAACCCCTTTGAGTTGCTCGGGCTGGCCACTGGCCGTTTGTGTCGGCGGCGTCGTACGCATCGGCTTTCCCGATGCTGAAAGTGCGGTGCGTTCATCGGCCGAGCGCTGCACAGGAGTTTCACGCGATGGCGCTGGCTGGGCATTGGCGGCACTCGGCGCGGACGCTTTGGAGCCAATTTTCGCAGTTCCCGCTTCGGCGGCTTCGCGCACATCCTTCAAGGTGATGACGCCATCGGCGCCGGTTGGTTTGACCCGACCCAGATCGACACCGAGCTTCTTTGCCGTCGCACGCACGGCCGGTACCGCCTTGATTCCGCCGACGACAGATGTCTGTTCGGTATGCACGTGATCGCTGGCTTCCATGGCCCCGACCACGGTGCCGGAATCGGCGCGTTCGCCACCCTCTTTCTTTTCGGAAGCCTCCTGCTTCGGCGCGGGGCTGGCTTCGGCCTTTGCCGGAGCCTTCGTCGGCGGGCCGTGATGATGGCCGGTGGATTCGGCATCGGCACGTTGCGGCAGGCTGGCATCGATTTCGATTTCGATCAACTCCGCACCGGTTTCGATGACGTCGCCTTCCTTGCCGTGCTGCTTGACCACCTTGCCCGAGAACGGCGAGGGCACTTCGACAACAGCCTTGGCGGTTTCCATCGAAACCAGCGGTTCATCGAGCTTGGCGACGCCGCCTTCTTTGACGAACCATTCGACGATGGTCGCATCGGGCAGGCCTTCACCGAGATCAGGGAGGTGGAATGTCTTTGTCTCGCTCATGCGTATGCTCCGTCGGCTCAGCTTGCGGCCAGTGTGCGTTTGGCGGCGTCGACGATCTTGTCGGCGCTCGGCAGATATTTCATTTCAAGGCGGAACAATGGGATATGCGTGTCGTAGCCGGTCACGCGCTCGACCGGTGCAAGCAGATCGTACATCGCATGTTCGGCCAGTCGTGCCGAAATCTCGGCTCCGAAGCCAGCGGTGCGCGGTGCCTCGTGGACGATCACGCAGCGACCGGTCTTGCGCACCGATTCATGGATCGTGTCGAAATCGAGTGGCTTCAACGTGGCCACGTCGATGACCTCGGCACTGATGCCTTCCTCGGCCAGCGCGTCGGCCGCTTCGAGGGTTTCCTTGACCTGCGCGCCCCAGGTGACCAGGGTTACATCGGTTCCATCGCGCAGTACGAAGCAGACATCGAGCGGCAAGGCTTCGCCGTCGTCGGGAACTTCTTCCTTGTACTGGCGATAGATACGCTTGGGTTCGAAGAAGATGACCGGATCCGGGTCGCGAATCGAGGCCAGCAACAGGCCATAGGCGCGTGCCGGTGACGAGGGCAGGACAACGCGCAGCCCCGGTACGTTCGTGAATATCGCCTCATTCGCCTCAGAGTGATGCTCGGGTGCGCGAATGCCGCCGCCCCAGGGCGCGCGCCATACGGCAGGGCAGGTCAGACGTCCGCGGGTTCGATTGCGCATGCGCGCGGCGTGGCAAATGATCTGCTCAAGCATGCCGTAGATGAAGCCTTCAAACTGCGCCTCGGCGATCGGCTTCATGCCTTGTGCGGCAAGGCCGACGGTGATGCCGCCGATCGTGGTTTCATCAAGCGGCGTATCGATGACGCGATCGGCGCCGAACTTGTCGAGTAGTCCCTGGGTGGCGCGGAACACGCCGCCGTTGACGCCGACATCTTCGCCGAGGACGACGACGCTGGGATCATGTTTCATTTCCCAGGCCATGGCCTGGGTGACTGCTTCGATCAGGGTGATTTGGGCCATGTCGTTTCGTTCGTCAGTTGTACATTGGGTGATCGGAATGAATCGGTGATGCCAGGTCGACTTGTGTAGGAAGCGGCTTCAGCCGCGATGCTGTTTCACGCCAACCCGGACCAAGAGCATCGCGGCTGAAGC
>NZ_DASSYD010000157.1:0-4904 GCF_035703485.1 Dokdonella sp. | reverse complement strand
CGGATCGCGCGCGCGGCGAGGTCCGGATAGCGGTCGCCGAGCGTGAACGGCAGGATCTCGTCCGCGAACTCACCCGCGGCAATCGCAGCGAGCGCCTTCTGGTGGCTCGCGAGCGCGAAAGCGTCCTGGTCCTCGCGGCTGACTTTCCACTCGCTGGCGACATTCTCGGCGGTGATGCCCATGCCGTAGGCGATGGCGATGTTCTCATCGGTGAAAGCGATCGGGTTCATGGCGATCTTGTGGCCCATCATCGGCACCATGCTCATGCTCTCGGTACCGCCGGCGAGCATCAGGTCGGCATCGCCGGTGCGGATGCGGTCGGCAGCGAGGGCAATCGCCTGCACGCCGGAGGAGCAGAAG
Source organism: Dokdonella sp. (assembly GCF_035703485.1). GTDB lineage: Bacteria > Pseudomonadota > Gammaproteobacteria > Xanthomonadales > Rhodanobacteraceae > Dokdonella. The sequence goes on along the minus strand of NZ_DASSYD010000157.1, from coordinate 4,544 downwards.
CGGTTGATCGTCTGCGCGGGAACGCTGTTCGGCAAACCGGCCAGCAGCGCGCCAATGCGGGCCACGTTCATGCCTTGCTCGGCCTCGGGCATGGCACAACCGATCACGACATCCTCGATGCGTGAAAGATCGATGCCCGGCGCGCCGGCGACGGCGGCACGGATCACATGGGCGAGCAAATCATCAGGACGGGTGTTGCGAAACACGCCACGCGGCGCCTTGCCAACCGGTGTACGCACGGCGGAGACGATGTAGGCGTCTTGTAGTTGTTTGGACATGTGTGACTCCAGAAGCGGGATTCGAAATTCGGAATTTGGGATTCGTAAGGGCGGCAGGATCGCGGGATGTCGGTAAATGGGCTCTTGCGAATCCCAAATCCCGACTCCCGAATCTCAGTTCCTCAACGGCTTGCCCGTCGTCAAGGTATGGCCAATGCGTTCCTGGGTTTTCGGCATCTGTGCAAGTGCAACGAAATGCTTGCGCTCCAGGTCGAGCAGCCAGGTTTCGTCGACCTTCGAGCCGCGTTCGATGACGCCGCCGCACAACGTGTCGGCAATGCGGCTGCCGATCTCGTAGTCGTGCGCTGAGATGAAGCGGCCTTCGAGCATGTTGACCAGCATCATCTTCAATGTCGCGGTGCCGACATCGCCGCCAGCGGTGATGTCGCGCGCTGGCAAAGGTGGACGCCAGCCGGATTCGGCGAGTGAGGCGGCAACCTGTTTGGCCACGTAGAGCAATTCGAAGCTGTTGAAGACAACCACGTCATCGGGGCGCAGCAGACCGAGCTGTTTCGCTTCGAGCGCGCTGGCCGAGACCTTGGCCATGGCGACGGCTTCGAAGGACTTCTTGATGCCATCGAACGGGTCGCCATTGACGCTGTCACGCGCCGCACGCAAGGCGAGTTCCTTGAGTCCGCCACCGGCTGGCAGCAAGCCGACGCCGGCTTCGACCAGGCCGATATAGCTTTCCAGCGCAGCCACGGTGCGCGCCGAATGCATCTGGAATTCGCAGCCGCCGCCAAAGGCCATGCCGCGCACGGCCGCGACCACCGGCACCAGCGAATACTTGAGGCGCATGCTGGTCGCCTGGAAGTTGGCGATCATCGCCTCGAACTCGACAATCTTGCCGTCCTTGATCAGGCCGAGCGCACCCTTGAGATCGGCGCCAGCCGAGAACGGTTCACCGCTTTGCCAGATGACCATCGCCTTGAGTTGCTTTTCGCATTCCTCGACGCAGCGTTGCAGGCCGTCGAGCACGGCGTCATTGACCGTGTTCATCTTGGTCTTGAACGAGACGATGCCGATGTCGTCGCCGAGGTGCCACAGACGCACGCCATCGTTTTCCCAGACCGTCGTGCCGGTGTTGAAGGATTCGCCAAGCAGCGGATCGGGGAACAACTGGCGCTGGTAGACGGGCGCATCCGAACGCGGGATATTTTTCCCGGCGCTGGGCGAGTACGAGCCATCCTTGCCATGTACGCCGTCGCGTCCGTCAGTGACCCATGCGGGCAGCGGCGCATCGCTCATGGCCTTGCCCGCGGCGATATCTTCGGCAATCCATTGCGCCACCTGTTTCCAGCCGGCGGCCTGCCAGGTTTCAAACGGTCCCATTTTCCAGCCGTAACCCCAGCGGATCGCGAAATCCACATGACGCGCGGTTTCGGCGATATCGGCCAGATGGAACGCCGTGTAATGGAATAGATCGCGGAACATGGCCCAGAGGAACTGCGCCTGGTTGTCCGTGGAGGCACGCAGCGCGGCGAATTTCTCGGCCGGGTTGCGGATTGCGAGGATCTTGCCAAGCTCCTCGCTGGCGCCTTCGGAGGCAGGGCGGTAATCCTGTTTGGCCAGATCGAGAACCTGGATCTCCTTGCCGACCTTGCGGAAGAAGCCGGCGCCGGACTTCTGTCCGAGTGCACCCTTTTCAATCAACGCACCAAGCCACGCCGGCGCTTTGAAATATTTGTGCCAGGGATCATTCGGCAGGGTGTCGTCCATGGTCTTGATGACATGCGCCATGGTGTCGAGGCCGACCACATCCGAGGTGCGATAGGTCGCACTCTTCGGTCGGCCGATGGCCGGGCCGGTGATTGCGTCGACGGCATCAAAGCCAAGCTTGAACTGCTCGGTGTGGTGCATGGTGGCGAGGATAGAGAACACGCCGATGCGGTTGCCGATGAAGTTCGGCGTGTCCTTGGCGTAAACAACGCCTTTGCCGAGCGTCGTGGTCAGGAACGCTTCGAGCCCCGAGAGCAGGGCCGGATCGGTCTGCTTGTCGGGAATCAGTTCGACCAGATGCATGTAGCGCGGCGGATTGAAGAAGTGGATGCCGGAGAAGCGGGGTCGCATCGCTGCCGGCAACGCCTCGGCCAGCGCATTGATCGAAAGTCCCGAGGTGTTGCTGGCAATGAATGCAGAATCAGAGACATACGGCGCAATCTTCTTGTAAAGATCGAGCTTCCAGTCAAGCCGTTCGGCGATCGCTTCAATGATCAGGTCACAGCCCTTGAGCAGGTCGAGATTTTCATCGTAGTTGGCTGGTGTGATTGCCCCAGCGCGCGACTTTTCGGCCAGTGGAGCTGGTGAAAGCTTGGCCAGGTTGGCAATCGCCTTGATCGCGATTGCGCTTTTTGGCCCTTCCTTGGCCGGCAAGTCGAAGAGGATGGTTTCGACATCGGCATTGGTCAGGTGTGCGGCGATCTGCGCGCCCATGACGCCGGCGCCAAGGACGGCAACCTTGCGGATGCGGAGAGGAGAATGGTTCATGCAATACCTCGCAGGAAGGACAGAAAAAGGGTGCGCGGCAGCCTGGCCGCGCGAACAGGGTTGAATGGGGTTTACTCGGCGCGCAGGCCGGCGGCGGCAAATCGGATCAGATGCTCGGCGGCACGTTCGCGATGGATTTTTTCGGACATCGCCTCACGCCGCTTGATGACACCGAAGTCGGCCATGGCATAAGTCAGCGCACCGGCGATGATATCGATGCGCCAATAAAGTTCTTCCTTGCCCAGATGTTGCAGTTGGGCGCCGAATGCAGCGGCAAACTCCTTGAGCACGTGGCCGTAGTTCTCCGAAAGGAACTTGCGCAGGCGCTCGTTGTGTTCGGCATAGGCGCGGGCAAGGACGCGGACAAACGTTGCACCTCCGGTTTTGTCGAGCGAGAGCAACAGGGCGGGATGGATGAAGGCGGCGAGAATGTCTTCCAGCGTGGGCTCGGGCTTGGCCAGAACAATCTTGAGCGATTCAAGACGTTGCGCGCTGAGCTCATCAAGGCGGCGGCGGAAAACTTCGTTGACAAGATTGTCTTTGGAGCCGAAGTGGTAGTTGACTGCGGCCAGGTTGACCTTGGCCGTCGCTGTCAATTCGCGCAGGGAAGCCCCGGCAAAGCCATTGCGGGCGAACAGTTCCTCGGCTGCGCCAAGAATGCGTTCCTTGGTCGAAAAGTGCGGTGAATTCAAATGAGGAATTCCAGAGACGAAGGCCAAAACCAAACGGACGTTTGAATCATAAGCCTGTCGAGCGCGATGGGCAACGTCGCAAAAGCGCGTGAAATCACGTTCCCGGGGTGCAAATCATTGCAAAAACTAGCTAGAATACGAGGTCGGATAGTGCGCTAACTATCCGGAATGCCGTGGGTTTAGCCTCACGGCCGCATTCGCATGCCCTCCGATTCCTCATTCAAAGGTTCAAAGACAATGGCGCTTGAGCGCACCCTTTCCATCATCAAGCCCGATGCGGTCGCCAAGAACGTCATCGGCGAAATCTATTCCCGATTCGAAAAAGCCGGCCTCAGGATCATCGCCGCACGCATGAAGCAGCTCTCGCGCCGTGAGGCCGAAGGCTTTTATGCCGTGCACAAGGAGCGCCCGTTTTTCAACGCGCTGGTCGAATTCATGATCTCCGGTCCGGTCATCATCCAGGCGCTTGAGGGTGAAAATGCTATCGCGGTGCATCGTGATTTGATGGGTGCGACCGATCCGAAACAGGCGGCGGCCGGCACGATTCGCGCCGACTTTGCCGACTCGATCGACGCCAATGCGGTGCACGGTTCGGATGCTCCGGAAACTGCGGCTGTCGAAATCGCCTACTTCTTCGCCAGTTCCGAAGTGACGTCGCGCTGAAGACGATGGACGTGACCGCGACCAGAACGAATCTGTTCGGCCTTGATCGCCAGGGCTTGCGCGACTGGTTCGCGCAAGCCGGCGAGAAGCCCTACCGTGCCGATCAGGTCATGAAGTGGATGTACCACCGTCACGTCACTGATTTTTTGCTGATGACCGATGTTGGCAAGGCCTTGCGCAGCAAGCTTGAAGCCGTTGCCGAGATCGTCCCGCCGAATGTGTTGCTGGAAAAGCAATCCACCGACGGCACCTACAAGTGGTTGCTGGGCATGGATCCGCGCAACGCAATCGAGGCCGTGTTCATCCCCGAGAGCTCGCGCGGCACCTTGTGCGTCTCTTCGCAAGTTGGCTGCGGTCTAAATTGCACGTTCTGCTCGACCGGCACCCAGGGCTTCAACCGCAATCTTTCGACCGCGGAGATCAT
>NZ_DASSYD010000204.1:0-8357 GCF_035703485.1 Dokdonella sp. | reverse complement strand
AAACGCGAACAATTGTCTGACAGAATCGTAGGATGGGTAGAGCGCAGCGAAACCCATCACTCGGTTGCGGCGGGCGCAAGATGGTGGGTTCGCTTCGCTCTACCCACCCTACGAGCCGATTGCTGCTCAGCTATCCACCTTCAGCGCCGCGATGAACGCTTCCTGCGGGATGTCGACCTTGCCGAACTGCCGCATGCGCTTCTTGCCTTCCTTCTGCTTCTCCAGCAGCTTGCGCTTGCGGGAAACGTCGCCGCCGTAGCACTTGGCGAGTACGTTCTTGCGCAAGGCCTTGACCGTGGATCGCGCGATAATCTGTGCCCCGATTGCACCCTGGATGGCAACGTCGAACTGCTGACGCGGAATGAGATCCTTCATGCGCTCAACCAGATCGCGACCACGGCGATCCGCAGCCGAGCGGTGCAGGATCAGACTCAGTGCATCGACCCGCTCGCCATTGATCAGGACATCGAGACGAACCAGTGGAGCTGCCTGGAAACGCTCGAAATAGTAGTCCATCGATGCATAGCCGCGCGATACCGATTTCAGCCTGTCGAAGAAATCGAGAACCACTTCGGCCAATGGCAGCTCATAGCTGATCTGCACCTGATTGGCCATGTAGTTGATCGAGCGTTGTACACCGCGCTTCTCTTCGCAGAGCTTGATGACACTGCCAATGTGATCAGGCGGGGTCAGGATGTTGGCGACAATGATCGGCTCACGAACCTCTTCAATATTCTGGCTCGCTGGCAATTTGGCCGGATTATCGAGTGGCATGATCGAACCATCGGTCTGCAGAACCTCATAGATGACGGTTGGCGCGGTGCCAATCAGATCCAGATCATATTCGCGCTCCAGACGCTCCTGAATGATGTCCATATGCAGCAAGCCCAGGAACCCGCATCGAAAGCCGAAACCCATGGCCTCCGAGCTTTCCGGTTCGAAATGCAGCGCGGCATCATTGAGCTTGAGTTTGTCCAACGCTTCACGCAGCGCGGGAAAGTCCTCGGCATTGACCGGAAAAAGGCCCGAGAAGACGCGTGGCTGGACTTTCTGGAAGCCTGGCAGGGGTGCGGCGGCCGGGTCGGCATTCAGAGTCAGCGTATCGCCGACGGGCGCACCATTGACCTGCTTGATTGAAGCGGTAACCCAACCTACTTCGCCTCCACTGAGTTTGTCCTTGACCTGGCGCTTCGGTGTGAATACGCCGACTTGATCGACTTCGTGCCAGCGCCCCGTGGACATCACCAGGATCTTGTCCTTCGGCTTGATCTCTCCCTGCATTACGCGAACCAGCGAAACGACACCGAGATAGTTGTCAAACCAGGAGTCGATGATCAAGGCCTGCAACTTGTCCGTGTCGCCTGGCTGTGGCGGCGGGATGCGCTCGACAATGGCTTCCAGTACGTCCGTGACATTGAGGCCGGTCTTCGCGCTGATCGGGATCGCATCCTGGGCGTCAATACCGATGACGGCCTCGATTTCCTCTTTGGCGCGATCAATATCGGCGGTCGGAAGATCGATCTTGTTGAGCACCGGAACAACCGTCAGCCCCTGCTCCACGGCCGTGTAGCAGTTTGCGACCGATTGCGCTTCGACGCCCTGGGCTGCGTCAACAACCAGAAGCGCACCTTCACAAGCGGCCAGTGAGCGACTGACCTCATACGAAAAGTCCACGTGTCCTGGAGTGTCGATGAAGTTGAGCAAGTAGGTCTTGCCGTTCTTCGCCGTATACGGGAGGGAAACGCTCTGCGCCTTGATGGTGATGCCGCGCTCGCGCTCGATCGGGTTCGTATCGAGCACCTGCGCGGACATTTCGCGCGCTTGCAGTCCACCACAGATCTGAATGATTCGGTCGGCCAGCGTGGATTTGCCATGGTCGACATGGGCGATGATCGAGAAATTTCGGATATGGTCCATCAAGGTTTGCCGTAGAGCACCGGCCGGAAGCCGGCGCAAAGGCGGCGATTATCGCAGAAAGCGCATCGCTTGGTTGCGTTGCAGCAAATACATTGAGCGAAAACGGGCAGCTGTCGAGGAGAACCCGGTCCCGGCTTCCTCGACGGCTACCCTTTCGCCAGCCAGTTCGACGGAGACTACTGCTCCGAGTCGGCGGCTGGCACGTTGAGCGCCACGAATGAAGTGACATCGTTGCGCCGGATCAGCAGCATGACCGAATCGCCATCCTTGAGCTGCTTGACAGCGGCATTGAACGCGCTGGCGCTGTCAATCGATTTGCGTCCGACCATGAGTACGACGTCACCTGGCTGAAGGGCGGCGCGACGGGCGGCCATTCCGTCGATCCTGGTGATCACCACCCCTTGATCCTTCAATCCGGCTTGCTTGCGCTGATCCGCAGTCAGGTCATCGACCACAATCCCGAGTTTGTTGCTCGCTTGCGGCTTCGGTTTGGCCGAGGCAACGGTGGCGGCATCCTGCGGCAACTCTCCGACCGTGATCGGAATGTCCATGGTTTTGCCATTGCGGAAGACCGTGAGCTTGGACTTCGTGCCCGGCGGTGTCAGTCCGACCAGGGGCGGAAGGTCCGATGAACTGACTACTTCGCTGCCATCGAAGGCAAGAATGACATCACCTACCTTGACTCCGGCCTTGTCGGCCGCGCTATCCACGGAAACATTGTTGACCAGTGCTCCACCACTGCGCGGCAGGCCCAGCGCCTTGGCCGAATCACGATCCACATTCTGAATCTGGACACCGATCATGCCGCGTGAGACATGACCCTTCTCCTTGAGCTGCTTCATCGTATTCATTGCGACAGAAATCGGGATCGCGAATGACACGCCCATGTAGCCGCCGGTATTCGAGAAGATCTGTGAATTGATGCCGACAACCTGGCCATCGAGATTGAACAACGGGCCACCCGAGTTGCCGGGATTGATTGGCACATCGGTCTGAATGAAGGGCACATATTGCTGGCTTCGGTCATAGCCGCGACCGACTGCGCTGACGATGCCATGGGTCACCGTATGATCCATCCCAAATGGAGAGCCGACTGCAACTACCCATTGACCTGGCTTCAACAGACTCGAATCACCGATTGTCACAACCGGCAATTTGTTGGCATCGATCTTGAGCAGAGCGATATCGGTCTGCTCATCGGTGCCGATAACCTTGGCGTCCAGCTCACGGCGATCCGAAAGTCTTACCGTAACCTGATCCGCGCCGTCGACGACGTGGTTGTTGGTCAGAATATATCCGTCGCTTGAAATGATGAATCCGGATCCCGCGGACTGGCGCTCTCCACCGGGCTGCTGCCCGCGCGGAATGGGCCCGAAAAAGCGGCGAAATATTTCTGGAATATCCTGCTGCTGATCTGATCCTGGCATCTGGGCGTGTGGATTCACCTTCGCCGTTGTGGTGGCTCGAACGTTGACGATCGCCGGAGCATTCTTTTCAACCAGTAACGTGAAATCCGGAAGTTCAGCCGCCTGCGCGGCGCTCGCAGCAACAAAGAGCGAGAAAACCATTGCCGAAAACATCAGGGCAAAGCGTTTGCCTGAAGCAGTATTCATTTGCCTTGTTCCTCAATTCTGAAAACGTGAGAGTAAGCTGAGAGCGTCAGCGACGCTCGGAAATCTGTCGTCGATTGGATAGCCGTCATCAAGCAAAGTTCCCGACGAGCAGTGAGCCGCAGTTGGCAGCCCGACGAGGCTACGGTACGGATTTGACGACCGGCTGCAGTGATTGCGCCATCATGGTCACGGTGGCAAGAGGTACGTCACCAAGTACAGTAAACCTCCACTTTTCATTGGAATACGTATAAATATTCATGGTGCCGCGGCTCGCGATCGTGGTCAATTCGTCGCCCGTAGAGTTTTTCGGCTCCACATAAACGGAAACGCTCGCCAAACCGTCGGAATAAACCAGATGCTGGGCACCTTCAACGGCATCCATGGATCGCCGGGCGGATCGGAAAGCAAAACCGGAGGGGGCCTTGCTCACGCTCCACATCGGCTCACCACGCAATTCAATTTCATCGGAATCGGTCGCCGTAGTTGTCAGCAGTTCCCGTTGGCGTGGAACGAGATCGGTGTCGCTGGGAGGCGTTCCGATGATCAACGAAACAAACATGAATTGTTCCAGCGGCTGTCGCTTGCTGTCGGTGACAATGGAGCGCAATAACAGGCGAGACCCCTTGTCGATCCACAATCGATAGCCATAGCGGAAGCCATCGCGCGCAACAATATCCACGATGTCGGCGGAATAACCGGCTACCCGGTCGCTGCCGTTGAGTACGATCCGATAGGACTTCTCCAGTTCCGGATCCACGCTGTCAGGAACCAGCGGCAGCAGCCCACGTCCGGACGTGCTGTTGTAGACAATCGCGGAATCATCGGCTCGAATCGAGGTGATATTGGTGCCGTTTCGAACAATCTCGTTGCGAGGGCCGTTGAGACTGATCAATCGTTCGCGCTCTCTCGCCCCGCCTGCATGAAATACCCGCAAGGTATCGATCCGACCGGCATGCTGGTAAACAAACGAGCCCTGGTAGTCCGTGGCGCGCATTGCTGCGGCCATCTGTGCCAGCAACGTTGCGCCTTCGGGAGTTTGCGCGAGAGCAATGTGTGAGGATATGGCGCCAAGCGCAATGCTCAAGCAGACGCCTGTACGAGCCAAAACGTGGAGCGTTCTACTGAGCAACGCATTCAGCTGAGTTTGCATCGTCGCTCAACGTTGCTGGATTGTTCCTTCAGCGGCCGGGTCGACTGGCTCCTGCTGAGGCGGCACGACAAGCAGGACATACGGCATCATGGCCGACTGACCGCTGTTGGCCGCCGCATCATAATGGCGAATCAGATAGGACTGCAGCCTGGGATCCATCGGCGCGGAGGAAGATGAAAAACCTTCCGTGCTTGCCGATGCGGGCTGCACATCAAGCGCCGGAGACATCAGCGGCGGCCTGAAATCGCCAGCGCCCAGGGTTGCCGGCGCGGCGGGCGCAGGATTTGAATTGACTGACGCCGCCAGCGGTTCGCCCGAGACGCCACCAGGATTGCTGTTCGGTGCACTGAACATCAATGCAACCACGGCGACCGAAGCGGCAATGGCACCACCACCTGCCCAGCGCAGCCAGCGACCACCCCGCGCGACATGCAACACGGGCTCAGCATCGAGTCGAGCCAATATGTTCTCGGAAAAGCTGTCTGGGAGCACAAATACATCCTGGCGACGCAATACCTGGCGCGTGACGTGATAGCCCGCCCAACGCTGGACAAGCCCTTCATCGCTGCCGATACGACGCATGAGAAACAGGGTCTCGTCGCGCGCCAGTTCGCCATCCATCAAGGCCGACAACTGTTCTGGAATTTGCTGACTCATGCGGATCAATCCTCGTCTGCTGACAGTAGCGGCCTTAGCCGTTCATCAATTGCTTCCCGGGCGCGGAATATCCGGGAACGAACAGTGCCGATAGGACAATTCATTGCTTCCGCGATTTCGTCGTAACTGAGACCGTCCACTTCTCTGAGGGTGATGGCGGTGCGCAGCTCTTCGGGCAATTCTTCGACAGTATCGAACACAGTTCGTTCAATTTCCTGTCGCATCAGTTCGCGTTCGGGTGTTGCCCGGTCACGCAATTGCGATGCGCCATCGAGTTGCACGGCATCTTCAATGGCGATATCACCGATCGGCGGACGACGTCCTCTCGATACCAGATGATTCTTCGCCGTGTTGATCGCAATCTTGTAAATCCAGGTGTAGAACGCACTGTCCCCACGAAAAGCTTCAATCGCCCGATAAGCGCGAATAAACGCCTCCTGGGCGACATCTTGTGCTTCGCTCCAATCCGAGACATAGCGCGTCACGACGCTGATGATCTTGTGCTGGTACTTTCGAACCAGTAGATCAAACGCCCGTTTGTCACCTTTCTGGACGCGTTCTACCAGCGCCTGATCCAATTCGCTTTCGCCCATGCGGGCAGGTCTCCTTGCCGGCGATGGGGTCGAGGCATGCAATTACGACCCCATCAGCGGGAAATAGTTTCAGCAATACGGTTGCGTCAATCGGTACCGCGCAAGCCGACTGCGTAATATCTGACAGGTCACTAGTGTAACAACCGAAGCGGGTTCGATCCGCGCCCGATCAGGCCAGCAGTCAATTTCCAGGCAACAAGGCATGCAGTTCCTGGTGCAGTCGTTCGCGTTCGCTCATCAGACTTTCAAAGCTCGCCGCCGGCAACGGCCGACAGAACAAAAAGCCCTGCAGAACCTCGCAGCCCAATCCGCGCAGGAAATCCAGGTGCGCCTCGATTTCGACACCTTCAGCAACGACGGCACGATTGAGATTGTGAGCCATGCCGATGGTTGCCTCAACGATGGCCTCGTCATCGGGATCGATGCCGATATTGCGCACGAATGACTGATCGATCTTGATCCGGTCCGCCGGGAAGCGCTTGATGTAGTCCAGCGAGGATTGCCCCGTACCAAAATCATCGATCGAAATCTGGCAGCCGAGGTCACGCAGAGCCTGCAGGGTTTCAAGCAGATTCGGAATCGACTTGACGCTGATACTTTCTGTCACCTCAAGATCGAGCAACTGGGCCGGCACGCCGGTCTCTTCGAGCACTTCGGCAACCAGGGCGACGAGATTCGGTTGGCGCAACTGCAGTGGCGAAAGATTGACGCTGATTCTCAGTGGCATTGAATAGCGCAGTTGCCAACGGCGCGCATCCATGCAGGCTGCACGCAAGACCCATTCACCAATCGGAATGATCAGGCCGGTTTCCTCTGCCAGCGGAATGAAGAATCCGGGACTGATCAGGCCGAGCTCGGGATGCTCCCAGCGGATCAGCGCCTCCATGCCGACAATATCCTCAGTGACGGTATCGACCTGGGGTTGATAGAAGACCCGAAGCTCACCGTTACGCTCGGCCTGGCGCAACTTCGCTTCCAGCGCAAGACGCTGCTGATGCGACTCTTCGGGAACCGCAACATAGGCCTGGAAATTGTTCCGACCCATGCCCTTGGCGGTGTACATGGCAACATCCGCATGCTTGAGCAGGCGCTCGGCAACGGTGGCGTCATCGGGATAGAAGCTCATGCCGAGACTCGCCGTGATCTGCAATTCCAATCCATCCGGCAGAGTCAGCGGCGCCTCCATGACGCGGATGATTTTCTCCGCAATGCGCATGACATCATCACGCTGCACGATATGACGCAGAATCATCGTGAACTCGTCGCCGGCATAGCGGGCAACCGAATCGGATGCGCGCACACAGGAGCGCAATCGGCGGGAAACTGCGACAAGCACGTGATCACCGACGTTGTGGCCGAGTGAATCGTTGATGTTCTTGAAGCGATCCAGATCAACAAACAACACGGCAAACATTTCACCGGTGCGATGCGCTTCCTGGATCACCGACTCGAGGCGATCATTGAACAATAGCCGGTTTGGCAGGCCGGTCAGCGAATCCTGTAGCCCGCGCACCCTGCCCTGTTCGCGGGTCCGACGCAGCTCAAGCTCCAGGGCCAGGCGATGGGCAATGGTTCGCAAACCCTCAATCATCGGTGAGAGTTGATGCATCGGTTCCCGGCGGGAAATGATCAGCGCTCCAAGCACCACCTTCCGCTCATCGCACAGGGGTAGACCAATCAGGCACTGGTGACCACGGTCGATGATGAACCCATCATCAGCATTGGTTCTGCATGCATCATCGAGAAGGATGATCTCGTCTCCTTCAAGAGCATGTTTCAGGGTCGACATGCGCATTGGATCAGGCGTTTCTTCCGGCGGGCTTTGCCGATGGAACACGACTAGCGGCTGCATTTCGCTATTCAGCTCCAGACGCAAGGAGACAAGAGAGACAAAATCAAGCTGTAGCCAATCAACCAGACTGCGTACGGCGGCATTGATGCCTTCCTCTCCACCGCCTGCCTGGCTCAACCCGGAAATGACACCCAGAGTACGGACGTAACCGTCGAGTTCGCCGAGGTCGCGAAATGCGTGCAATTGAATCGATTCACCCTTGTGCGTCAGCCTGCGCACGTCGACGTCGACAAGATAAGTGCTGCCGTCAGCATGCGGCTTTCGTGCCCGAAATCGAACTTGCCCTTGCCTGGCCAGCTGCAGATTCAGACTGGCACGCAAATCCGCAGCAAGCGTCGCATCCAGGCCTTCGATCCGGTTACCGAGCAACTGAATTCGCGAATAGCCACTGCGCTCGCAAAAACGAGCATTGACATCGATGATGCGTCCGCTTCGCGCTTCAACGACGGCGAGCTCATCCCGACTACACTCAAACGCATAGGGGTGAATCAGCGCGGGTCGATCCACCGAGGCGCCTTCGCTGTGACTGGCCAATCCGGAGAGTTGCGCATTGATGCGCCGCAGCGCTTCGTCCG
>NZ_DASSYD010000121.1:0-14744 GCF_035703485.1 Dokdonella sp. | reverse complement strand
GGAACACCCAAAACCCCACTCATCGCCCCTGCGCAGGCAGGGATCCAGTGGCCCTTCTTTGAGTTGCATGACGCTCGAAATCCCTGACTCTCGGCAATCGAATAGCGAACTCGATCGCGTCACGGCAAGAACCGAGCCGTTTCAATTCGGGACGAAGGGCACTGGGCCCCTGCCTGCGCAGGGGCGACGGGAAAATGGGAGTTGAGGCATTGCGGGATTCGTTGCGGTTGGCGGTTGGCGGTTGGCGGTTGGCGGATTGCGGTTGGCGGTTGGTGGAAAATGCCGGCGATGACATGCGCTCGCTTCGCCGGAACACCCAAAGCCCCACTCGTCGCCCCTGCGCAGGCTGGGGCCCAGTGACTTTGCTTTGGGCGGCATGACGCTCGGGATCGCTGATTTCGACAAATATCCTGCAGGCGCTGGGTCGGGGCGGGGAGCGTAATACTTCAATAACTCAATACACATCCCGTCGATAACGCGACGTAGCGGCCAGTTGCCTGAGCCGACTGTCGCCGAGAATTCGGCGGAGGGCTTCGTCGACGCCGGGGGCCATGCCTTGCAGGCTGCCGCAGACGTAGATGATGGCGCCCTGATCGACCCATTCCCTGACCGCGTCTGCTTCGGCCTCAAGCCGATCCTGGACGTAGATGCGCTCGGACTGATCTCGCGAGAAGGCCAAATCGAGGCGCTCGATGGCGCCACTTTTTTTCCAGCCGCGAATCTCTTCGCCGTAGTGGAAATCACACTGACTGTTGCGCTCGCCGAAAATCAGCCAGTTGCGATACCGCTTGCGCGAAATGCGCTGCTTGAGCAGGGCACGCAGGCTGGCGATGCCGGTGCCGTTGCCGATCAGCAAGACCGGCGAATCATCGTTGGGAGCATGAAACGCTTCGTTGGTCCGGACTCGGGCAAGAACCTCGGCTCCGGGCGATGCATATTCGGTCAGCCAGCCGGTACCGAGGCCGAGACTGCCATCGGTGCGTCGCCATTGACGCAGGAGCAACTCCAGCTTGCCCTCCGCCGGAATCGAGGCGATCGAATAATCACGATGCGGCAGGCGCACCAGGGCGTCGGCAATCTGTTGCACGTCCATTCCGGTCGCATCCAGATCGAGTGCGCTGCGCGCGACGATTTTTCGCAGGGTCCATGGTTTGCCGCGCACCTTGACCATGCAGTCGCCATCCAGTTGATGGCGGGAAAGCCAGGCCTCGACATCCGCCGCCGCGTTCTGCGGACCGACCTCGATGACATCGCCGGCCCGCCAGGAAAGCTTGCCGGGATCGAGCGCCTCAAGAGCCAGGCGAAAACACGGGTCACCGGCGCTGCCGGGATTCACAACCCGACGTTCGAGCAGACGCCAGCGCGAATAGCGAGGCTCCTGCCAATCCGGAAGGTCGCTGCAACCGCTCAGTTGACCCAGTCGATACTGCCAATGGCGCAAGGCGCCGTCGTCACCATCATCGACCTCGATCGTATCGAACAGACGCTGCGCACCGGCCCTCTCCAGCCACTCATCGACGGCGCGACCAAAACCGCAATAATTTACATATTCAGAATCACCGAGAGCCAGAAGCCCATACTGAAGGTGTTCGAGGCTCAGCTCGGAACGCATCACTGAATCGACAAATCCGGCCGCCATATCCGGCGCATCGCCCTCGCCCGTGGTGCTGATCAGAAACAAGGCGCGCTGCGCCTGTTGCAGTTGTTCCGCACGCAAATCGCTCAACGGAATCAATTCGACGGAGCAGCCACCGGCACGCAGCGAAGCCATGGTCTTTTCGGCCAACTGGCCGGTGTAGCCACTCTGGCTCGCGTAGCTGACCAGCACGCGATCAATTGAATTCTCTGCCTTGAACGCGGCGCGGGTAGCTGCCATCGCTTGTGAATGTTTCGACCGGGCCAGGCTGAGCATGACGCAAGCGACCAGATAGACCGCGAGTGCGGTGAAGGCAGCCAGCCATCGATTCAAGCCTGGATCAGGAAATCCAAACGCTTCGGATTGCCAGAAACCGGCGCAGAGCGCCAGGCCAAGCAACAGTCCGCCAACCGCCAGATTTCCGGAAAGGGTTGGTGACTTCAATCGCGACTGGATTCGTGATGCATTCATTGCGCAAGCAACTCGGCGAATGAAGTGGTCATGCGTTCCTCGAATCCTGCGCCCTTGCGCAGGATGAAGAGTGCGGCAATGCCATGGCGATCCGCATAGGTGAGCCCATCATCCACGCCAAGCACGCTGAGCGCGGTTGCCAGCGGATCGGCATCAATGCCGAGTTTCGCCATCACCGTTACCGAGGCCACGTTGTTGTCGAGAGGGTAACCCGTGCGTGGATCGATACGGTGCGCGTAGCGACGCCCGCCATCTTCGAAGAAATGGCGATAGTCGCCGGACGAACCGAGCGAGGCGTTGCGCAGGCTGATGACATGTTCGGGAGTGATGCTGCCATCGGTGCGGTCGTTGTCGAGCGGGCGCTGTATCGCGACTTGCCAGGCGCGACCATCGGGACGTTCGCCTCGACCGCGCAACTCGCCGCCGACTTGGATCAGATAATTGCTGATGCCCCGGGATTCCAGGTAGTCGCCAATCAGATCGAGCGCAAAACCCGGCGCGATCGAGGACAGATCCAGACGCACATCGCCCGCTTGCCGAGCGCGTTGTCGCGATGCATCGAGAGTCACCTGCTTCCAGCCGGTGCGCTTGCGCAGCGCATCGACCGCCGCCGGATCTGGCGGCTCACGTCGCGATCCGGTCGGCCCGAATCCCCACAGGTCGACCAGCGGGCCGACCGTGGGATCGTAGGCGCCGCCGGTATTGGCGGCGAGTGTCAGCGCGGCCTCGACAACCTTGAACACTTCGGGCGGCCAGTCGATCCAGGTTTCCGCTGTCGCCAGGTTGTAACGACTCAGATCCGAATCGGACTTCCAGGTGCTCATCTGCCGATCAACCCGATCGAGTCGATCTTTGACCGCCGACTCGACAGTTTCGATCGAGGCTTCGGAACCGACATAGCGCAGCGACCAGGTCGAACCCATCGAATCGCCGCTCAGCGACTGGATGCGCGGCGCGGGCGTACAGGCCAGCAACGGTGTCGCGACGATCAGGACCAGGGCCACGCGCCAACGTATGCTGGCGCGACAGGCCCGGCCCAGCCAGATTCGACCCCGCTCCATTACTGCGGCAACACCTCAAGCGTGGCTGAGTAGCTGGCGCGGCGCTGGGTCGCCTGCGGCATCGACGTCTTGTCGTCTTCATGCTCGGCATGCAGCCAGTAGCGACCGGCACTTGGCCAGGTCACGCTGAACTGGCCATCCTTGTCGCTGGTCGCAGTCATTTCATTCTGCTTGTCGCGATAGCGGATGCCATCGGGGATGATTTCGATCGACAGATCCTTCGCCGGCTCGCCATCGAGCAGCAATTTGAAGGTGGCGGCCTCACCGGCAAACAAATCATTCGGATGAGTGACCGGCACCAGCTCCAGACCGGTTCCGGTCGGCTTCAGTGCGATTTCATTCGGTCGACCCGCGGTGACGAAGGTTTCAATGCGCCCGGCCGATTGCGAAACCTTGAGATCCCTGGCGTGTTTCGGCACTTCGCTGGCAAAGGATTCGGCATTGCCGCGCCAGCGCTTGGGTTTGCCGTTTTCCTCCCAACTGGCGAACAGGCCGGCATTGACGACGGCGATCCGATAGGTGCCGGGTTCGCTCAGATGCACATCGAACGTGCTGCGATATTTTCCTTTCGCGCTGTTCTCGGCCGATACCGGCTGGCCATCCGGCCCGCTGATGGTCAGCGCATCAAGACGCAGCGGCACATGATTGAAATAGAACAAATCATTGGAAACCGCCGCATCGACCGTAATCCACGGATCGGCGCCCGAGAGCACGGTATCGGATGGCAGCAGCCAGGCCTTGTGCGCCTGCGCGGAAAGCGGCAGCGCGAGGGCAACAACGAGGGCGAGGATTTTCGATGAAACTTTCATGTCGTTTCTCCGGATTCAGGGATTGAGATCGAGCGTGATCAGGCCGAGCTCGTGCTCGCCCTTGACGTCGAGATGTCGCGTTTCAGTGATCGGCCAATCGAATGGAATGCGCAGTTGTTCGCGCCCGCCCACCTCGCGCGCCGCCTCGACGACGAAGCCGTAGCTGCCAGGCTTCAGCGCAGCGAATGGCGGTTTGCTTGCGTCAAATCGCAACTGGTGCTGACCGACCGGTCGCGTCGCGCCACTGACACCATCGATCGGCAATGATTGATCGCGACCGCTGCGTCGCCACCACTGGCGCAGATCGGCCAGCCATTTCGTCCCCGCGCCTTCCTTGGTTTCCTTTTGCGCATACCAGACGGCAAGGTTGGCCGCGACACTGTGATCAGGATTCTCGATCCATACCGCGACATACGGGCGGTGGTATTCCGAGGCATCGATGCGCGGAATCTCGACCGTGGCATCGACGCTGGCAGCCGATGCCGAAGCGCCAAGCAGCAACAGGATCAGCATCAAACAGGAACGCATACAGCACCTCTCAGTGAACAAACAGAATGGCAATCAGGAGCATGACCAGAAAACCGAGGCCAACCAGCGGCCAGGTCATCGGTCTTTGCCGCGCGTGAATCTGCAGCAGGAAGAATCCGGTGATCGCAAACACCACGCAGGCGATCGCGAATACATCAATGAACCAGCTCCACGCGGGCCCCGTGTTGCGGCCCTTGTGCAGATCGTTGAGCCACGAGATCCAGCCTCGATCCGTCCGCTCGAATTCAATTTCGCCGCTGGAACGATCGATGCTGAGCCAGGCATCGCCGCCGGCGCGCGGCATCGATACATAGATGTCGCTGTCCGACCATTCCGCAGATCGACCACCGACGCGGACATCCATGTTCTGCGCAATCCATTCGCGTAGCGGCACGGGCAACGCAGCCCTCGCATCGTCCGCTGCCGCCGTGATTTCCGTCATCAACGCAGGCGGCAGCTGAGCCTTCTGATTGGCAACGACGGCCTTGGCCTCGATCTGCGAGGCATGATTGAGGGTGATCCCGGTGATGCTGAAGAGCAGGATGCCGACCAGGCAAACGGCCGAACTGATCCAGTGCCATTCATGCAGGGTCTTGAGCCAGAATGACCGGCGTTTCGGGTCCACTGGCTGAGTCATTGAGATCGAAGCTTCGGCGAAATGAAACGACCTGAATTAGACCACGAATGCGAATCACTCGCAATAATAATGATGCCAGCTCAGGCGCGAGTCCTCGCTTCTGCCGGAGCCCGATCAACCCAGCGCCTTGCTCAATACTTCGAAGCGCAAATCATCGCGCCGCGGGATGCCGAAACGCTCATCGCCATACGGAAACGGCTTGAACACGCCGGTGCGCCGGTAGCCACGACGTTCGTACCAGGCAATCAGCTCGTTGCGGATATCGATGACAGTCATCGACATTTCCCGGCATTGCCACTCCCTGGCAGCGAAACGTTCGGCTTCGATCAACAGATGATTGCCGACTCCATTGCCCTGCCCTTCCGGAGCCACCGAAAACATGCCGAAATAGGCGATGCCCTGCTGATTCTGCAACTCGCAACAGGCGATCAGCTCCGCATCACGCTCGACCAGGATCACCCGTGCATCGTCGCGTTTGATCAACTCGATCAGAAGTTGCCGGTCGATCCGCTGCCCGTCGAGAAAATCGGCCTCGGTGGTCCAACCCTTGCGGCTTGCTTCGCCACGATAGGCGGATTCGACGAGTGGAATGATCGCGTCGACGTCAGCCAGCGTGGCCGTGCGGAAAGTCAGATCGGTCATGCTCGAAACGTCAGGCCAGGAGTTTGCGCACGCGGCCAATCGCCGCGATGAACGCATCGATCTCCTCGTGCGTGTTGTAGAACGCGAGCGAGGCACGCAGGGTCGCGGCGACACCGTAAAACTGCATCAATGGATGGGCGCAATGATGGCCCGAACGTACGGCCACGCCTTCGTGATCGAGCAGGGTCGCCAGATCATGCGCGTGCACGCCATCGATGAGAAAGGAGTTGACCGGCACTTTTTCGCGCGCCTCGCCGATGATGCGCAATCCCGGCACGGAACGCATCGCCTCGGTCAGATGAACGCGAAGTTCGAGCTCGCGCGCAGCGATGTTGTCGAGGCCGATCAACTCGATGTAATCGAGCGCCGCGCCGAGGCCGACGAAGCCGGCGATATTCGGTGTGCCGGCTTCGAACTTGTGCGGCGGATCGGCGAAGACTGTGCCTTCAAAGCGAACCTCGCGGATCATCTCGCCGCCACCGAAAAACGGCGGCATGGCATTGAGATGTTCACGCCGGGCCCAGAGCAGACCGGTGCCGGTCGGACCAAACAGCTTGTGCCCGGTCAGCGCATAGAAGTCACAACCGAGCGCACGCACATCAACTCGCAAATGTGGCGCCGCTTGCGAGCCATCGACCAGCAGCGGGATGCCGCGCCTGTGGCATTCGCGAGCCAGTACAGCGATCGGATTGACCGTACCCAGCACATTCGACACATGGGTGACGGCGGCGAGCTTGACCTCGGGCGTCAGCAACTCGAAGAAGCGCTCGACAATCAGCTCGCCGGATTCGGTGATCGGTGCAACCTTGAGGGTTGCGCCGCTGCGTTCGCAGATCAGCTGCCACGGCACAATGTTGGCGTGGTGCTCCATCTGCGTGACGAGAATCGCATCGCCGGGATTCAATCGCGGCAACGCATAGCTGTAGGCGACCAGGTTGATCGCCTGGGTTGTGCCCGAGGTAAAGATGACCTCATCGCGAGATGGCGCGTTGATGAAACGCGCGAGCTTGTCGCGACTCGCTTCGTAGGCGGTGGTCGCCTCGTCGCCCAGGGTATGCACGGCGCGGGCGACATTGGCATTGGTCTGCCGATAGAAATGATCGACCGCCTCGATCACGGCGGCGGGCTTCTGCGAGGTGTTCGCGCTATCGAAATAAATCAGCGGCTTGCCGTGGACGCTGCGCGACAGCAGCGGAAAATCGGCGCGGATGCGATCGAAATCGAGTGCCTGGTGGGCAACATTCAATGTTGACTGGCTGCCGCTCATGCCGAAGCCTTGTCGGTGGTCGGTTCCTGCTCCATGCTCGGCAAGCGTTCGAGCAACAGCACATCGAGATGCTCGCGCAATGCTTCGTTCTCGACGGAATCAAATGCCACACGGCAGAACGCGAGGGTCAGCAGCGAGCGTGCCTCGTCGGCGGATAGCCCACGCGTACGCAAGTAGAACAAGGCGTGCTCATCAAGCTGGCCCACCGTCGCCCCGTGTGCCGCCTTGACTTCATCCGCGTAGATTTCAAGTACCGGCTGGGTGTCGATTTCGGCTTGTGCCGAGAGCAGCAGGTTCTTGTTGCTCAATAACGCATCGCTGCCGTCGGCACCGGGTTCAACGGTGATCGCACCATGAAAAATACCGCGTGAGCGCTGGTCAGCGACGCCGCGCCAGAGGATGTCGCAAGCGCTGTCGCGCGCCGAGTGACGCACATCAAGGCGGGTATCGGCGTGCTGGCGACCGCGCAAGGCAAATACACCGCGCGAAACAAAGCGCGAGCGATCACCACTCAAATTGACTACCAGATCATGGCGCATCCACTGCGCACCGGCCTCGATCGAACGCAGCTCCAGATGCGCGTCGGCATCAAGCACCACATCGGTACGCCGGGTCAGACTGGCGGTTTCCGGTGAGTTCTGGACCTGCAACAAGTCGAGACGGGCGTTTGCGCGCACCGCAATCTGGCTCAGCACGTTGCCGAAATGGCTTTGCCCGGCTTCGCCTACATGATGCTCGACGAGACGCAGCGATCCGCCTTCAGCAATCTCGATGATGCTGCGAAGCTGCCAGGCGAGACTGGTCGATGCAGCGGCACCGACGAAAATCAGATGCACGAGTGGCTCGACCGCTACACCCGCAGCGACGCGAATGACCGGGCCATCGCTGGCCAAGGCGCTGTTGAGCCTTGCGAAGACGTGCGCGGGATCATCGAACGAGCGCGACAGAAATGGCTGCAGTGAATCCGGATCGGATTCGAGCACGCTGGAAAGCGCGGTCAGCTGCAAACCTTTGATGGTACGGGTCGTCGACAAATCCGCGCGAAACGCGCCGTTGACGAACACCAGGCGCGGGCCGTCTACTCCGGGAAGCGCGAGCAACTGCTTGTCGATCGCGCGCGAGTTCGCCTCGGCATCTCCGCGCTGATACTGGCGCTGTCCAAGCGCGCGCAGGCTGGAGTATTTCCATGCTTCGCTGCGCGGGCCGGGCATGCCATCGCGCGCCAGTTGCTGCAGCGCATTCGTGCGCGCCTCGGTCAACCACGCGGCCTGGCTTCTACTTGCTTGGCCCGCGTCAGCCAGAAAGGGTTCGAGAAAGCCGCCTGCCATCATGCCGCTCCGACCAGTTTGCGCTCGGCGATCCAGGAATACCCGTGTTCTTCGAGTTTCAGGGCCAGCGACTTGTCGCCGCTTTCGACAATGTGGCCGTCGGCGAGCACATGGACAAAATCGGGAACGATGTAGTCGAGGAGGCGCTGATAGTGGGTGATGACGACAAAGGCCCGGCTCGGATCACGCATCGCATTGACGCCGTCGGCGACCAGTTTCATCGCATCGATATCGAGCCCGGAATCGGTTTCGTCGAGGACCGCCAGCTTCGGCTCAAGCAAGGCCATCTGGAAAATCTCGTTGCGCTTCTTCTCGCCACCGGAAAATCCCTCGTTGACGGCACGGTGCAGCAACTCATCCTTCAGATGCAGAACGGCGAGCTTCTCGCGCACGCGCTTGAGGAACTGCATCGAATCAAGCTCCTTTTCGCCACGACGCTTGCGTTGCGCGTTGAGCGCGGCACGCAGGAAATAGGTGTTGTTGACACCGGGAATCTCGACCGGGTACTGGAACGCCAGGAACACGCCTTCGGCGGCGCGCTCCTCGGGTTCGAGTTCAAGCAGATTCTTGCCGTTGAACTCGATCGAGCCTTGAGTGACCTCATAGCCCTCGCGACCGGCCAGAACATTGCCAAGCGTCGACTTGCCGGCACCGTTCGGCCCCATGATCGCGTGGACTTCGCCTGCCTTCACTTCGAGGTCGAGGCCGGTGAGGATGTCCTTGCCGGCGATGCGGACGTGGAGATTTTCAATCTTGAGCATTCTGGATTTCCCATTCGGCGAACATCAGGTTCGCCCCATTGACTTGTGTATGAATCGAGCGGAAAGCGGGCAGTGGTTCAATCGAAATAGATACGCAAATCGCCCGCTACCGGCATCGACCGGAACGGATTGACCCTGGCGCCACCGGTGTTGCCGACCGGGACCCAAATCTTCGATTTGGTCAGAGCCGCAAGCATCCTTGGTAGCTGACCGATGACTTCACGCCGATCACGCTGGCGCAAGCCGAAACGGAACATGCGCCAATGGGCAAACGTGTGCGCCAGCGTGCTTCGCTGTCCGAGAACATGGGCGCGCTCAAGGTGCGCGAACTCAGCTTGCGCATCGCCTTGGGCCTGGGCGATCGTGGCCGCATTGATCTCGCGTCCAAACGCCGCTTTTTGTCCGGGTTTCCAGCTCACCCGACCGCTCCTTCCAGCGACACCTCAAGCAGCTTTTTCGCCTCCACCGCGAATTCCATCGGCAGCTCACGGAAAACCTGTTTGCAGAACCCGTCGACGATCAGCGAAACCGCATCCTCCTCGGCGATGCCGCGCGAACGGCAATAAAACATCTGATCATCGGAAATCTTCGAGGTGGTCGCCTCGTGCTCGACGATTGCACTCGGATTCTTGACCTCGATATACGGGAAGGTATGTGCGCCACATTTCTTGCCGATCAGCAAGCTGTCGCATTGCGTGTAGTTGCGCGCGCCATCCGCGCCCTTCTCGACCTTGACCAGACCGCGATAGCTGTTTTGTCCACGCCCGGCACTGATGCCCTTGGAAATGATTTTCGACTTGGTGTTGCGGCCGATGTGGATCATCTTGGTGCCGGTATCAGCCTGCTGATGGTGATGGGTCAGCGCCACCGAGTAGAACTCGCCAACGGAATCATCGCCGCGCAGCACGCAGCTCGGATATTTCCAGGTGATCGCCGATCCGGTTTCGACCTGGGTCCAGGAAATCTTCGAACGCGCGCCGCGACAATCGCCACGCTTGGTGACGAAGTTGTAGATGCCGCCGACGCCGTTCTCATCGCCCGGATACCAGTTCTGTACGGTCGAATACTTGATGTTCGCGTCATCCAGCGCGACCAACTCGACGACCGCCGCATGCAGCTGATTCTCATCGCGCATCGGTGCCGTGCAGCCTTCAAGATAGGAAACGCTGGCACCTTCTTCGGCGATGATCAAGGTGCGTTCGAACTGACCGGTATGCCCGGCGTTGATGCGGAAATACGTGCTCAACTCCATCGGGCAACGCACGCCCTTCGGGATAAACACGAAGCTGCCATCGGAGAAAACCGCCGAGTTGAGTGCAGCGAAATAGTTGTCTCCCGTGGGCACGACCGTACCGAGATAGGCGCGAACGATCTCGGGATGTTCGCGCACGGCTTCGGACATAGAACAGAAAATCACGCCGGCTTCGGCCAATTCCTTGCGGAAAGTCGTGCCGACCGATACCGAATCGAACACCGCATCAACGGCAACACCGGCGAGCTTGGCCCGCTCATGCAGGGGCACGCCGAGCTTCTCGTAGGTTTCGAGCAATTTCGGATCGACATCAGCCAGCGATTTCGGGCCTTCCTTGGGCGCGGCAAAATAGCTGATCGCCTGAAAATCGATCGGGGCGATACGCACCTTGGCCCACTCAGGCGGAATCATTGTCAGCCAGTGACGATAGGCCGCCAAGCGCCATTCAGTCATCCAGCCAGGCTCGCCCTTCTTGTTTGAAATCCAGCGCACGACCTCCTCGTTGAGGCCCGGCGGCAGACTGTCGGTTTCGATATCGGTGATGAAACCGGCGTCGTAGCGTCGATTCATCGCCTCGACGATACGCTCGTTGCCACTGCTGACGAGAGGCTCGTCGGTGGTCAGCTCGGCCAGATCGCTGTCAGTTGTCATAGCTTGGGAACTCATGCACTTGCCACTCGCAATGGGATGCCGAGCGCACGCTTGGGCGGAGCGTGGCGCATATCGGCCAGGGTCACGCTTTCCAGCGCAATTCGGATGGCATCGCTGATGCGCTGCCAATTGACGCGCACGCCGCAATGAGCTTCGTGATTGCACAATCCACTCTGTGCACAGCACTCGGTCATGCCGATGGGACCCTCCATCGCGGTGACAATATCGGCGACGCTGATCTGATCGGGTTTGCGTGCCAGGCGATAGCCGCCATTGACGCCACGTCGCGACTCGACCAGTTTGGCCTGGGCCAGTTGTTTGAGCAGTTTGCTCACGGTAGGCAGCTCAAGCCGGGCCAGTTCAGCCAGTTGCTGGGCACTCATGACATCTGCCTTGGCCGAAGCCAGACAGGTCATGACGACGGTCGCATAGTCGGTAAGTTTGCTGACGCGTAGCATGGCTGCTCCATTCAGTACCGAAATTGTACTATTTAGATCGCCGAGTAACAAATCAAGACTCGACCTCCCGTTCATATCCGCTGGTCGCTACAATGGACTGGTCACGCAGTGGCGACATTTCGCCACGGAGCGCATGGCCCCTGCCCGGCACAAGCACGCGCCTCCTGCGTCAGGATCGCTTGCCGATTGACTGTCGCCTGCGCAAGTTTTCGTCAACCAGACTCTCGGACGACTCATGAACCTCACCTTCAGCTCTGCCCACACTTTCAGGAAAGTCATTTCCGTAGCGGTTTTTCTGACCTTCCTGCTTGCCTGCGAAAGCGCAATGGCCACAATTTCGAGCGACGAACGAACTGCCCTGCTTGATCTGTATGCAAGCACCGATGGCGCGCACTGGACCAGCAGCCTCGGCTGGGGCGGTGCTGTAGGCACTGAATGCACCTGGTATGGCGTGATCTGTGCGGCCGACGGCAACAGCGTCGAAGTGCTCAATCTGGCCGGCAATGGCCTGACCGGTACGCTGCCTTCCAATCTCCAGGATCTCTCCCTCATCAAGCAGTTGTTCCTTGGCAACAATGCCCTCACCGGCTCGTTGCCGATGCTTGCCGGGATGCAACACCTCCAGGATTTCGCGATTGGCAGCAATCTGCTGACCGGTTCGATCCCGCCAATCGATAGCCTTGCCAACCTCTCCTCATTCGTCGTCGGCAACAACGATCTCGATGGCAGCTTCCCCGAAATATCCGGCCTGACCGCACTTTTCGAGTTTGATCTTTCCGACAACCATATTACCGGCGGAATTCCGAGCCTGGCGAACCTGCCGACGCTTGCCAGCTTCAATGTCAGCGACAACGAGCTTGGCGGAAGCATCCCTTCGCTGCTTGCGCTGAACAATCTGCAATCGTTTTACGTTTCAGGTAATCAATTGGGCGGCAACATGCCGGCAGTACCAAACCCGAGCGCTCTGGTCGACAACCAGAGCCGGCTTTGCCCGAACTTCCTGCTGCCTTCGACGTCGCCCGAGTGGGATGCCGCAACCGGAACCTCGCCCTGGTATCAGGATTGCAGCAACGACATCATTTTTCGGGATGGCTTCGATCCCGGCGCGTAACCCCGATGCGTTGCGATCTGCACGCAGACAGGTGTCGTGACGATTGCGCCACTTGATCAGCGTTGCCTTAAACTGAGCTCCAGCCCGGATCAAGAGCTTGCAAGTGACCGCCACAACCGATCGACAGGCCGCGCGACAGAAGTTTGTCAGCAACGCACTTTCCACCGAGCATTTCACGCTCGCCAGCGCTTCCGCTGACGCCAGCTTCAGAAGCTATTGGCGGATTTCGCTGACGGCGACGGAAAGCATGCCGGCGCGCCACCTGGTTGTCATGGACGCACCGCCGGACAAGGAAGATCTCGATAGCTGGCTCGATGTCGACGCGCGTCTGCGCAAGGCCGGATTGAATGCGCCGGAGGTATTCGCCGTCGACCGCGAACTGGGATTCGTGCTGATGCAGGATCTTGGCGTGCGCACCTACCTGCCCGAATTGAATGAGCACAGCGTCGATGAACTCTACGCCGACGCGTTCGATGCCTTGCTGCGCATGCAGACTACCGTCGATGTGGCGGGACTTCCCGAATACGACCGCCAACGCTTGATTGCGGAAATGGAGTTGCTACCCGAGTGGTTTCTCAAGCGCCACCTCGGCTATGCCATCGCTTGCGAGGAATGGGACGTCATCGAAGCCGCGTTCACATTTCTCGTTCAGGCTGCCGACGAGCAACCACGAGCCTTCGTCCATCGCGATTTCCACAGTCGCAATCTGATGATCGTCGATCACGATGGAGTAGCCGCTGAATCCGGCAGACTGATCAATCCGGCAATCATCGATTTTCAGGATGCCGTGATCGGACCGCTGACCTACGATCTGGTCTCGCTGTTGCGCGATTGCTATATCGAGTGGGACAAGGAGCGCGTCGAAGGTTGGGTCGAGGGCTATCGAATTCGCTTGCAGGCGGCCCACCTGCTCAACTCGAAAATCAGCGCGACTCAGTTCGCACGCTGGTTTGACCTGATGGGACTGCAACGGCACATCAAGGTTCTCGGCATCTTCTGTCGGCTCTGGTATCGCGATGGCAAGCGCCAGTATCTCGACGATCTGGACTTGTGCTGGCGCTACGCGATCGACGTTTCCCGTCGTTATCCGGAGTTGCACGATTTCGCCGCGCTGCTCGAACGCGCGCTAGGCGATCGGGATATCCGCAGCAATCGCGAACTATCCGCATCGTGAACCTGCGTCGCGCAATGATTTTTGCAGCCGGCCGCGGCGAGCGCATGCGTCCGTTGACAGACACATCGCCCAAACCGCTTTTGCGCGTCGGCGGCAAGCACTTGATCGAATGGCACTTGGACAAGCTCGCCGCGATGGGCGTGCGTGAAGTTGTCATCAATACCTCCTATCTGGCCGAACAGTTTCCGGCCACGCTCGGTGATGGCAGCCGCTGGAACCTGGTGATTCATTACATCGATGAAGGGCCGGTGCCGCTGGAAACCGGTGGCGGCATGCTCAATGCCATGAATCGGCTCGGAGACGAGCCATTTTTGCTCGTAAACGGCGATATCTGGATCGATCTGGATTTCGCGAATCTGTCGCCAGATCCCGCTTCGCTCGCGCATCTGCTCATGGTGAAAAACCCTGCGCATGTCGCTGATGGCGATTTCGCCCTCGGTGCGGATGGCTTCCTCGTCGTGGATGGTCCGCAACGCCTGACCTATTCCGGCATTGGCGTGTATCGCGCCGCGTTGTTTGATGATTGGCAATCAGTGCTCGACGAGCATCCGGGAAGCCATGAAGCGCCGCCGCGATTTCCTCTCGCACCCTTGCTGCGAGCGGCCATGCGCAAACGGCGAATCGGTGGCGAGTTATTCACCGGCACCTGGGTCGACGTCGGCACACCGCAACGCCTGGCCGAGCTCGATGCATCATTGCGGCAACACATCCTGTAGCCCGCTCACGGGCGAGCGATATCTCCGTCCCGTCGAAGAGCATCGCGCCTGAATGCGCTCCTACAGGTTTGCGGCAATTTTCAGGTTTACCTCGAAACCACGTTTTGCTTTTTTTTCTACTCCCAACTCCCAACTCCCAACTCCCAACTCCCAACTCCCAACTCCCAACTCCCAACTCCCAACTCCCAACTCCCAACTCCCAACTCCCAACTCCCAACTCCCAACTCCCAACTCCCAACTCC
>NZ_DASSYD010000117.1:0-20346 GCF_035703485.1 Dokdonella sp. | reverse complement strand
TTGAACCGCAATCAGCGCGGCGGCAACCGAGCCGAAAATTCGATCCTGTGGATTCTCACGTCCGGTCAGCATGCCAATCATGGACTTCCTCGAACAACCACACAGTACCGGGGCGATTTCGGCAAAGCGCGCCATGTTTCGGAGCAGGGCCAGATTGTGCTCCAGAGTCTTGCCGAAACCGAATCCAGGGTCGACAACAATACGCTTCTTGTCGATGCCGGCCAATTGGCAGGCAAATACCCGGTCGGATAGAAATCGATGGACTTCACCAACGACATCATCGTAGTGGGGAGCATCCTGCATGCTGCGCGGTTCGCCTTGCATGTGCATCAGGCAAACGACCGCACCCGATTCGGCGGCGGCTTCGAGCGCACCATCACCACGAAGCGCCCGCACATCATTGATCATGCCGGCACCGGCTGCCACGGCGGCGCGCATGACCTCCGGGGCGGAAGTATCGATCGACAGAGGCAGGCTTGTTCTGGCTGCCAATGCCTCGATCACCGGCACCACCCGAGAAATTTGCAGTTCGGCGGAAACCGCTGATGCGCCGGGTCGCGTTGATTCCGCGCCGATGTCGATCAGGTCCGCGCCTTCCCCGACCATACGCAGGGCATGCTCGATGGCGCGCTCGGGATCAACAAATTTTCCGCCATCGGAAAACGAATCATCGGTGACATTGACGATGGCGCAGACACGCGCACGATCAAGCACGAGCTCCCTGCCCGCACAATTGAGTACTGTCGAGAACATGCCCGGCTCCACCAAGAAAAAAGGCCGCCAGATGGCGGCCTCTTTATCAGAACCGAGAAGGGATGCACTGATCAAGTCCCGCGCATCCCATTGGCCTCGGCCAGGTTGGCTCAGTGCAAGCTGCTGTTGCGCGACTGCGTAGCCGGCTCGCCGATCGGGCTTTCCTTGCCACCGCCCTTGCTCGACCCGCCGCCACCACCCTGATTCCTGGAGTCGCTCTGCCAGTCCTTTGGCGGATCCGGCTCGCGCCCGTCCATGATCGCGGCAATCATCTCGCGGTCGATGGTCTCGTATTGCAGCAGCGCCTGTGCCATTGCTTCAAGCTTGAGGTGTTCACGCGTCAGGATCTCGCGGGCACGCTCGTAAGCACGATCAATCACGCTTCGTACAACCTCGTCGATACGCCGCGCGGTCTCTTCGGAGACATGCTTGTGCTGAGTCACCGAACGACCGAGGAACACCTCGTCTTCCTCGTCGGTATAGGTCATCGGCCCGAGCTCTTCGGACAATCCATATTTGGTGACCATGTCGCGCGCCAACTGGGTGGCACGCTGAATGTCATTGGAGGCACCGGTGGTCACCTTCTCTTCGCCGAAGATCAACTCCTCGGCGACGCGACCGCCATAGAGACTGGCCAGGCGACTGTCGAGCGAACTCTTGGAATGGCTGTAACGATCCTGCTCGGGCAGGAACATGGTGACGCCCAACGCTCGCCCACGAGGAATGATCGTGACCTTGTGCACCGGATCGTGCTCGGGAACCGACAGACCAACGATGGCATGACCGGCCTCGTGATACGCAGTCAGCTTCTTCTCGTCATCGCTCATGATCATCGAGCGGCGCTCAGCGCCCATCATGATCTTGTCCTTGGCGCGCTCGAAATCATTCATGCCGACATCGCGCGAGTTGCCGCGTGCCGCGAACAACGCCGCCTCGTTGACCAGATTGGCCAGATCGGCACCGGAGAATCCGGGCGTACCACGCGCAATCACCAGCGGCTCAACGTCATTGGACAACGGCACCTTGCGCATATGCACCTTGAGAATCTGCTCGCGACCCTTGAGGTCCGGCAACGGCACGACAACCTGGCGATCGAAACGACCGGGACGCAGCAAGGCCGGATCAAGCACGTCGGGACGGTTGGTCGCCGCGATGACGATGACGCCCTCGCTGCCCTCGAAGCCATCCATCTCGACCAGCAACTGGTTCAGAGTCTGCTCGCGTTCATCATGCCCGCCTCCGAGTCCGGCACCACGATGACGACCGACCGCATCGATTTCGTCGATGAAAATGATGCATGGCGCCTGTTTCTTGGCCTGCTCGAACATGTCGCGCACACGCGCCGCACCGACACCGACAAACATCTCGACGAAATCGGAACCCGAGATCGCGAAGAACGGAACCTTGGCCTCACCAGCAATGGCCTTGGCCAGCAGGGTTTTGCCGGTTCCGGGCGAGCCGACCATCAGCACGCCGCGCGGGATCTTTCCTCCGAGCTTGGTGAACTTGGACGGATCGCGCAGGAACTCGACCAATTCGGATACCTCGTCCTTGGCCTCATCGCAGCCCGCCACATCGGCAAAGGTAATCTTGATCTGATCCTCACCGTGCAATTTGGCCCGCGAACGCCCGAACGACATCGCGCCACGCCCGCCGCCGCCCGACTGCATCTGGCGCATGAAATAGAAGACCAGACCGAAAATGACGATCAGTGGCAACCAATCAAACAGCAAGCGCAGGATCAACGGCATTGGCGGTTCGGTCGCTTCGATCTTGACCTTCTGCACATCGCTTTCAATGTCGCCGATCGACTTTTCGGTCAGCAGCGCAGTGGTACGCACACTCGAACCATCTTGAAGCTTGGCTTCGATCGTGCGGCCATCGTTATGCACAAGCACTTCATCGACGCGCTTGTCGCGCACTGCCTGCATGAATTCGGAGTACGGAATGTCCTTGGTCGTCGCCGATTGCGGATTGAAGCTCTGGAACACTGTCAACAGGACGACAGCGATCACAACCCAGAGCAGCACCGTCTTTGCCATATCGTTCATTCTTTTCCGTTTCCTCCTGCACGCCGCCGTCAGATCTTTCTGCCGGTCGCCAATGCATAGACTTCATTGCTGCGCGCCCGTGACGCTTTGGGCTTGCGGATGCTGACGCTCGCATATTGGCTACGCAAACGTCGAATATGTTCATCAAAACCCTGCCCCTGAAACACCTTGGTCAGGAACGCCCCACCCTTTCTCAGATGAGCCTCGGCAAAATCGGCCGCCAATTCAGCCAGGACCATGGAACGGTCCTGATCGACAACACCGACTCCGCTCATGTTGGGGGCCATGTCGGAAAGCACAAGATCAATGCTGGCTCCGTCGAGCAGGGCCTCAAGCCTGGCCAACACCTCATTTTCACGGAAATCGCCGAGAATGAAGTCGACGCCGCCGATCCCCTGCATGGGCAGGATATCAAGGGCGATGATGCGTCCCGCATCACCAAGCCGTTCGCGTACCATCTGCGACCAGCCGCCCGGCGCCGCACCAAGATCAACCACGAACATGCCCGGTTTGAGCAGCTTGTCACGCTCGATCAGCTCATCCAGTTTGAACACCGCCCGTGAACGCCAGCCTTCTGCCTGGGCGCGTTTCACGTAAGGATCGCTGAAATGCTCCTGGAGCCAGCGGGAACTGGTTTTGCTTCGCGCCACGTTGTTTCACTGCGCACCGGGCGCGTTGGTCAGGCAAGGGATTGGCCTCATAATACCCTGAAAGCTGGACTTGGCCCTGACATTCATGAAATTCGCACGCTCTCGCTTGCCCATTGAATCCACACATCTTTTCACTTGGCCGGCAATCATCCCCGGCATCGCTTCAATTGCCAAAAGCCGTGAGAATCCAATGTCCTGCGCGAACATCACGCCGATTCACGAATAATCCGGGCCGACCCTCGGCCTCCCATCTGCTTTCGGACTCCATTCATGCCACTTACCTCGTTTCAGAAGCGCTACCTGCGTGGTCTCGCCCACACTTTGAGCCCCATCGTCATGCTTGGACAGAAGGGCGTCACTGCGAACTTGATCGCCGAACTGAATGTGGCCATTGATCGCCATGAGCTGATCAAGCTGCGCCTTTCCGGTGGCGACAAGGAGGAGCGTAGCGCGCAGATCGACGCTCTCATCGCTGGCTCCGGTTCCGAACTCGTGCAAACCATCGGCCATACGGCAACGTTGTGGAAGCGCAACGAGAAGGAGCCGAAACTGCCGTTGCCGAAATAGGATCAAGCCAAATGGAACTGAGCCAGGACCGCGCCGAAGGTTACTTCTTTATCCGTGCCGTTCGCGAGCAGTCGGTGTTTGTCATCGATCGCGAGCTTGTATCGAGTTTCCTCATCGCGCCTGACAAGGTGGTCGAGGACTGGCCGGTTCGTGCAATCGGCGAGCTTGACCCAACGGCCGTGCAGGCCATTGCCGCGCTCGAACCGGAACTGGTCATCCTTGGCAGCGGTCCTGAACAGCAGTTTCCGCAGCAAACGCTCCTGCTGCCATTTCTGCGCCAGGGGATCGGCGTCGAAGTGATGCAGAATTCGGCTGCCGGGCGCACATACAACCTGCTTGCGGGAGAAGGACGCAAGGTCGTCGCCGCATTTATCCTGCCGGGTTAGCAAGGAAGAAACATAGTGAAGCTACGCTGACGACGAGCAACGCAGGCCTGGGGCTGGGGACCCAGCGAGTTTGCCGAGCTATTTGCTGGACACTACATTCGCAGCCTGATCCTGAGAGGACAGCTGACGCAAGCGCTTCAGCGCCTCTTCCTGAATCTGGCGTACACGCTCACGCGAGATACCGAGATCAACGGCAATTTCTGCCAGCGAATGCACGGCCTCCCCGTTCAAACCATAGCGGCGCTCGACAACCAGTTGCTGGCGCGGCTTCAACGCCGCGAGCCAACTCTGCAGATTGCCATTGCCAGGCTCTTCGTGGGTATTCGTCGCACTGCCATCGTCTTCGTCGACGATGTGCTCGATCAGGGCACGATCATCGCTGTCGGACATTGGTGCATCCAATGAACTGATGTGCTCGCTGACACGGAACAATTCGGCGACTGCACGGGCTTCCTTGCCAACTCCACGCGCCAGTTCCTCAAGCGTCGGCGGCCGCGCTAGTTGCGCGGTCATCTCGCGCTTCGCCCGCAAGACCTGAGCCAACTCGCGCAAGACGTGAACCGGGATGCGCACGGTTCGTCCTTGATGCGAGAGCGCATGCTGCACGCCGTGACGAATCCACCACATGGCGTAGGTCGAAAAACGCAGGCGACGCTCAGGCTGGAATTTCTCGACCGCGCGGATCAGACCGATATTGCCCTCCTCGATCAGATCCATCAGCGGTACGCCGCGGCCGACGTAACCGCGCGCAACCGTCACCACGAGCCGAAGATTGGCCTCGATCAGTTCACGCCTGGCTTCTCCATCACCTGCCTGAACGCGTTCGGCCAGAGCCCATTCCTGCTCACCACTTAGCAGCTCGATCAGGCCAATTTCATTCAGATATGCGCCGGTCGAGGTGCGCACCTCCACGTCGACGGGATCAATTGCATCGAGTAGTTCAAGCACTTCCTCGACCGCCGGCTCCTCGCTGGCGTCGGATTTCGGTTCAGTGCTCATGCAAACCGAATCCGGTTGCATGGAAATCGCTGCTGCCCGTGCGGACGCGACGCTGGGTCTGGATGACAATCATGATCAGCGCTTCGGCAAGAATCCAAGCGGATCCACCGGCTTGCCATTTCGGCGAATCTCGAAATGCAGCATATCGCGGGTGGCGCTGGATGAACCCATTTCAGCAATCTGCTGGCCGCCTTTGACCCGGTCCCCTTCCTGGACCAGACGCCGGCGGTTGTGACCATATGCAGAGAGCATCGTCGAACTGTGCTTGACGATGATCAGTTCGCCGTAGCCGATCAGACCGTTACCGCTGTAGACCACTTCTCCGTCAGCTGTTGCGCGAACCGGATCACCCGATTTTCCGGCGATATTGATGCCCTGGCGGGTCTGGTCTCCACTTACGAAACGGGCGACAAGCTGCCCTTCGGCTGGCCAGCGCCATCCAATTGCCGAATCGGATGTGCTGTCACTGCGTTGCGGCTCCGGCGCACGCGATGGCGCTGGAGAAGGCTTGGTGACAACGACCGCGGCAGGCGGAGACGCTGGAGCCGGCGCCTTTTGTGCGGGCTGCGGGCTCGGCTGCGGACGTGGCGGTGCTCTCGAAGGAACTGGACGGGTTGCGGCAACCGGACGCTGCTCGGCTCGCTGCTCCTCAAGGCGAATCAACTGGCCAACGTAAATCGTATAAGGCGGACCGATTCCATTGGCACGGGCCACATCGCGATAATCCATGCCGTTGCGAAACGCGATGCTGTAAAGCGTGTCGCCCTTGCGCACGCGATAACTGCCATGCGGCGTGCGATCGTTACCGGATGTGGCCGAGTGCCGGCTACCGAGACTGCGATCCTGTACCGGTGCCGGAGGCGTCGAGGCACAGCCAGCCAAAACCAGGATGGTGAGGGCCAGAAGCGCACGCTGACGGAAAGGTTTGTTACTGGTTTCAATCACTATCGAATGAACTTGAGATAGACAATGGCAATCGCCAACACGCCGAGCATGGCCCAACCGATCCATTCAATCCATCGGTGCAAGGCGGCTTCGGCTTTCGGCCCGGCAATCCGGATGACTCCTGCAAGCAGATAGACACGCTTGCCCCGACCAACAATCATGCTGGCGACAAAGGGTAGCAGCGGCACGCCAACAATACCTGACGCCCAGGTGAAGATTTTCAAAGGAATCGGCAGAAAGCCCGCAACAACCAGCAACCAGAACGCCGACCACGGGCTTTGCGAGGCAATTTCGCGCAATTCGGCGACCTGGACATCAATCCGCTCCAGCCAGCCAAGCGAATCCAGCAATGGACGTACCCACTCGAAGGCATAGTGACCCAGCGCGTATCCGACCAGTGCGCCGATCACTGAAAACACCAGACTGACGCTGGCGAAGCGCGCCCAGCGATGCGGTCGAGCCAGCACCATCGGGCCGAGCATGACTTCGGGCATGACCGGAAAGATGATCGCTTCGACAAAACTCAATACGGCCAGCAGGGGCTCGGCCTTCGGATGCTGCGACCACTTCATGGCGCGCTCGTAAAGCGGCTTGAACAGCTTCAAGTGCGCACTCCCTGCGATAGTCGATGCTCGATCACACGACACCACCAAGCAGCGGCACGAAACTTACCGCAGCAAGAATCTCTCGCTGCCAGCCTTGATCGGTAGAGCGTACGCGCAACAGTTCCTGACGGCCGGGAGGTCCAACCGGGGCGACCAGCACACCGCCTGGTGCCAGTTGGTCGAGCAAGGTGTTTTCCAGATCAGTACCGGCCGCCGTGACCATGATCGCGTCGAATGGCGCCTCTTCCGGCCAGCCAAGTCGACCGTCATCGTGACGTGAACGGATATTGTCGAGACCGAGCTTGCGGAACCGGCGTCGCGCATTGCGCAAGAGTTCGTCGATGCGTTCAACGGTATAGACCTGCTCGACCAAGGTCGCGAGCACGGCGCATTGATAGCCGGAGCCAGTGCCGATCTCGAGCACTCTCGCCGGCAGCGCGTGTTCGATCAGGACTTCAGTCATGCGCGCGACGACATACGGTTGTGAAATCGTCTGGCCACGACCAATAGGCAGCGCCGTGTCCTCGTAAGCACGTGAAGCCAGCGCTTCGTCGATGAACAGATGCCTGGGCAACTGGCGCAAGGTGTCGAGCACACGCCGATCGCGAATCCCCTCGCCTTGCAGACGCTCGATCAAACGATCACGGGCGCGTTGCGAGGTCATGCCAAGACCGCGCACTTCCGGACGACTGCGGGCAACCTGTTTCACCGGCATGGCTCCATTGCGCAGGAGAGCGGCCTTCCCATGCTCATGCCGCACTGCTCTCCTTTGCCAGCGAGCCGACCCAGCCACCCACTTTATCCAGCGCCTGATAGCGAGTCAGGTCAACATGAATCGGCGTGATCGACACATAGCCCTCGCGAATTGCATGAAAATCGGTGCCAGGGCCATCATCCTCGGATTTGCCCGGCGGGCCTATCCAGTACATCGAGCGACCACGCGGATCAGCTTGTTCGATGCACGATTCCGAGCGATGCCGACGCCCGAGCCGGCCAACCGAAAAACCGCGAATCTCTTCCCACGGCTTGTCCGGCACATTGACGTTGAGGATCGTATCGGCCGGCAGGGGATCAACCAGCAACTTGCGAATCAATTGCATCACCGCAAGTGCTGCGGAGTCATAGTGCTTGCCGTCGTGATTGCGGGTAACCAGCGAAACCGCAATGGCCGGCAGACCCAGAAAGCGCCCCTCCATCGCCGCCGAAACCGTACCGGAATAAATCACATCGTCGCCGAGATTGGCCGCGCTGTTGATACCGGAGACGACAATATCAGGGGCATTGTCGAGCAACCCGGTCAAACCCAGGTACACACAATCGGTCGGTGTACCAGCGACGCTGTAACGACCATCGTCACGTCGATTGACGCGGATCGGCTGATCCAGGGTCAGCGAATTGCTCGCACCCGAGCGATCACGATCCGGTGCAACCACGACCACCTCGCCAATGGCCGCCAGATGTCGGGCAAGCACGATGATGCCGGGTGCATCGACGCCATCGTCGTTGCTCACAAGAACGCGCATGAATTGTTCCCTGAAGTCGTGAATGTGACTCTTCGGCCAACGAAAGGTGGTGGCCGCAAAGCCTGTCGGGTTGGGCGGACAAGCATACCGGATTCACCTCACGGGCTGAACGCATCACGACCCGGCATGGGCATGAATCAGGCGCAAATGACCCCGTTCGTTCCATTGCAACCACAGCAAGCGGTTGTCCCACTCGCCAAGTCGTGCCATGGTTTTCCATTCGCTTGATCCCGCCTGATCGTCATTTCATGAAACGACTTCGCCGCCAGCCATCCAGGAGCAGCAAATTGCCCGTTGCCGATGGCAGCGACAGCGATCTTTTTCGCAACGCGGTGGGTGAGGTTCGGCGCTTGACCAGGCACAACGACCTCGCCCCGGAAGTTCCGCGCCCGGACCCCGTGCCGCGGCAGTTCGAGGCCGATGAAGCCGCCGTCCGCGATGAATTGCTGAGTCACGCCTTTGATCCGGCGTCGATCGAGCTTGGTGACGAGATCCTGTACCTCAAACCAGGCCAGCCCGAGCGCTTGCTCAAGCAACTGCGCCGTGGGCAATTCAGCATTCGCTCCGAAATCGACCTGCATCAGATGACCGTGGCCGTCGCCCGTGATGCTATCAAG
The DNA here is from genome assembly GCF_035703485.1 of Dokdonella sp. Taxonomy (GTDB): domain Bacteria; phylum Pseudomonadota; class Gammaproteobacteria; order Xanthomonadales; family Rhodanobacteraceae; genus Dokdonella. The sequence continues at coordinate 11,250 of NZ_DASSYD010000117.1, read as the reverse complement.
CTGTTTCTTGCGGATGCCATTGCCCATGACGAACTATGCGTGCGTATCGTCCACGGCAAGGGTTTGCGCTCCGCAGCACGCGGGCCAGTCGTCAAACGCATGACCGAACAAACCCTGCGCCGACGGGACGATGTCCTCGCCTTCGCTTCGGCCCTACCTGCGCAGGGAGGGACAGGTGCGGTGCTGGTCCTGCTGCGCAGTGATCGGTGATCAGTTGCTGGTCTCGCCCTCGACCGGCACGCGCTTGGTCGGCGGGTTGACCCAGGTGACGCGAACACCGAGTTGTCGACTTGTACGATCGACAGTGTCTACGTATTCCTGATCGATAGTGAACAAGCCTTTGTCAGCGTATCGACTGCTGCCGGTGCTGGCACAGCCCGGCAGAACCATCAGGAAAACCGTGACGACAGAAAACAACTGACGTTTCATGGCAACCTCCAGTGGCTGTTTTGATCGGAATTGCACCGATCAGTGCTGACTATAGCCTCTTGTCGCGCAGAGTTCGCGTACAACCGAAGTTGCGAAGGTTCCCGAGGGCAAGCCAAAACTCAGCAACAACGACCCGTCGGCAAGCCACTCATGAGCAAATTCGCCGACAGGCAATCGCAGCGAGCGCCTTTCCTGGCGAAGATCATGCGCACACAATCCTTCTGCCAGCACTGATTCCTCCTGCGCTATAGCGGTTTCGATGGCGGCGACCTGATCGAGACTGCGCAATTCACCCTGGCCCCAGAGTGGACCGGTCGGATCGATATCGCCACTGGCAAGACGCTCGCGCAATCCGTCATCCAGCACTTGTGGGCCAAAGATCGAATGAGTCCCGGCAAGCATCCAGACTTCACCGGCCAGAGCCTGATTCCAGTTTGCCGAATCGACGCGCGCGGCCAACACGCGGTTGAACAAATATGAGCGCGCCGCCGACAAGGCGAAACCGCGTTGACTGCGGCCCATGCGAGCGCCCGCAAACAAGGCCTGGGCACTTCGCAAGTTATCGCCATTGCGACCGAATCGTTGCTCGCCAAAGTAGTTCGGTACACCGTCCCGTGCAATTTCATTCATGCGCCGATCGGCGACGCCACGATCACCTTCGAGCCCGCTCAGCCGGATTCGAAATCGATTGCCTTTATGGACACCGCGCTTGATCTTCTTCGAGTGCCGACTGGCCTCGATGATGTTGACGCCCTCGATCTCCAGCGCTTGCCAGTCCGGATCCGCTCGACCCGGCAAATGAACCGAGAAGGTTTGCCGAGTCACTGCATGACGATCCTTGAGGCCGGAGTAGCCAACAGACATCGGTGCCACGCCGGCGGCCCTGGCCAATTGCTGCGCCACCCATTCGGTATTCGCGTTTCGCTTCTCGATCCGCAAGAACGCGTGCTCACCTTTGCCATCGGCATTGAAACCGAGTATTTCGTCGACCTCGAAATCATCGACTGCAGCGCGCATCTGGCCATGCAGAGGCGGCCCTCCATGGGCAAACGGGAGATCGATCATTCGTTCTCGTCCAGATCCAGGCGCGCGACCAGAGCTTCGAGCTCTGGATTCTCGGGGATTTCGGCCAGAGGTTTGCTGCGACGCTGGAGGAGGACGACGGCCAATGCGGCGATACCTTCCTCGCGACCGCAAAAACCGAGCTTTTCGGTTGTCGTCGCCTTGACGTTGACATCGCCTTTCGCACAACCGAGGTCTGCAGCCAGATTGGCCCGCATGGCCTCGGCGTGCGGACCGACTTTGGGCCGTTCGCCAATGATCGTGACATCGGCATTGGCCAGCGACCAGCCACTCTCGATCATCAGGCCCGCGCAATGCAGCAGAAAATGGCGACTGCTGACATTCTTCCAGCGTTCATCCGTCGGCGGAAAATGGCGCCCGATATCGCCCAGAGCGAGCGCCCCGAAAATCGCGTCGCACAGCGCATGGATAACCACATCACCATCGGAATGTGCGACCAGGCCTTGCGAGTGCGCAATGGTCACCCCGCCGAGGACAACATGGTTGCCCGGCCCGAAGGCGTGAACGTCGAAACCTTGACCGATGCGCATGGGTTGAGAGCCGGGAGTGGGGAGTCGGGAGTGGGAAATGGAAGAAGCGTAGAGCAGAACGAGGTGAAGCGACAATTTTCCCGGGCATCGTGGATGCGGGCTTCGAGCTTTTGCCTACTCCCCACTCCCCACTCCCCACTTCCTTTTCAACAGATATTCCAAGAAGGCGCGATCGGCAGGCGTCGTCAACTTGATGTTGTCGTCGCTGCCTTCGACCAGTAACGGCTTGAACCCGGCGCGTTCCATGGCCATCGCTTCATCACTGACGATGACGCCGTCATCTCGCGCCGATTCGAGTGCAGCCATCAACTCGGCACGACGAAACATCTGCGGCGTCAACGCGCGCCAACGCGATTCGCGTGGTTCGGTTTCGATGACGTGTCCGCTGGCATCGGCACGCTTGAGCGTGTCGCGCAGCGGTGAGGCCAGCAACGCACCGCCAGCCGCCATGCCGCGTTCGATCAAGGCACTGATGTCGGCATGGCGAACACAGGGGCGCGCGGCATCGTGGACCAGCACGAAATCCGAATCGGCTACGGAATCAGGCAAGCCATGCAAGCCGGCGAGTACGGAATCCGCGCGCTCTTCGCCGCCCGTCACATTGAGCAGGCGCTTGCCGTTGAACACGGTTTCGACTCCTGCGCTGGCATCGTCATGAGCGACCACGACGACGATGCCGACGATCGACGGATGCGAGGCCAGGCGCTCCAGAGTCCAGCCGAGCAGGGATTTCCCCGCAATCTCGACATGCTGCTTGGGCCGGTCGCCGCCAAACCGTCGCCCGCGACCTGCCGCCGGCACGACACACCAGAAACCTCGCTCAGCGCTTGTCATTGCCACCGGGTTTGCCGGACGCTTTCGGCTCGACGACCTGATAAAAGGTTTCCCCCGGCTTGACCAGTCCGAGCTCGGAGCGTGCACGCTCTTCAATCGCCTCCGTGCCATCCTTGAGATTGGCAACCTCGGCGGCCAGCGCGTCGTTGCGCGCCTTGAGTTTCTCGTTCTCAAGCTTCTGCGCGGCTACGCTTTCTTCCAGCCGCCAGACCTCGATCATGCCGCCCTGTCCGGCCCATAGCTTGACGACCAGGGCGATCAGGAGAATCAACAGGATCAGGGCGACGAGACGCAGCATTCGGGCGTTGACCTGGTTTCGATCGTGATCAGCAAGTGAAATCGGGAAGATTCGGAAACGCCTTGGTGCCGGCATAGCGCGCCGACGAGCCAAGCGCTTCTTCGATACGCAGAAGCTGGTTGTACTTGGCCACGCGATCGGAACGACACAGCGAGCCGGTCTTGATCTGGGTTGCCGCCGTGGCCACCGCGAGATCGGCAATCGTCGTGTCCTCGGTTTCACCCGAACGATGCGAAATCACCGAGGCATAGTTGGCCGCTTCAGCCATGGCGATCGCGTCCAGCGTTTCGGTCAGCGTGCCGATCTGGTTGACCTTGATCAGGATCGCATTGGCGATGTGCTTGTCGATGCCCTGTTTGAAGATCGAGGTATTGGTCACAAACAAATCATCGCCGACCAGCTGCACGGTCTTGCCGAGCTTGTCGGTCAGCTTCTTCCAGCCGTCCCAGTCGCCTTCGGCCATGCCGTCCTCGATGGTCACGATCGGGTACTTCGCGCACCAGTCGGCATAGAACTCGATCAACTGGTCCGGGCTGAGCACCTTGCCTTCGCCTTCGAGGTGATAAGCGCCATCCTTGTAGAACTCCGAGCTGGCCACATCGAGACCGAGCCAGATGTCCTTGCCGATCGCGTAGCCAGACATATTGACGGCTTCGAGAATCGTCTCGATCGCTTCCTCGTTGGATTTGAGATTCGGTGCAAAGCCGCCTTCGTCACCGACCGCCGTCGACAGACCACGACCCTTGAGCACCGATTTCAATGCGTGGAAGATTTCCGTGCCGGCGCGCAGCGCCTCGGCGAAATTCGGCAAGCCGACCGGCAACACCATGAACTCCTGCATGTCGACATTGTTGTCGGCATGAGCGCCACCGTTGACGATATTCATCATTGGTACCGGCAGCTGCGGTGCGCGATCAGCGGCCAGATGCTTCCACAGCGGCAGCTTGCGCGATGCCGCCACGGCGTGCGCATTGGCCAACGAAACGCCGAGCAGCGCATTCGCACCAAGCTTGCCCTTGTTCGACGAACCATCAAGCGCGATGAGCTTTTCATCAAGGCCGCGCTGGTCGGCCGCATCGAAACCTTTCAAGGCATTGGCAATTGTCGTATTGACGTTGGCCACCGCGTTACGCACACCCTTGCCGAGATAGCGCGCCTTGTCGCCATCGCGCAACTCGACCGCCTCGCGCGATCCGGTAGACGCACCGGACGGCACCATCGCCCGGCCGAACGAACCGTCCGCCAATGTAATCTCGGCTTCTAGGGTGGGATTGCCACGGGAATCGAGGATTTCGCGGGCGTGGATCTTGTTGATCTTGCTCATGGAATGAAACTTTGCTCCGTTTGGATGTTTTCGGGAATCAGTCGACTTCGGCAAACCCGCTCTTCTTGGTCAATCGATCGAGTTCGATCAATGTTCCAAGAAGGGCTTCCATCTTCCCCAACGGCCAGGCATTCGGCCCGTCACTCAAGGCCTTGTCGGGGTCCGGATGGGTTTCCATGAAGATGCCGGCGATGCCGACGGCGACTGCGGCGCGCGCGAGCACGGGTACGAATTCGCGCTGACCACCGGACTTGCCGCCTGCCCCGCCTGGCAACTGCACCGAATGCGTGGCGTCGAAAACGACCGGGCAATCGGTATCGCGCATGACTGCCAGCGAGCGCATGTCGGAGACGAGGTTGTTGTAGCCGAAACTCGCTCCGCGCTCACTGACCATGAGCTGCTTGTTGCCTGTCGTTCTGGCCTTGTCGGTGACGTGCTTCATTTCCCACGGCGACAGGAACTGACCTTTCTTGATGTTGACCGGGCGGCCGACGCTGCAGGCCTTGATGATGAAATCGGTTTGTCGGCACAGAAAGGCTGGCGTCTGCAGCACGTCGACAACTTCGGCGACCTCCTCCATCGGCGTGTATTCGTGCACATCCGTCAAAACCGGCACGCCAATCTGGCGCTTGACCTCGGCAAGGATGCGCAAGCCTTCCTCGATACCGGGGCCACGATGGCCGTTGATCGAGGTGCGGTTGGCCTTGTCAAAACTCGACTTGTAGATGAACGGAATGCCGAGCCGCGAGGTGATTTCCTTGAGCTGGCCCGCGGTATCGAGGGCGAGCTGCTCGGATTCAATGACGCAGGGGCCGGCGATCAGGAACAGGGGTTTATCGAGTCCGACCTCGAAATTGCAAAGTTTCACGCGGTGGCTCCGATTCTGGGAGTGACGACGCCGTCGACGGCAGGCGCATCGCGCACGGCCTTGAACTCGCGCGCGGCACGGATGAAGCCGATGAACAGCGGATGGCCATCGCGCGGCGTCGAAGTGAACTCGGGGTGGGCCTGACACGCGATAAACCAGGGATGGTTGGCCAACTCGATCATTTCGACGAGCAGGTCGTCCATCGACTTGCCGGAAATGACCAGCCCATGATCCTTGAGTTTCTGTCGATAGTGGTTGTTGAACTCATAGCGATGACGATGACGCTCGCGCACGACATCCTGTCCATACAGTTCGCGTGCCAGGGTACCGGCCTTGAGCCGGCATTCCTGCGCACCGAGGCGCATGGTGCCGCCGAGATCGGAAGCCTCGTCGCGCTTCTCGATATCACCCGAACTGGTAGTCCATTCGGTGATCAGGGCAATCACCGGATCCTTGCAGGCACGATCATTTTCGCTGGAGTTGGCGCCTTCGAGACCCGCCACGTTGCGCGCAAACTCAACCACTGCAGCATGCATGCCATAGCAGATGCCGAAATACGGCACATGGTTTTCGCGAGCGTAGCGCGCCGCAGCAACCTTGCCTTCGAATCCGCGCTTGCCGAAGCCACCGGGGACCAGAATGCCGTCGACATCCTTGAGCGCTTCGCCGCCGCGACGCTCGACCTCCTCTGATTCGACCCAGCGCAAATTGACCCGCGTGTGCTGCTTGAGTGCGCCGTGACGCAGGGCCTCGCCCAGTGATTTATAGGCATCCTTGTGTTCGACATACTTGCCGACGATGGCAATGGTGACTTCATCCCGGGTGTTCTCGATCGCTTCAACGACAGCATGCCATTCACCGAGGTCAGCCGGTTTGGCTTTGAAGTTGAGTCGATCCAGAACGATGTCGTCGAGCCCTTGCTCGTGCAGCCACTGTGGCAACCGATAGATGATGTCGACATCGACTGCGCTGATTACGGCTTTCTCGGGAACATTCGTGAACAGGGCGATCTTGCGTCGGTCGGACTGCGGCAGCGGCTGCTCGCTGCGGCATAGCAGGACATCGGCCTGGATACCGATCGAGCGCAGTTCCTTGACCGAATGCTGGGTCGGCTTGGTCTTGATCTCGCCGGCAACTTTGATAAACGGCACCAGGGTCAGGTGCATGAACATCGACATTTCCGGGCCATGCTCGATGCGAATCTGGCGGATCGCCTCGAGAAACGGCAGCGATTCAATGTCACCGACCGTGCCGCCAATCTCGACCAGGGCAATATCGAAGCCGCTGGTGGCTTCGTAGATGCGATGCTTGATTTCGTCGGTGATATGCGGAATCACCTGCACCGTGGCACCGAGATAGTCGCCGCGACGCTCCTTGGCGATCACGCTCTCGTAGATCTTGCCGGTGGTGATCGAATTCTTGCCGGTCAGGCGCGTGCGCATGAAGCGCTCGTAGTGGCCAAGATCAAGGTCGGTTTCGGCACCGTCGTCGGTGACATACACCTCGCCGTGCTGAAACGGGCTCATCGTGCCGGGATCCACATTGATGTAGGGATCCAGCTTCATCATCGTCACGCGCAGGCCGCGTGCTTCGAGGATGGCGGCCAGCGACGCCGCGCAGATGCCCTTGCCAAGCGAGGACACGACGCCTCCGGTCACGAAAATCAGGGGGGTCATGGGAAGCATTCCGCAGGAAAACCGTATTCTACCGGCTTCCGTCGACGCCTGCGAGGAGGTTTGGGAACGGAGTGGGAAATCGGGAGTGGGGAGCGGGAAAAGCAGTTTGGCTTTGGCAAGAAGCTGCGGCGTCAACGTCAGATTGCGGCCGGACAGCTTTCGCTTTCCCATTTCCCACTCCCGACTCCCCACTCCCGCTCCACGAAGCTTGGGCAACGCTGATCAAGTGGCGCAATCGTCACGACGCCTGTCTGCGTGCAGATCGCGGCGCGCTGGCGCAGATGCACTGGCCGTGCTTCAAGCCAGCGCAACAAAGAGCTGCGCGCAGACAGGTGTCGCCTAACCGATTGCTTTTCTTGAAACAGGTGGCATCCAGAAGGTCCGCCAGCCGCACCGCGCGGCTCGTCAAGGCAACCAGCCTTCACTTCGCCACGCAACACGACCGGCGAACCTTCTGAATGCCATGACGGTTGGGCCACTTGATCAGCGTTACCCTTGCCTGTTGCGTTTGATCCGGCGACCATGGGAGGTCGCCCAAAACACGCCGCACTCAATGAGCAGTCGCTACAACGCAGCAGATATCGAGGTTCTTTCCGGCCTCGACCCGGTCAAGCACCGACCGGGCATGTACACCGACACCACGCGCCCGAATCATCTGGCTCAGGAAGTCATTGACAACTCGGTCGATGAAGCGCTCGCCGGTCATGCCAAATCCATCGAAGTCATCGTGCATGCCGATGGCTCGGTTTCAGTCAGCGATGACGGTCGCGGCATGCCGGTCGATATCCACCCCGAGGAAGGTATTCCGGGGGTCGAACTGATCCTTACGCGCTTGCATGCCGGCGGCAAGTTTTCGAATCGCAATTACGAATTTTCCGGCGGCCTGCACGGAGTCGGCGTTTCCGTGGTCAACGCGCTGTCGACCAAGGTCGAAGTGACAATCCGCCGCGATGGCGAAATCCATCGCATGGAATTCAAGGATGGCGATTGCACCTCGCCCCTCGAAGTCATCGGCACGGTCGGCAAGAAGAATACCGGCACCACGCTGCGCTTCTGGCCCGATCCGAAGTATTTCGACTCGGCAAAGATTCTGCTCGGCAAGCTGAAACATGTGCTGCGTGCCAAGGCCGTGCTCTGCGCAGGCCTGAGCGTGAAGCTGACCGACGAAGCCAGCGGCGAGGAAACCACCTGGCACTATGAAGATGGCCTGCATGATTATCTGCGCTCGATGCTTGGCGACATGGAACGGTTGCCCGCCGAGCTGTTCATCGGCGCGCAGAAGCGTGAAAAAAGTGCCGTCGATTTCGTCATCGCCTGGCTACCCGAAGGCGAGCTGACCCAGGAAAGCTACGTCAATCTGATTCCGACAGCGCAGGGCGGCACCCACGTCAATGGTTTGCGTACCGGATTGACCGAGGCACTGCGCGAGTTCTGCGAATTCCGCAGCCTGTTGCCGCGCGGGGTCAAACTCGCGCCTGAGGATGTCTGGGATCGCCTGTGTTTCGTGCTTTCGCTGCGCATGCAGGAGCCGCAGTTTTCCGGGCAGACCAAGGAACGTCTGTCTTCGCGCGACGCGGCCGGAATCGTGCAAAGCGCTGCGCACGATGGCTTCTCGCTGTATCTGAATCAGCATGTCGAGATCGGTGAGAAGATTGCCCAACTTGCGATCGAACGTGCGGCGATGCGGCTCAAGGCCGAAAAGCAGATCGTGCGCAAGAAGATCACCCAGGGCCCTGCCCTGCCCGGCAAGCTTGCCGATTGCGCTTCAAGCGATCTGTCGCGAACCGAATTGTTCCTGGTCGAGGGTGATTCTGCCGGCGGCTCGGCGCGCCAGGCGCGGGACAAGGATTTCCAGGCGATCCTGCCGTTGCGTGGCAAGATCCTCAACACCTGGGAAGTGGAGTCCGGCAGCGTACTCGCCTCGCAGGAGGTGCATGACCTCGCCGTTGCCATCGGCTGCGACCCGGGCAAGAACGATATCGCCGGCCTGCGCTATGGAAAGATCTGCATCCTTGCCGACGCTGATTCCGACGGCTTGCATATCGCGACCCTGCTGTCCGCCCTGTTCATCAAGCACTTTCCGGCTCTGGTCCGCGAAGGTCACGTGTTTGTCGCCATGCCACCGCTGTTTCGCGTCGATGTCGGCAAGCAGATGTTCTATTGCCTGGACGAATCCGAGCGCGATGCCGTCCTCGAACGCATCGAGCGCGAGAAAATTCGTGGCGCGGTCAACGTCACCCGCTTCAAGGGACTCGGCGAGATGAATCCGAGTCAGTTGCGCGAATCGACGATCAATCCGGATACACGTCGACTCGTTCAACTCACCGTCGGCGCAATCGAGGACGGGGATGATGGAACCAACAAGATCATGGACATGCTGCTCTCTAAAAAGCGCGCCGCCGATCGCAAAAGCTGGCTTGAAGAAAAAGGCGACCTTGCATCGCTTGAAGTCTGAGTGACGGTGAAGCCTGGATGGCGGACAACACCCTGGCGAGCCTCTGTGAACTTCCGGACAGAATTTGTCGACCGGGCGGATGCTCGTAATTTGCAAGCCTGGACTTGCATGAGCCATGTGACAATCCAGGCATGCTGATCAATATCCAGTTGCTGCGCATGCTGGCGGCCATGATGGTCGTCTTCTATCACACCAGCGTGCACGTCAGGGCCAGCGGCGTGGCCCAGGGCGGCTTCTTTGAGGTCATGGAGGCAGTGGGTTTCGCTGGCGTTGACATCTTCTTCGTGATCAGCGGATTCATCATGGCGCACACCTCGTTTGCCGCAAGCGGACCGCAGGATGCCTGGTCGTTTCTTCGCCGCCGCCTCGCCCGCATCTATTCCGGGTACTGGCCATTTTTTCTGCTGGCACTGATCATATTCAGCTGGGTCAACCCGGCGCTTCTGCACAAGGCAAAGCTGCTGCAATCGGTAATCCTCTGGCCCGCCTACCCGCTGTTGATCGCGGTCAGCTGGACACTGATATTCGAGTTGTTTTTCTACCTGCTGTTCACCCTGATCATCAGCATCAGCGACCGCCGTCGCAGCTTGCTGCTGCATGGCTTGTTTGTGCTGATGCTTGGTTATTCCCTCTACAGCCAATTCGTCCTTCACACCTACGCCAAGGGCAATCTCGAAACCATCACGGCGGCCGAGTACTGCATGTTCAGCCCGTACTTGATGGAATTCCTCGGCGGCGCCGTGCTCGCCGGCTGGTTGCGCGGGCAAGCCGGAAAGCCAGCATCGAGGCAGGTCGAATATCGCAACTTTTTTCTGCTTGGCTCGGGTTGCGCACTGTTTCTGTTCGCCGGCTGGATCAACAATCACTGGTTCGATGGCGCCATTGAACAGGGCTATACGGTTTTCTATCGCGTGTTGGTATTTGGAGCGCCCTCGCTGCTGATTCTGGCCAGTCTGGTACGCCTGGAACAAAACGGAAGGCATGCGCCAAAACGTTTCAGTCTGCTGACCGGAGCGGCTTCCTATGCCATATACCTCTCGCATGGTCTCATTTTGGCGATCACCCAGAAGCTCGGCTTCAACGAGTTTGCCGGCAGCCTTGGCGGCTGGACCATGCAGGCCCTCTACATCACGCTGGTCGCGGCGATCCTCGGCTACAGCGTGCTGCATTTCCGCATGATCGAACAGCCCTTGCACCAGATTTTCAAGCGCGGGTTGCGCCTGCAAGTACGAACCCGGAGCGATGCGCCAACGACCTCGCCTCTGTAATGGCGCTGTCTCAACTCGATCAATAGCCGATCGACACATGCGGCCGACCTGCCGGCTTGATCCGGCTGACCTGCGAACCCGCCTGCGGAGAGCTTTCCGGTGGCCACAGAGAAATCAATCAAACGCATGTTTGACTCCTACCCAATTGTGGACTATGTTTCCGACGCGCCATGTCGCTCCGGGAGGGGATGCGGTCACGGCGCAAGCTGACGACTCTGCTCCGCCGTGCCCAGCGCCGGCATGGACGCCGTACCGCACCAGCACGACGAAGCCCAACCGCAGGCCGCACCTTGAACGGCTGCACCGGGAGGGATTCAATGATCCGTATTGCACTTGTGCTATTGCTCGCGCTAGGCACGACAACCGCGTTTGCCAGCAGCGCTGGAACCGGCGTGGCCTTTGTCCACGGCACCGGTCATCAGACCGACGCCTACAACGATTACTGGCAATCGACCATGGTCAACACCGTGCGCCAGGGCCTGGTC
>NZ_DASSYD010000013.1:0-9301 GCF_035703485.1 Dokdonella sp. | reverse complement strand
GTCGGCTTCCGGCCCTCAAGGTGAGCTCGCGCTGGTGGTGCTGCTTGTTCCTGTGCGTGTTCGCCAACACCTCGGCGGCTGGTGATGAGAGTAGCGACCATCCGGCAAGCGCGAAGATTCTGGATCCGGTCGTTGTCAGCGCGCGCCTGGAACAGGTGCCGGCATTTGATACACCAGCCTCGATCACGACCATTGATCTGGAGCCGGAGCGGCGCCCTGGTGTCGGGGTATCCGGAACGCTGGCTGGCGTGCCCGGCCTGATTGCGCGGGACCGACAGAACTACGCGCAGGATACGCAAATCTCGGTACGCGGCTTCGGTGCGAGAGCGACCTTTGGTGTGCGCGGCATCCGCCTGTATACCGACGGCATTCCCGCCACCATGCCGGACGGGCAGGGCCAGGTTTCGCATTTCAACCTGTTCGGCGGTGGACGCATTGAAATCCTTCGCGGCCCCTTCTCCAGCCTCTACGGCAACTCTTCGGGAGGCGTTATCCAGTTGTGGAGCGTCGAGCCCTCACCGGAGCCGGAAGTTGTAGTGCAATCGAGCATCGGCCCGGACGACAGCCGCACGCTGGGCACACGCCTGCGCGGTACAGCCGGGACGATGGGCTATGTCGTCGCCGCACAGCGGTTCCTGACCGATGGCTACCGCGACCATAGCGCTGCCGAGCGCACCCAGGTCGATACCAAGTTGACTTTCGACCTCGGATCCGCCGGGGCCCTGAATGTGATTGCAGGCCGACTCGATGCGCCCGAAGCGCTGGACCCACTCGGTCTGACCTGGGCTCAAGTACAGGAAGATCCAGCCCAAGCCACCGCGGCTGCCAATATCTACAACACACGCAAGTCCGTTGTTCAGAATCAGGCCGGCTTGCTGTATGCGTTGCCGGTGGGTGACACCACCCTGCATGCCAGTACGTGGGCTGGCGAACGCCGGGTAGAACAGTTTCTGGCGCTCCCCGTTGGTGCGCAAGCCAACCCGCTCAATTCCGGTGGCGTGATCGATCTCGATAACTCCTATGGCGGCAGCGACATGCGCTGGTCCTGGCATGGCGCTCTGGGCGGGTGGCCGGCGGAGCTGCAGGTGGGCATGAACTACGAACGTCAGAACCAGCATCGCCTTGGCTTCGAGAACTTTGCTGGCACGAGTCTGGGCGTGCGTGGCGCGCTGCGCCGGAACGAACGCAATCGGGTGCAGAACTTCGATCAATACAGCCAGGCCTGGTGGCAATTCGCGCCAGACTGGTCTGTCCTGCTCGGCGCGCGACACAGCAACATCCGCTTCACCTCGACGGATCGCTATGTCACCCAGAGCAACCCCGACGACAGCGGCCAGGTCAGCTATGCGCAGACGACACCCGTGGCAGGGCTGGTGTATTCCGCCAACGAGAATCTTCGCTACTACCTGTCACTCGGGCGCGGCTTCGAAACGCCAACGTTCAACGAACTGGGATACCGCGCGGATGGAGGCGCGGGCCTGGCCTTCGACCTGCTTCCGGCAGTCAGCCGCAATTATGAGCTGGGCGGAAAGTGGAGAGTCGATGCGGGCGCTTGGTTCGAATGGGCGGTGTTTCGATCCGATACCGAGAATGAATTGGCGGTCGCAACCAACAGCGGAGGTCGCAGCAGCTATTGGAACGTGGGTCCTTCGCGGCGCTCCGGGGTTGAGCTGTCCTTCCACGCCCCCGTGTCGAAAAACTGGACACTGGAAGCCGCTTACACCGGTCTGGACGCCCACTTCCGTGATGCCTTGCCGACCTGCTCGGCCAGCGGCTGCGCCAATCCGGAAACACCGGCTGGCGCCGGTACGCGAATCCCGGGTCTTGCCCGCCAGCAACTGCAAGCGGCAGCGCAGTGGAGTCTCGACCCCTGGTGGGCAACAATTGAAGGGCTGGGAGTCGGCAACGTTTCAGTCAACGATAGCGGCGACGAGCAGGCCCCCGGCTACTTCCTGGTCAACCTGGCATTCGGCTGGAGCCGGCTGGTTGGCACGCAGCGTCTGGAGGCCTTCGTCCGGCTCGACAATGTGCTCGACCGCGCCTACATCGGCTCGGTCATCGTGAATGAGCGCAATCGACGCTTCTACGAGCCCGGCCCGGGCCGCGTCGTACTGCTTGGGTTGCGTTGGCAGTGGAACGGCCATAACTCGCGGTGAGTATCAACCCATACGGTAGCGGCATCACGCTGCGGAAAAGCTTGGCGGGCGATCCAGAGTGTCGGCAGCAGCAACGCCCCTACCGGTGGCGTCTGTCTGCAGGGTGGACCATTCACGATCTCCGGATCGACATTTCGCGAGAATCAGGCATCCGGCTACGGCGGACTGGTGCTGCAGAACCTGACCATCGCCGACAACATCGCCCAGTGTGATGTCTGCTTTGCGGCGGGGATCAGCAATGGTTCGGGTCTTGCGATCACCATGCGCAACACCGTGTTGCAGAACAATACGGCGGGCAACGCCTACAACCCATGGGCCATGCTCCACCCGGTCAGCGGCAGCAACAACCTGCAGTGGCCACAAACCCGTCCGGGTTCGGGCCAGCACGAACAGGCGGTGACGCCAGGAGCGATTTTCGCCAACCCCCAGTTGCAGGCGATCGCTGCAAATGGCGGCTTGACTGAAACCATGGCTTTGATTGCAGGCTCGCCAGCGTTTGATGGCGGAACCTCGATGGGCGCGCCGCCGACCGATCAGCGCGGCAAGTCTCGATATGGTGTTGTCGATATTGGCGCCTATGAATTGCAGCCGGATATGATCTTCAGCGATGGCTTTGAATCAATCACGGCCTTGCATTCTCACTGATCGCCATTCAGGATCTCGCGCTTCGTGCGTGACAAGGGTTCGTCACGCTTCATGATGGGAAATCCGGATTCCGCCGCTGACCAGCAAGGCGGTTCGGGGGACCTGTTGATTCACTTTTGCGCAAGGTTGTTGCTTCATGGCCAACGATGGCTACGCCATTTTCACCATCTGTTCGAACAACTATGTGCCGATGGCAAAAGTGTTGCTTGCGAGCGCACGTCGACACCATCCCGAGGCAACACTTTATCTGTGCCTGGCAGACGAGCCGGTCGTTGATGAAAGCTTCTATCCGGCAGGATGCATCGTTGTGCGTGGTGATGCGCTGGATATTCCGGATTTTCGCGACTTCGCCTTTCGTTACGATGTCATGGAGTTCAACACCGCGCTGAAGCCTTACATGTTCCGGCATTTGCTGGCGCGTGGTCATCGCGGCGTCGTCTATCTCGATCCGGACATCGAGATCTTCTCGCCACTCAAGCCGGTTTTTGATCTGATCGGCGACGGTGCGAGCTTCGTGCTGACGCCGCATCTGACCAAACCGGCGGAACGGGATGCTTACCCGCATGATGTCGATATCATGCGCGCGGGAATTTACAACCTGGGCTTTCTTGGGGTCGGCGCGGCCGAGGAAACGGATCGCATCCTGCGCTGGTGGTCGCGCAAGCTGAGATTCGAATGCGTCAATGCCCAGGATCGCGGCATCTTCGTCGATCAAAAGTTCATGGATCTGGTGCCGGGCTTTGCCGATGGCGCGCGCGTCCTGCGCGACACCGCTTGCAACGTGGCTTACTGGAATCTGCATCAGCGTGACTTGCAGGAGGACGACGGGCACTGGACTGTTGACGGCAGGCCGCTGTGCTTTTTCCATTTCAGCGGTATCGACGTTCGCATGCCGACGCAGTTGTCCAGGCACTCCGAAGCATTTCGCAATGCGGATTGCACGCCAGCCCTGCGTTCGCTCATGAACCACTACATCGATCAGTTGCTGGCGAATGGCCATGGATCGATATCCAACGCCGTCTACAGCTACGGACGCTTCGCCTCGGGAACACCGATTCCGGCGTCGGCCAGAAGGATGTACCGCGAAACCCATGTGAGTTGGTCGAATGGCGATCCGTTCGAAACCTACGAGGAGTACCTGCATCTGCCCTGCGTGCCGAGGGCCGGGACCTTGCGTTTCGCGGTGACCCAGCACATGAAGTTTCTGCATCAAACCGACAGCAATCTCCGGGCGCACTACAACCTGGGGCACCTTGAGAGTGCCGAGAGCTACGTGCGCGGGCATATCGGCAGGGCAAAGACACGACATCTGGATCGTCGCCTGGTCGAAACGAGCGCGATTCGTGCAGGCAACGATCCCGCGCGATACCGATTGAAAAGGCCGCCGCAACGTCGCCCTGGTGATGCGGAAATGAATGTCATCGGCTATCTCCGATTGGCACTCGGGGTCGGTGAAGCAGGTCGTCAGATGCTTGGGGCCATCGAGCATGCCGGTATTGATGTCCGCGGTCTGGCGGTTGAATTTGAATCACAATCGAAGATGACCGAGACCTCACTGGAAGATGTTCTGGATGAGCGCGCAACGGCACCGATCCAGTTGTTCAACATCAACGCCGATCAGTTGGCGCGCACGATGGTTCACCTCGGCGCTGCGCTGCGCGACGATGCCTATCGCATCGTCATGCCGTTCTGGGAGCTGGAGGAATTCCCGCAGCCCTGGATGGCCGCGTTCGATCGCGTTGACGAAGTTTGGGCGCCCACGCGTTATATCCAGTCAATGCTCGCGCCACGCCTGAAGATACCCGTGACCCACATGCCATTGCCGTTGGCCTTCACGCCACCACCAGCTGTATCGCGCTCGCAGTTCGGCTTGCCCGAGGACGCTTTCCTGTTCTTCTTCGCATTCGATTTCTTTTCGTTTATTGAACGCAAGAATCCGATGGCGGCGGTGCGCGCCTTCCGCCGGGCGTTCTCTGCGGCGGAACGCTCGGGCAAGGTCAAGCTGGTTATCAAGACTCTCAATGCTGACGCGGTTCCGGAAAAGAACCGGGAACTTCTGGATGCCATGCGCGATGGCTCGGATATCATCCTGATCGATGAGGCAATGGAACGTCAGAAGACCTTGCAACTCATCAATTCCTGCGATGCGGTTGTATCGTTGCATCGAAGCGAGGGTTTGGGCTTGATCGTTGCCGAGGCCATGGCCCTGGGCAAGCCGGTTATCGCTACCGACTATTCGGCAACCACCGAACTGGTTTCGCCACGAACCGGCTGGCCGGTCGATTTCAAGCTTGTGCCGGTGGGCGAGGGCGAATATCCATTCACCGAAGATCAGGTCTGGGCGAGTGTCGATGAAGGCCATGCGGCCTGGCAGATGCAACAGGTCTACAAGGATTCGGCGGAAACCTCACGTAGAGCCCACGCGGCGAGGAGTCTGCTTGATACGAATTTCAGCGCCGATGCATGTGGCAAACGTCTGCGACGGCGAATTGCCGAGTTGAGGCAACGCTGATCAAGTGGCCCAACCGTCATGGCATTCAGAAGGTTCGCCGGTCGTGCTGCGTGGCGAAGTGAAGGCTGGTAGCCTTGACCAGCCGCGCGGTGCGGCTGGCGGATCTTCTGGATGCCACCTGTTTCAACAAAAACAATCGGTTAGGCGACACCTGTCTGCGCGCAGCTCTTTGTTGCGCTGGCTTGAAGCACGGCCAGTGCATCTGCGCCAGCGCGCCGCGATCTGCACGCAGACAGACGTCGTGACGATTGCGCCACTTGATCAGCGTTGCCTTGACTGACGATTGAACAACTTTTCGCAGGAGCAAGCGAACGTGGCTTCAACCAAGCATACCCGGGATATCGACGGAACCGACGGCAATGCAGCGGCCAGACAGGAATCGGCGAGCGCAGCAGCGCAAGCATCGACGAAGCTGGGCATCGAACTCGATCTGCAGGATTGCCGGGAAGAGGTTCGTCGTCTGCAAACGGCTTTGAAGCAGTTGCGCAGCGAGAATCTGGAGTTGAACCGGGCGCTGGGCCGAAGCGATACGCCTGATGATCTGCGCGTGCTTATCGAGGATCAGGCCAAGCGTCTCGATTTGATGCGGGCTTCGTTGTCCTGGCGAATTACCGCCCCGCTGCGCATGCTCGCCCGATTGTTCGGGGCTGATTGATCCGCGGAAACGCCGCATCATAGTTTGACCGGCACGCTCATTGCATTGCCAGCATTGATCACAATCTTCCCTGTCGGCGGCTTCGACTGTGCGCGCCCATGCGCTGACGTATGTCTACACCATGGGCTCGCTGCAGATTTGTCGCGTATAGTCCAACGCTTGTTCAATTCGGTGGTAACCATGTTTGATTCGATTGTCGATTTTCTGACCAATGGCCTGACTCATGCGTCGTGGCCGATGCTGGTGCTTTACTTCGTGATTGTTTCGCAGTTCACGATCTTCTCGGTGACGCTTTACCTGCATCGCAGTCAGGCCCATCGCGGCGTCGACTTCCATCCGGTGCTTGCGCACTTTTTCCGCTTCTGGTCATGGTTCTCCACGGCGATGGTGACCAAGGAATGGGTGGCGATTCATCGCAAGCATCACGCCAAGTGCGAAACCGCCGAAGATCCGCATAGCCCGCAGTTCTTTGGCATCAGGAAAGTTTTGCTGGATGGCGTCGATCTGTATCGGCAAGCGCGTCGGGACCCATCGATTACCGAGAAGTATGGCCGCGGCACGCCGGATGACTGGCTGGAGCGCAACATCTACTCACGGTTTCCGGAATACGGTCCGACCCTGATGCTGTTTCTCGGCTTTGCCCTGTTCGGCTTGTGGGGAGTCGTGATCTGGGCAGCGCAGATGGTCTGGATTCCGCTCATGGCCGCCGGGGTGATCAACGGACTCGGTCACTGGTGGGGCTATCGCAATGTCGAAAGCGACGATACCTCGACCAATCTGACCCCGTGGGGGTTGATTGTCGGCGGCGAAGAGCTGCACAACAACCATCATGCGTTTCCGAGCTCGGCGAAATTTTCACTGCGCAGCTTCGAGTTCGATATCGGCTGGATGATGATTCGCATGTTCAATGCAGTGGGTATGGCCAGAATCATGCGCGTCGCGCCATCGCTGGATATCCGTGATGATATCCATGCGCCTGACACCGACACGATCAAGGCCTTGCTGACGCACAAGTTCCAGGTCATGACCGACTACTTTCGTGGTGTCACCGCACCGACGCTGCGCGCCGAAGCGGCACAGGCGGGAGCCAGTCTCAAGGAGTTGCCTCGGCGCTTGCGCAAGGCGCTTTCCAGCGGTGGCCGCTGGCTCGATCAGGATGCCCGCGAAAGCCTCGGACAGTGGGTCAGCCAGAGACCGAAAATGGCGACCGTCATGGAATACCGCCAGCGCTTGCATGAGTTGATGGAAACCCGCAACGGCGAGGCCATGCTGGAAGCGCTCAAGCAATGGTGTCGCGAGGCCGAAGAAAGTGGCATTCGCGCGCTGCAGGAGTTCGCCGGTCGAATCAAGGGCTATCGCCTGGCGCATGCCAGCTGATCCAGCTTCAGAGTTGAAGAAAAGCGCCCGCGGAATGTGGGCGCTTTTTATTGTTGTGCATTCAGGGTAGCCCTGGTGGCGCAATCGTCACGACATCGGTCTGCGTACGGATCACGACGCGAAGGATCTGGCTCGCTTGTTGCACGTATATCCGGCGCTGACGAGCCATGTTGCTGTAGTTGACTCAATTCCACTCAATTCGACCGAAGGTGACTCAATATGTCCCAGATCAACCGATTTCTGATTCTCGTCTCCATGCTGCTCGTCATGGCCGCGGCCCCGGCGATTGCGGCGAAACATTCCAAGGTCATCATCGTCAATCAGTCTCATTGGGCAATCCATGAGCTGTATTTCTCGCCCACCGATGAAAGCGAGTGGGGCGATGACCAGCTTGGCGATGACGTCATCGAATCGGGCGAGAAATTTACCCTGAATGGTGTTCCCTGCGACAAATGGGACGTCAGGGTTGTCGATGAAGACGGTGATGAATGCGTCATCGAGAATGTCGGCCTGTGTGCCGATACCGACAAATGGGTAATCAAGGACAGCGATCTGCTCGCCTGTCAGGCGGCAACAGACTGATTGCCGGAGTCATGATCGAGATTCTCAAAGCTCAGCGTTGAAGCGGGTATTCCTTGAGAGTCAGCCAACGAAGAAACCCGCCACGTGGCGGGTTTCTTCGTTGATGCCTGCGCTGACACCCTGCCGGGCGACGCCCGGTAGGGTGTTTGATCAGGATGCCTTGGCCAATCCGATGGCCTTGGCCGGATCTGGTTTTCCACTGTCGATGATATGCAAATCGCGCTGTGGAAACGGAATGCTGATGCCGGCTCGGTCGTAGGCCTTCTTGATCGCTTCGGTCAGCTCGCACTTGGTAGCGAAATAATCGGCATTGCCGGCATGACAACGAATGCCGAGGTTGACGCTGCTTTCGGCCAGTTCGTAGACGTACACGGTCGGCTGTGGATCCTTCAGCACACGTGAATCGGATTGCATGAGATTCATTGCGATTTCGCGAGCCTGATCGATGTCATCACCGTATCCGATGCCGATGACCAGCTCGACGCGGCGCATCGTATCCGGGGTCAGATTGATGATCGAATCGTTCGTGATCAGTGCGTTCGGCAGGGTGATTACCTGGTTGTCCGCACCGCGGAGCCGGGTCTGGAAAATGCTGACCATTTCGACCTTGCCGGTAACGCCATTGATGGTGACCAGATCGTTGACGTGAAACGGACGCAAGGTGACCAGCATGATTCCCGAGGCGATGTTGGACAGCGAATCCTTCATCGCCAGACCGATGGCCAAGCCGGCTGCACCGAGTACGGCAAACATCGAGCTCACCGGTACGCCGAGTAACTGGATGACCGCCAGCAGCAAGATGATCTGCATGATGACGAGCACGACTTTGCCGAGAAACATCGCGGCCGTCGCTTCGAGATCGCTGTTCTCAAGTCTGACGCCGACCCAGCGACCCAGCATCTTGGCCAGGCGTAAACCGATCAGCAGCAGGGCCAGTGCGCCAAGAAGGCGTCCTCCGACGCTGATGCCAAGATCGACCCAATAGGCATTTTCAGGAGCCTGCAACCATTCCATCATTTCGCTTTCCTCCAGTGAAAGCCGGTATCAGGACCGGCGTGAAATCGGGATAGTCTATCGGAGCCTCGATTAAGGTAACGCTGATCAAGTGGCGCAATCGTCACGACGCCTGTCTGCGTGCAGATCGCGGCGCGCTGGCGCAGATGCGCTGGCCGTGCTTCAAGCCAGCGCAACTAAAGAGCTGCGCGCAGACAGGTGTCGTCTGACCGATTGTTTTTGTTGAAACAGGTGGCATCCAGAAGGTCCGCCAGCCGCACCGCGCGGCTGGTCAAGGCAACCAGCCTTCACTTCGCCACGCAGCACGACCGGCGAACCTTCTGAATGCCATGACGGTTGGGCCACTTGATCAGCGTTGCC
>NZ_DASSYD010000190.1:0-3591 GCF_035703485.1 Dokdonella sp. | reverse complement strand
CATCACGCACGGCCTTGACCATGCTCGCCGCCAGCTCGCCCTTGTAGAAACCATCATTACCCTTGGCCGCGATGAGCTCCAGGGTATCGGCGATTTCCGGGTTCTTCCAGATCGCCTGCAGCGCCGGAGCGTTGCCATCCTGCAGATAGAGTTGTTGCGAAGCGGGCCAGCGCGTCAGCACCGGCTTGCGCCGCTCGATTGATTTCTGAAAACGTGGATAGACCGGAAAGCCTTCGCGTGCGACCCGGATCGCCGGTGCCAGCGAGGCGCTCAGCGGCAGCTTTCCGTAATGCTCGGCGAGCCAGACATAGGCGGCTGGCTCACCCGGAATGCCGGCCGACAAGGGCCCGTTGATCGCCTTGTTCTTGTCCAGCTTGCCCTCGGCATCAGCCCAGAGCTCGCTGCGACTTTCCGCTGGCGCGCGTTCGCGGGCATCGACAAAGACATTCTTGCCGCTGGCGGCACTATGCAGCAGAAAGAAGCCGCCGCCGCCGAGACCTGAACTCTGCGGCTCGACCACAGCCAGCATGCTGCCGACCGCAATCGCCGCATCGAATGCATTGCCGCCCTTGGCCATCACTTCCAGACCGGCATCGGTGGCGATCTGATGGGCGCTGGCAACGGCGACCTTGCCCGGGCGTGCGGCCAGCGTCTGCGCGGCAGGCGCTTGTTTCAGCGCAGGCGCGGCACTCTGCTCCGCCGCCTGACAGGAAACCGTCAACAGAGCTGAGGCAAACAACAGGACATAGCGATTCATTCGTTCTCCTTGGCCGTCAACGCGGCGTACTTCGCCTGCAGTTGATCAGGCGATTCAGCATTGTCAGGATCGAGAATGATGCATTCGACCGGACACACTTCGATGCACTGCGGCACATCGAAGTGGCCAACACACTCGGTACAACTGGACGGCGCGATCTCATAGATCTCGCGCCCCGGAGCTATTGCGGTGTTCGGGCAAACCGGTTCGCAAACATCACAGTTGATGCATTGATCGGTGATCTTCAGAGCCATTGCGTGAAAACCGGCGCACGCGGACGCGCGTTACGGGCGTCTATTTCATTTCTGCGAAGCGATAGGTTGCACCGGAGCTGGCCAGCGCTTCCTTGACCCGATCCGAATCGGCCTGAGCGCCGACAAACAGCACGGTCACATCCTTGAATGTGCCGGCCCCGGCATTTTCGAATGCTTCGATAATCAGGTCGGCGGTGATGCTCGAATCAGGGCCGCCAAAAGCAAGCATGTTGCCGGGCAGGACACCGCGTGAAACGGTGACGCTGACGTTGTCGAGCTGATTGCTGCGATCCAGAATCGCCTTGCCGCCATCGCCACCGGGGACGAAATACATGTACGGACGGCTGGTCTTGACGCCTTGCATGTTCTGCATGACCACCGCAGCCAGATATTTCTTCCAATCGGTTGGTGGCGCATCAGCGGCGGGCAGCGCAACTGTCTCGACAGCTGCCTCTTCCGGTGCGCTGGCCGCCTCTTCCTTGTTGCAAGCGGAGAGGCCGAAAAGCAAAGCACCGACCATGATCATGAATGCAATTCGCTTGTTGAACATGATGAAACTCCTGTCGAAAATTGGTTGTGATCAGGACCAGCGCTGGGCAAGTGCCTGCTGGACGACCGGATGGACGAATCCGGATACATCGCCACCGAGTCGCGCGATTTCGCGGACCAGCGATGACGAGATGAAACTGTATTGCTCGGCCGGAGTCAGAAACATTGTCTCGGCCTCGGGAATCAAATGCCGGTTCATGCTGGCAAGCTGAAACTCATACTCGAAATCAGAGACCGCACGCAATCCACGCAGAATCACACCGGCCTCGATCTCGTTGACAAAACTGGCCAGCAAGGTCGAAAACCCCCGAATCTCCACGTTCTTGATGCCATTCAGCGCCTGCCGCGCCAGATCGAGACGCTCCTCAAGGGTGAAACACGGCCCCTTGCTGTGGCTGTCGGCAATAGCCACCACGAGCCGGTCAAACAGCGGCGCCGCCCGCATCACCAGATCGATATGTCCGTTGGTGATCGGATCAAAAGTGCCGGGATAGACCGCCACGCGGGAGCGTGAAGCAGGAACTGACATCAATTCACCTTGCAATCTGCATGAGCAGCAAGCCTTAGCTTAGCGGAATCGAATGACTACGACGATAGAGTGCGAAATTCACCGCGCCCGCTCGCGACTCGCGGTGCAAATGCCAGGCGGATGGCACTACCGGTGTCATGCCCGCGGGCGCTTCGACATGAATCCAGGCATTTTCGGCCAGGCAGCCGCCCGCTTCGAGGCGCGCCGCCGCATCGGCCCACAAATCGTCTGAAAACGGAGGATCGAGGAAAACCAGATTGAACGCCTGGCCAACTGCCCCGAGCCAACCCAGCGCATCGGCATTGATCACCCGTGCATTCTCGATGTTCAGGCGTGCCAGAGTTTGTTGCAGACGCTGCGCCAGCGCGCGATCGCGCTCGACAAAGACACACTCGGCCGCACCACGCGAGATCGCCTCGATACCGAGCGCGCCGGTGCCGGCAAACAAATCCAGGCAGCGCGCCCCTTCAATCATCGGAGCCAGCCAGTTGAACAGGGTTTCGCGGACCCGATCACTGGTCGGGCGCAAACCGTCTCCATTGGCAACCTCGATTCGACTGCCACGAAGCGAACCACCGACGATGCGAAGTTTTCCGAGGTTGCGTGGAGCTGAACGCATGGATTGCAAAGCTCTGGAAGACTGTCGGGGGAGTGATAGCATGCCGCGCATCCTTATCGCGTGCCATCCCCGCAATGCTCAAGTTCTGGAAAAAGAAGCCCGGCGAAGAGTCCAGGGCCACGGAAAAACCTGCCGAACCGGCCCCTGAGGTCGAACAAACACCGCCCTCGCAAGCAGTTGAGGTGCAGATCAACGAAGTCGCAGAGAGCGAAATCACGCCAGCGGCAGAGATTCCGATTGCACCGGACAACGCCAAAAGCGTCCTCAGCGAATGGGATAGCGTCGAAATCCAGAGCTTGTCTGCGCCATCCAGGGGAGCCGCTCAGCCAGCGAAGGGCAGTTGGCGCGATCGCTTGTCCGGCAGCGGTTTTGCCAAAGGTCTCGGTAGCCTGTTTGCACGCAATCCGATCCTCGATGACGATTTGCTCGACGAACTCGAAACCTGCCTGATCACCGCCGATGTCGGGATCAACGCATCCACCGAAATCGTCGATGCCCTGCGCAAACGCGTCAGCAATCGCGAGTTTGCCGATGCCAACGCCCTGCTTGATGCCCTGCGCCAGCATCTCGTCAAACTTCTCAAACCCGTCGAGCAGGCACTTGATGTCAGTGGGCAATCACCCTTTGTCATCCTCATGGTCGGCGTCAACGGTGTCGGCAAGACCACGACCATCGGCAAGCTTGCGCGACGCTATCTCGATGAGAAACGCAGCATCATGCTGGCCGCAGGCGACACCTTCCGTGCTGCCGCTGTCGAGCAATTGCAGACCTGGGGCCAACGCAACAACGTGCCGGTGATCGCCCAGGTTTCCGGCGCCGATTCGGCCAGCGTCATTTTCGACGCCCTGCAAGCCGCCCGCTCACGCCGCAGCAACGTTTTGAT
>NZ_DASSYD010000160.1:0-5156 GCF_035703485.1 Dokdonella sp. | reverse complement strand
AGACTCGTGGTGTCATGCGCCACCGGAAATCCCTTGCCTTCCTTGAGGTCGGCACCGAACAACCCCATCGCATAGTCGGCGAAGTACAAGGTGTTGCCATCATCGCTGACGGCCAGGCCGCGAATGCTGGTGAGGTTCGGGTTGGCTACGACAAGCTTGAGCTTGCCATCTTCGATCGTGTAAATCTCGTTGTGCAATCCGTCGGCCGCAAACACCGTACCATTCTTGCCGACAGTGATGCTGGAGAGCGTTTGCGCGCCCCGATTGGTTGGCATCAGGATCGTGTCTAGCAGCTTTCCGGTCGAGAGCTTGAACTTGAAGATTCCGGTCTTGTTGAAATCCTCCTTGCGAAAACCCTTGAAGTAGAGCGAAGAGGACGAAGTCACATAGAGCAGATCACGCGCCGGATCCACGGCCATCGCATAGACGCTCCACAGATTGCTGCCATCGGCCGGCGAGATGAATTCCTTGAGCTTACCGTTCTTGTCGGACAGGTAGATCTTGCCCTCGCGAACACTGCCAACAAGAAACTGCTTGCGCTTGGGATCCCAGGCGATCGATTCGAACAAGGTATCGCCCTTGGGCAATTCGAACGCGACCTTGCCTTCGCCGAACGGCTTGAGATTCGCTTTCAGGTTGTCGACGACATAATCCCAGGCTTCAGTACCGGTGACTTTCTCGAATCGCGGGTCGTCGCTGAGATCAACCCCGTAGCCCTGCGCTTTCATTTTCAGCAGCAGATCATAGGTTTTCGATTTGTCGCCCTGCTTGGCGTAAGTCAATGCGAGCGCCATGCGCAGATCGCCGGAATCGGGATTCAGTGCACTGAGGCGTGCCAGCGTCCAGCCAAGACGTTTTTGATCATCAAGCCGTTCGTAACCGGCAACCATGCGCCGCAGCACCGCCAACGAAGTGATCTCGTTGACCTGACTTTCGGTAAAGGTTGTCGCATCGCGTTTGACCGGCGTATTGGCCGCCGGCGTATCGGCCATGGCGAACTGCACACACAGCAAAGATGCGAGACAGAAAAGTAATCGCTTGATATTCATCAGTACAACCTTGGATGCTAGCGGGATTCAAGGCGGAGAAGACCTCGGCCTGGCCGCAAAAGTTTCATGGAGCCGACAACGATGAACGAAACAGTCACACTTTGCAATGGAATCTGGCTACGCCTGAAACGGCGTGGGCGCTGGGAATATGCCGAACGCACCAACCCGGGTGGCGGCGTGATGATCATTGCGCTGACAGCCGAGGACAAGCTCCTGTTTGTCGAGCAATATCGACCCGCGCTGGAATGCATGACCATCGAGATGCCCGCAGGCCTGGTCGGTGACGTGCCCGAAAGCGCAACCGAGAATGCCATCGAAGCAGCACATCGCGAATTGATCGAGGAAACCGGCTACGCCTCTGCCCGGATCGACTTCATCATGTCCGGGCCAACCTCGGCCGGCATGAGCAACGAGATTCTCGCCTTCGTCCGCGCTCACGATCTGACCCGTGTAAACGAAGGCGGCGGCGACGAAACCGAGAACATCACCGTGCACGAGGTTCCGCGCAAGGACGCCGCCCGCTGGCTGGTCGAGAAGATGACTGCCGGCTATTCGGTCGACCCGAAAATGTTCGCCGGACTCTATTTCCTCGAACACGATGAAATGATCCACAAGCGCTGAAGCCAGCACTCAGATGATCGATTGCCAGAGCAGCAACAACGCCATTCCGAGCATCGTCAGCAAGGTCAACAGCATGCCGATCAAGCGCGCCGGGCTTGAACCGGCAGACCTCGACAAGCCGATCGCGTGAAGGATGCGGCCGACAATCAAGGTGATGCCGAATCCATGTACCAGCAGCGGCTGAGTCTGGTTCCACTCGACCAGAAACAGAAGGATCAAGGCCAGCGGCAGATATTCGACGGCATTTGCATGCACGCGGATACACCTGGCCAGCTCACGATCACCACCATCGCCGATGCCGGTGCGGGACGAAAAACGTCGTCGTATCACTCGAAATGTCAGCACCAGGACCAGCAGGGTGCCGAGAGCTGCATAGATTCCACTTATGTGCATTCAGAGCCTCTCATTGTCCGTAGGTACGCGGCAGTGGAACGAGCTGTGCCGATTTCTGAATTCCGATGACCGTGGCTACAGCACTCGGCAACTCGAAATAGCGAATGCGCAGATCACCGACGGCGGGATGCAGCGAATCGCTGCCGGAAAGCAGCTCGTTTCCGAAAATGCTGAAACTGGCTGCAAGATTTGCCGACAGCTCATCGTTCTTGATCGGCCTCGGCTTCATGCCGATGGCGGCAACGAGAAGCTCGATATCTGGTTCAAATGCGCCGATATGAATCCCTTCGCCAACGAATCGGGCGGTCTCGACGGGAAACTTGTCCGGATTGCGGTGCTCGGTCGGGTTGCTGAATTTTGAAGAATCAATCCATTTGTCCGACCAAGCCATGCGTTGCGTGCATGCTCCATCAATGCACTCTTCAAGCCACTGATACATCTCCACCCTGCGATCGAGGACGATGCTGTTGGTCGCGACGAAGCCGAATTCGGAATCCTCGGGCGGCTTGTCAGCCAGCAGTTGTCCCTGGACGCTCACCCGCCGACCTTCGTTGTCGGGATCAACCGGAGTGGCGGCAACCGAAACTGCGACCTCCTGCGGCTCGGGCGCCATCATGAAGCGATTCCAGCCGCCGCGATAACCGATCAGGACAATGATCGCCGCCAGTACGACGACAAAGCTGCCGATGCCGATCAGGTCGCGCTTGCTCAGGCGCATATTCCCCGGCCCCGACTCAGACGGCGTCCGGAATAACCACGGACAAGGCGTCGATCTGCCACTCGCTCGCACCTGGCGGCTGCGCGCCGTCCTTCTTCAGATGCTCGATTTCTTTCGCACTGAGAGTCTTTTCGTTCAAGGTGCCATAGACGATAGCCGGTCCACTGCTGTCCTTTGGAACACCGAATGCATGCTCGTGCATGGTCACTCGCGCAAACTTGCCGCTGTCACTGGTGAGAACCACCCAGCAACCCATCTTCTGGCAAACCTTGGTGATGCGGCCACTGAACGCGGCAGGCTTGCCTGCATGCTGGTCGGCATTTGCGACAGCCGTGTCGAGATCAATGGCCACCGGCATCGACTTCGGCAGGATTGCGCCGTAGACAGAACCTGCATCGGTCGTCTCGACCACGGTTTCGGCAACAAACTTTTTCTCCTGCGTGTCCGCATGCTCATGAGCAATGGCAGCGGTACTGATCAGCAGTGACAACACGATGAGCTTGCGCATTGGATGAATCCTCGTCTTCATTTTTTTTCGGGCGTGAAATAGTCAGGCTGTCAGCGGCCAGGCGGAAAGTTGCGACAGCTCTTCACGGGTACTGTAGCGCCCTTTTTCATCGCGCTGCAGCGCAGCCATCGCGCACTCGCTGTCGTGAGTGAAAAACAGGCGAACGTTGCGTTGGAGTTTGTCGGCAAGAAACACCTTCTTCTCGTCAATCAGCATTTCCGGAAAGCGGTCGTAGCCCATCGTAATCGGCAGATGCACCCAGGGTCGACCCGGGATCAGGTCAGCGCAAAACACCACGCCGCCGTCAGTCGCGACAATCTCGGCCAGCATCAAGCCCGGCGTGTGGCCATTGGAAATCTCGAAACGCACCGCCTCGCCAAGCGCCTTGGAGTGCCTGCCTTCGACAATCTCCAGGCGTCCGCTGTCGATGAGCAACTGTGGCAACTCGGCAATGAAAGAAGCGCGATCGCGCGAATGCGGGTGATTGGCCCGCTGCCAGTGTTCGGCACCGACCACAAACGTCGCATTCGGAAACAGCAGTTCGGGAGCCGCATCCTGCTTCCACGCAACCAGCAACCCACCGGCATGATCGAAATGCAGATGCGAAAGCACGACCACATCGATATCGGCATGATCAAAACCCGCGGCGGCGAGTGATTCGAGCAGCACGTGGTGCTCTTCGGCAACACCGAAGCGTGCGCGCAATTTCGGCTCGAAAAATGCGCCGATGCCGGTCTCGAACAACACCGTCTTGCCAGCCAGGTCCTCAACCAGCAGGCAGCGGCAAGCGAGCGGGATCGCGTTGTTCTCATCCGCCGCGATCCATTTCTGCCAGACCGCTTTGGGCGCGTTGCCGAACATTGCACCGCCATCAAGGCGCTGCGAATTGCCGAGGACCGACCAGAGCTTCATCGCCTATTGCACCTTGCCGCTGCTCATTTCGTCGCGCGGATCGGAACCTGCGTGCAAGGTATTGGTCTTGCGATCCCAACTGACCATGTTCATCAATCCCCAGGTGCGCTCGGCATCGTTGATGATATAACCCATGCCTTGCAGGGCTTTGGCTTCCGCAGGCGTGAACGCATTCGGTTCGGCGGAAACCACATCGGGCAGATACTGGTGGTGATAGCGCGGATTGGCGACCACTTGCTTGGGCAACTCGCCGTCAATGAACGCCTGGATTCCCTCGAAAACCATGGTGATGATGCGACTGCCGCCAGGCGTACCGATGACGCCGACACGATCCTTGCCGATGACGAAACTCGGCGTCATCGATGACAGCGGCCGGTGTCCCGGCTTCGGTGCATTGGCATCGCCACCGACCAGGCCAAACGAGTTTGGCTGTCCCGGCAGCAAGGCGAAATCGTCCATCTCGTTGTTGAGCACAAAACCCGTGCCGGCGACGACGAAGCCCGAGCCGAGGGTCAGATTCACCGTCTTGGTCACCGATGCCATATTGCCGTCGGCATCGATGATCGAATAGTGCGTGGTGTGTTCGGATTCGGTTGGCGGCAGGTAACCCGGCAGCATGTCGCTCGGTGTCGCCTTGTCCGGATGGATTGACGCGCGCAGACCGGCCGCATAAAGCGGGCTGAGCAATTCGGCGATCGGCATCTTCACGTAGTCGGGATCGCCCAGATACTCGGCGCGATCACGGTAAGCGCGTCGCATCGCCTCGATATTGAAATGAATCCGGTGGACACGATCGTATTTTTGCAAATCGTAACCGGCGAGGATGTTGAACATCTCGGCAAGCGCGATGCCACCGGAGGAAGGTGGCGTTGCAGTGACAATATGCCAACCGCGATAGTCAAGAGCGATCGGCTCGCGCTCCTTGATCGTGTAGTCGGCGAGGTCTTGGAGGCTC
>NZ_DASSYD010000132.1:0-15419 GCF_035703485.1 Dokdonella sp. | reverse complement strand
CAGATGCACTGGCCGTGCTTCAAGCCAGCGCAACAAAGAGCTGCGCGCAGACAGGTGTCGCCTAACCGATTGTTTTTGTTGAAGCAGGTGTCATCCAGAAGGTCCGCCAGCCGCACCGCGCGGCTGGTCAAGGCAACCAGCCTTCACTTCGCCACGCAGCACGACCGGCGAACCTTCTTAATGCCATGACGGTTGCGCCACTTGATCAGCGTTGCCCTAAATCACCCATGGCGCAAGCCTCACCGCCGGGATCACCCAGACCAATTCGGCGCCTTGCCGGCTGGCAACCACCCGACTGCCGGATACTTGTTCCCAAAATTCTTTGACTTGTGCGACAAGCTAGGCTCCCATAGGATTTCGGAGATAACGACTCAGGCAAGACAGCAATGAATGAATGGGCAATCCTTGACCTCGTCGTGTACTTCGCTGGGTCCGTGATTGCGCTTGTCCAAAGTATTGTATTTGCACATTATTTTCGCCTGTTCAGACGTGACCACCTGCTCCTCTGGTCCTATAGCTTTCTCGCCCTGGCGATCTATCTCACGGCTGCTGGAACTGCCTGGCTGCTGGTCTCGCACCTTGCCGCTGCACATCCTCTGCGGCTCGGCCTGACCTGTTTGTCCCTGATCGCCGCCTATTCGCAAGTAGCGGCACTGATCATGGGAACGCTCGCCATCTGGCGCACGCAACAGTGGACGCGCAAGCAGATTCTGCGCGCGCTCGCCGTTGCCAGCGTTCTCGGCCTGGTCAGTGCCCTGGCATTCGCTTTCGATCCATCCATGGCTCACGAAAGGCTGTTCATGCGCGTCGGCCTGCGCTACCTGATTGCCGGGCTGGCCGCGCTGGTGATGGGTATCGCGATTGCCTCACGCTGGCCCCGAGGACGCCTCGGCCAACAACTCACGGCGATCGCCTTGAGTCTCTACGGTATTGATCAGCTACAGGTATTTGCCTCCTATCTGCGACAGGCATCCGGTTATGAACCCTGGCCGTGGTCTCTTCAGATCGGGATCCTCAGCCTGGTCACGCCACTCTTCATTGGCTACGGCCTGGTCATCTGGCTGCTTGAGAACGAGCGCGACCGCGCCGAGCTGGCAACGGATGCCGCCGAACGATTGCGCCTGTTCGATCAATTGACCGGTTTGCCGAATCGTTCGCAGATGCTGGGCCATATCGAGCGCCAGATGCAGCACGATCAGGGGGCTGCCTTGTTGCTGATCCGGCTCGACAACCTGGGCAATATTGCCGTTGCGGCGGGTATCAACGGGGTTGATGTCGCTCTGGCAATCAGCGCGGAACGCATCGAAAACGTTGCCCGGGCCAACGGCATGGTTGCGGCGCGTCCGGGAGCGGATCATATCGCCGTACACGGTAGCGGTTTCGGCACCGGCAACGGGGTGCAGCGGATTGCCGAAGAGATCCTGACCGCACTGGCCCTGCCGATGTTTTCCAACGGCCACGAGCTGGCTCTGGAAGCCAGCCTCGGCATTGCCCTCGCCCCGCGAGATGCGAGCAGCGCAGAAGCGCTGCAGTCGCACGCGGAAATGGCACGCGCCAGAGCGCAAAGCGAAGGTGCGATGCGCTACCGATTCTATGCGCCGGATATTGAGGCTGAGGCGCAGGCACGGTTGCAGCTGCAGTCCGAGCTGCGCACGGCATTTCTCAACGAGGAGTTTGTGCTTGAGTTCCAGCCGATTCTCGATGGCTGGAGTCTGGAAATCTGCGGCTTCGAGGCACTGGTGCGCTGGCAGCACCCGCAACGGGGCCGATTGTTGCCGGATACATTTATCGCAGAACTGGAGCCGCTGGGCCTGGTCGAGACTCTGGATGCCTGGGTCCTCGAACAAGCCTGCAGCGCCGCAGTGACATGGCAAAGACCGGACCGCGAAGCACTGACGATTGCTGTCAATGTGTCAGCTTATTCCTTTCAGCGACGACGGTTTCCTGACCACATCAAGCGCCTGCTCGAGCGGACAGGCCTTGAACCGGCCTGCCTTGAAATCGAGATCATCGAATCCATCGCCCTGCAACATCCTGAACATGCAGCCAATAGTATTGAGCGCCTGCGCGAGATTGGCGTTCGGGTTATGCTCGATGATTTCGGCACCGGCTTCTCATCGCTCAAGAACCTGCGTCAGCTTCCCTTCGATGGGCTCAAGATCGACCACAGTTTCGTCGTCGACGTGCTCATCGATTCGCGTGATGCGGCGATCGTGCGCGCAATGCTCGCACTGGCCCACAGTCTCGGACTTGAGGTGGTTGCCGAGGGCATTGAGACGCCTGCTCAACTTGCCTGGTTCCAATCCGCCGGCTGTGACCGCCTGCAAGGTTTCCACTTCCATCGCTCGATGACGCAAGAGGCCGTACTCAACCTGCTTGGGATCACCGAGAAGAGTCCGACACAACGATCGATCCCGGTTACCTGACTGACGAGTCAGCACGACCTCGAATGGCCGATCATCGGCAGACGGACAAGTGTCCGTATAATGTGCGCTGGTCTTCCAGGTGCAGCTCATGTCCAACACGATGAAGGCGCTGGTCAAGCGCGAAGCCGAAAAGGGAATCTGGATGGAGCAGGTTCCGTTGCCCGAAATCGGGCCGAACGATGTCCTCGTCAAGCTGGAAAAGACGGCCATCTGCGGCACCGACCTGCACATCTATCTGTGGGATGACTGGTCGCAGCGAACGATCAAACCCGGTCTCGTCATCGGTCATGAATTCGTCGGCCGCATCGTCGAGGTGGGCGCAGCCGTGCGCGGCTACGAAATCGGCCAGCGTGTGTCCGCCGAAGGTCACATCGTCTGCGGTGTTTGCCGCAACTGTCGCGCCGGTCGCCAACACCTTTGTCCGCATACGATCGGCATTGGCGTCAATCGCAATGGTGCGTTCGCCGAATTCATTTCCGTGCCGGCCTCGAATTTATGGCCGATCCCGGATCAGATTCCATCCGAACTGGCAGCGTTTTTCGATCCTTATGGCAATGCCGCACACGTTGCCCTCGAGTTCGACCTGATCGGCGAAGACGTGCTGATCACCGGAGCCGGCCCGATCGGCATCATTGCCGCCGGCATCGCCAAGCATGTCGGCGCGCGCAATGTCGTGGTCACTGATGTCAACGACTACCGCCTCAAGCTCGCTGCCGACATGGGCGCGACGCGCGTGGTCAACGTGTCCAAGCAATCCCTGCTCGATGTGGTCAAGGATCTGCACATTGAAGGCTTTGATGTCGGCATGGAAATGAGCGGCAATCCGCGCGCCTTCAACGACATGCTCGAATGCATGTATCACGGCGGCAAGATTGCCCTGCTCGGCATCCTGCCTCGCGGTGCCGGCATCGACTGGGACAAGATCATCTTCAAGGGTTTGACCGTGCAGGGCATCTACGGCCGACGCATGTACGAGACCTGGTACAAGATGACACAAATGGTACTGACGGGATTCCCGCTGCAAAAGGTGTTGACCCACCAGATTCATATTGATGAATTCCAGAGGGGATTTGATCTGATGGAGGCCGGTCAATGCGGCAAGGTTGTCTGCTCCTGGAACTGAGCGGGCGGACATTGAGCAACGGATGAAAGCGGAACAGAGCATCTCCGACACGCTCGACTCGGCGTTGACAGCGCTGCCACCCGGCCCGATCGCCGTCGCCTTCAGCGGCGGGCTTGATTCGGCCACCCTGTTGCATGCGTTGTCGCGCTTGCCTGCCGCTCGCGAACGCGGTCTGCGCGCGATACAGATCGACCATGGATTGCACGCACAGAGCGGTACCTGGACTGCGCACTGCGAACAGATCTGCCTGGCCTGCGAAGTTCCATTGCTCAGCCTGCGAGTGAGCGTTGAACGCAGCAGCGGGCTCGGTCTTGAGGCCGCCGCGAGGCAAGCCCGCTTCGACGCCTTCAAGAGCACGCTCGCGGAAGGTGAATTTCTTGCCCTCGCCCAGCACCGCGATGACCAGGTTGAAACGGTCTTGCTCAAGCTGCTGCGCGGTGCCGGACCCGAAGGCCTCGGTGGCATGCGCAATCTGCGTCGCCTCGGCACGGCTTGGGCCTGGCGGCCCCTGCTGGATACACCGCGCGCGGCACTGCGTCGCTACGCCGAACACGCCGAGCTCGAATGGGTTGAGGATCCAAGCAATATCGATACCCGTTTCGAGCGCAACTTCCTGCGTCACGAGGTCTTGCCACAGCTCCGAGATCGCTGGTCCAGGGCTGATCAAAGTATCTGCCAGAGCGCCGAATGGATTCGTGCCGCGGCAGACTTCATTGACGAGCAGGCACAACGGGCATTGGCCCGCCTGCAAGGGCTCGATCCGGCAACCCTGAATTATCGCGACTGGCTGGGCCTTTCCGATGCACTGCGGGATCCGGTTTTGCGTCGCTGGCTACGCTACCTGCATTTGCCGGAACCAAACCAGCATCAGCTTGGCGAGCTGGAACGCCAACTGGCCGACGCCGGCGAGGACAAACTGCCGTGTGTGCGCTGGCCCGGAGCCGAAGTGCGACGCTACCGTGATCTGATTTACGCAATGAAAACCCAGGTTTTGCCTGATCCTGACTGGCAATGCGCATGGGATGGACAACCGCTGTCCTTGCCGGCTGATCTCGGCAGCCTGTATCTGCAACCGGCAACCCGGTCGAATCAGGACCCGGCCATTGCGGAACCGTTGAAAGTCCGCTTCCGCCGGGGTGGCGAACGTTTGCGCCTCGATGCTGGCGGCTACCATCGAGAGCTTCGCCATCTGCTCCAGGAAGCTGGCGTTCCGCCGTGGCAGCGCGGCTGCATTCCGATCGTTCTGAATCGCAAGGACGAGTTGCTCGCGGTAGGTGATCTCTTTCTCAGCGACGTTGGACGTCAGCAATTTGCGCGTCTTGATCGAACCCTTTGCTGGATTCGTGATCCTGGTTAGCCTTATTGGCAAAACTGGGCAATAAACTTTCTGGTGCAGCAGAAACGAACTCGCCATCCCAGCGCTTCGACAAGCGCAAGCCAAGCCGGGATGCGCTGAGACAAATTCTTACCTCCTCGATTCATGTTGATCTTTACGCCGCTTCGCGGCGCATTCTTTTGAATCACTGAATTGTGGCCCCGACCGAAACTTCGTAACCAAACGATCACGATTTCAGCCATCGCAATGACGGAAATGGTCGACAATCCCGAACCACCCCACTACCCTTTCGAACATGCCAAAGACATCTCCGAAAAAGCCTGAAGCAAACCCCAACCAGGTTGCCGAATTCGAACAGTCGCTTGACGAGCTCGAACAACTTGTCACGCGCATGGAAGAGAGTGAAATGGGTCTGGACGATTCACTGCAATCCTTCGAACGTGGCGTAGCCTTGTATCGCAGTTGCCAGGGCGCTCTCGAACAGGCGGAGCTCCGGGTCAAGCAATTGATCGATCCGAGCCGGCCTGAATCTGCGGAACCGTTCGAACCCGATACCCCTTGAAGTCAATCGCGGCGTCCGCGAAGGAATTCACCATCAACGCACAACCTTCAGCGATCGAACTGTCGCCGAACTTGCGCGCGTTTGCCGTGCATGCCGACATTGCGCTCGGCGCCAGTCTTCCGGCCGTGCAGCAAGCACCTGCCGAACTCCACCGTGCGATGCACTATGCCGTCATGGGTAGTGGCAAGCGCTTGCGTCCGATTCTCGTCTATGCGACCGGCAATTCATTTGGCGCCCCATTGCCACGATTGGATGCTGCCGCCGTTGCGGTTGAGATCATCCACGCTTATTCGCTCGTGCATGATGATCTGCCGGCCATGGACGACGATGCGATACGCCGTGGACGCCCGACTTGCCACGTCGAATTCGGTGAGGCAATGGCGATACTCGCCGGCGATGCCTTGCAAGCTCTGGCATTCGAGGTACTCGCCCATGATGAGACCCCCGGTATTGATTCGAAAACCCGCCTGGAAATGCTCCGCGTGCTGGCCAATGCCTGTGGTTCACAGGGCATGGCTGGCGGTCAGGCTTTCGATCTGTCAGCGGTCGGGCAACAGCTGACCGCGGCCGAGCTGGAGCGCATGCATGTACACAAGACAGGCGCGCTGATTCGCGCCTCGGTTCGATTGGGTGCGCTGGCTGCCGGATGCACCGATCCGGCTGCTCTCGATGCCCTGGAGCGCTACGGACATTGCATCGGACTGGCCTTCCAGATTCGCGACGACATCCTCGACATCGAAGGCCACGCCGATCAGATCGGCAAGACGGTCGGCAAGGATGCCGCGCAATCCAAACCCACGTATCCCGCCATTCTCGGTCTGCAGGCCTCGAAAGCCATGCTCGACGAGTTGACCGAAGAAGCGCTCAAGGCTATTGCCCCGCTCGGCGAATCGGCCGCCGATCTGCACGATCTCGCACGATTCATCGCCGAGCGGGAAAGCTGATCCCGTTACTGGACCAGGCGCAAGGTAAACGGATAGCGGTAGCGGATGCCATTGTTTGCATTGACCGCGGCGATGATCGTGAAGATCAGCCAGTAGAAGAACAATGCGCAGCCCAACGGCACGGTAAGCAACAAACCGATACCCACGGTGATGATGGAAAACAGCACCAGGCCTGCGGCAGCGATCAACACGGTGATATTGAAATTCAGGGCTTCCTTGGCCTGATCCGCCGCAAACGGCAGTGTGTCGCGCTTGACCAGCCAGATGATCAATGGACCGAGGACGCAGCCAATTCCGGTGACGATAAAGGCGCTCAGGGCCGACAAGTGACCCAGCAGCGCCCAGGTGCGCTCATCACCCACCGGGGCGATCTCCTGCTCGGTTGAGCTCTGGTTTCCGTCAGGTGTGTCTTGCGGCTTAACTTCTTCGTTCATTGCACTCTCCTGCAGTGATGACTGTATTACAACAGTATGGCACCTGAACACCTTTTTCAAGAGGCAGCCGTCATGCTCCAGCGACGGTGAGGCGATCCAGCAGGATCGAGCCGGTCAATACGTGCGAGCGCTGATCGACATCGCTACCCACCGCAACAATATTCGCGAACATGTCACGCAGGTTCGATGCGATGGTGATTTCTTCGACCGGATAGGCGATTTCGCCATTTTCAACCCAGAAGCCCGATGCGCCGCGCGAATAGTCGCCGGTGAGCAGGGAAACGCCCTGACCCATCAATTCGGTGACAACGAGTCCCATGCCCATGCGTTTGAGCAAGGCCGCGAAATCATCCTCGCCCGTGCTGACGATGAGATTGTGCACGCCGCCAGCGTTGCCAGTGCTGCGCAAACCCAGCTTGCGTGCGGAGTAGCTACCCAGCACGTAACGTGCGAGGTGACCGTCACTGACCAGATCGGAATCGCGTGTGGCAACGCCTTCGGCATCGAAATTGGCCGATGCCTGGCCTCGTCGAATGCGTGGGCGCTCGACAATCTGCAAGAACTCCGGAAACACCGGCTTGCCAATGTGATCGACCAGAAAGCTGGCCTTGCGATAGAGCGCACCGCCGCTGACTGCGGAAATGAAATGACCAATCAGGCTGCGAGCGACGGACGGCGCGAACAGCACCGGGCATTGGCGGGTGCCGAGTTTGCGCGCGCCGAGGCGGGCGACCGTACGTTCAGCAGCCTTCTGGCCAATCGATGCCACATCTGGAAAATCTTCCGCGCTGCGCACCGATTCATACCAGTAATCGCGCTGCATGCCGGCTTCGTCTTCGGCCAGAAGCGCCACCGAGATCATGTGTCGGGTGTCACGCTCGCGAGAGAAGAATCCGTGCGAGGTCGCACCCACGGCCAATGAAGAGCCCACCTGCACCGTCGCGCCTTCCGAGTTGCTGACACGCGGGTCGAAGTCGCGTCCGGCTTGTTCACATCGCAAGGCGAGTTCGGTCGCCTCCTCGGTGGTGATATCCCAGGGGTGCCAGAGATCGAGATCGGCGAAATCGTGGGCGAGCAAATCCTTGTCGGCAAGGCCGTTGCACGGATCTTCTTCGGTGTGCCTGGCAATCGCGCAGGCGTGCTCAATGGTTTTGTCGATTGAATCCGGATTCAGATCCGCGGTACTGGCCGAGCCCTTGCGCTTGCCGAAGTACACGGTCAGCGAAAGTCCGCGATCACGGTTGTGCTCGATCGATTCAATCTCACCGAGCCGCACGCTGACACTCAAACCAACATCGACGCCAATGCCGACATCGACTTCACTCGCTCCCCTGGCCCGACAGCGCTTGAGCACGTCTTCGGTCAAGGCTGACAGCCGGTCAAGTTCGACTTTGCTGTCATCATGATTGGTGATTGCCTGATTCACGCCTTATCCTCTCGTTCCATTGACGCCGCCCGGAATTCCCCGAAGCGGTCACTTGACTGCAGAAACCCGATGTCCCCTGACCAAACCGACGACGAATTCGACGGCCCCAGCCGCAGCCAGTTGCGCCGTGATGCCAGCGCCATTTTCAAGCTGGCGGAATCGCTGGCCAAACTCACCGAGGCCCAACTGTCACGAATTCCGCTCGAACCTGACCTGCTGGTTGAAATTCGGCGCACTCGCGGCATTCACCAACCGATCGCGCGCAAACGCGAGACCCAATACGTGGCCAAGCTTCTGCGCCGACTTGAGGTTGAGGAGATTGATGCCGTGCGTCGCGTTCTCGACAGCGATCGGCAACAGTTTCACCGTGAAAACGCTGCCCTGCATCAGCTTGAAGACCTGCGTGATCGCCTGATTGCCGAGGGCGACAGCGCGCTCGATGACGTGATTGCCGAGTATCCGAACGCTGATCGCAGCCACCTTCGCGACCTGATCCGACAAGCCAACACGGAAGCGAAGAAGCAGAAGCCGCCAAAAGCCTCACGCGAGTTGTTTCGCCGCTTGCGCGAGCTTCACGCCGAAACGCCGGGCTCGGGATAACCATCAAGCCGCGGTTCCACCGACGGTCAGGGTGTCGATCTTCAAGGTTGGCTGACCCACGCCAACCGGCACACTCTGACCATCCTTGCCGCAAACGCCGACGCCCTCATCGAGCTTGAGATCGTTGCCGATCATCGACACGTGCTTGAGCACCTCGGGGCCTGCACCGATCAGGGTCGCGCCCTTGACCGGGCGAGTGATCTTGCCGTCTTCGATCAGATACGCCTCGCTGGCCGAGAACACGAACTTGCCGTTGGTGATGTCAACCTGGCCGCCGCCGAAATTGACCGCATAAAGCCCGTGTTTGACCGAGCGCAGGATTTCTTCGGGGTCCTTGTCACCGGCCTGCATGTAGGTGTTGGTCATGCGCGGCATCGGCAGATGGGCGAAGGATTCGCGACGGCCGTTGCCGGTCGGTTTGGCACCCATCAGGCGCGCATTGAACTTGTCTTGGATCAGGCCGCGCATGATGCCGTCTTCGACCAGAACCGTGCAGTTGGTCGGCGTTCCTTCGTCATCGACGCTGAGCGAACCGCGACGTCCAGCCAGGGTGCCGTCATCGACGATGGTTACGCCAGGTGCCGCGACGCGCTGGCCCATGCTGTTGGAAAATGCCGAGGTGCCCTTGCGATTGAAATCACCCTCGAAACCGTGGCCAATCGCCTCATGCAGAAGTACACCGGGCCAACCTGGCCCGAGCACGACAGTCATGTTGCCGGCCGGAGCATCAACCGCATCCAGATTGATCAGGGCAGTCCGCACGGCCTCACGAGCAATACGACGGGCGCGATCGTTCTCCAGCAACTCGACCAGATCGAAGCGACCGCCACCACCGCTGCCGCCGGATTCACGTCGTCCGTTCTGTTCAACGATGACCTGTACGTTGAAACGCACCAGCGGGCGCACATCGGCGGCAAGCGTGCCATCGGAGGCGGCGATCAGCACCGTATCAACCGTGGCCGAAACACTGACGACGACTTCGCGCACACGCGCATCCAGTGATCGCGCATAGGCATCAATCTCACGCAGCAAACGTACCTTTGCCTCGCTGGTCATCGTATCAATCGGGTCGATCGCCGGATACAGCGCCCGTGGCGATACAACGGCGAGAGGTCGGCCCTGGCCATTGGTTCCTTCGCGGGCGATGGCGCGCGCCGAGCCGGCGGCTTCAAGCAATGCCGGCATGACGATGTCATCGGAATAGGCGAAGCCGGTTTTCTCGCCCGATTGAGCGCGCACGCCCACGCCCTGCTCGATCGAGTGGCTGCCATCCTTGACCAGGCCGTCCTCAAGCACCCACGACTCGCTGCGTGAGTGCTGGAAATACAGATCAGCAGAATCCACCGCCGGCGTCATCAAGCGAACAAAAACACGCTCAAGGTCGCTGGCAGCGATTCCGCCGGGACGCAGCAATCGCTGCTCGGCCAGTGCAATCATTTCGGTCATGTTGGAATTCTTGGCGGTTGGAGTGCGAAAAGGGAACTGGGGGCCGACACGGGTTTAAACAAGCTGAATGTTCGCAAACCACTGATCGAGAATGACATTTCAGAAAGAGCGTGTTAGGCGACAGGTCAGTGTGGCGGTTTCATCCTGTCGATCCCGCCACATTGGAGACGCGATCATGACACGAGGAGACAAATCCGCTTATACCGACAAGCAGAAGCGCAAGGCCGAACATATCGAGCAAGGCTATCGCGACAAGGGAGTCTCGAAAAAGGAGGCCGAGAAGCGCGCCTGGGCGACGGTCAACAAGGAAGATGGCGGTGGCAACCAATCAGGCTCGGGCAGGAAAAATCATCCGGACAAGTCCTGAGCCTCTTTGAGCCGGATTGAAATCGAGGCGCGCGGTGAGGCGCGCAAGCCGCTACAATACGCGCCCTTCCTTCCACGTCGACCTGCCGATCACGGCCGTCGATGCATCGAGAAAACCCATGTCCGACCCGGCGAACGACGTCACGCCTGCCGTTACCACTTTCAAGGATCTCGCCCTGCGCGAGCCCCTGCAACGCGTCCTTGCCGATGTTGGCTATGAGTCGCCATCACCGATCCAGGCGGCGACGATTCCGCATCTTCTGGCCGGCAAGGATGTGCTCGGCCAGGCGCAGACGGGGACCGGCAAGACGGCCGCATTCGCGCTGCCGATCCTCAATCGACTTGATTTGAGCAAGCACAAGCCGCAAGCGTTGATTCTCGCACCCACTCGCGAACTCGCGATACAGGTCGCCGAAGCGTTTCAGACCTATGCCGCACATATTCCGGGTTTTCGTGTTCTGCCCATCTACGGTGGCCAGGCCTATGGCCCACAGCTCGGCGGGCTTCGCCGCGGCGTGCATGTCGTTGTCGGTACGCCGGGCCGGGTCATCGATCACCTCGAGCGCGGCTCGCTCGACCTTTCCGAGCTAAGCTGCCTGGTTCTCGACGAAGCCGATGAGATGCTGCGCATGGGCTTTATCGACGATGTCGAGACCGTGCTCAAGAAGACGCCACCGACGCGTCAGATCGCGTTGTTCTCGGCAACCATGCCGACCCAGATTCGACGCATCGCGCAAAACCATCTGCGCGAGCCGGTCGAAATCACGATCAAGTCGAAAACGACCACGGCGGCAAAAACCCGTCAACGCTACTGGCTGGTCAGCGGCATGCACAAGCTGGATGCGCTGACCCGCATTCTCGAAGCCGAGCCGTTCGATGCGATGATCATCTTCACGCGCACCAAGATCGCCACCGAAGAGCTCGCCGGACGTCTGCAGGCGCGCGGCCTCGCCGCCGCGGCGATCAATGGTGATCTGGCCCAGGCCCAGCGTGAGCGTGCGATCCAGCAGCTGAAAGACGGCAAGCTCGATATTCTGGTCGCCACCGACGTCGCCGCACGCGGCCTCGATGTCGAGCGCATCAGCCACGTGCTCAACTACGACATTCCCTACGACACCGAATCCTACGTCCATCGCATTGGCCGCACCGGTCGTGCCGGCCGCGAGGGTGACGCGATCCTGTTCGTCACCCCACGTGAGCGCAACATGCTGCGCCAGATCGAGCGAGCGACACGCCAGCCGATCGAGATCATGGACCTGCCGACCGTGCAGACGGTCAACGATTTGCGCATCACGCGCTTCAAGGACCGCATCACGACGGCTCTCGCCGCCAGTGATCTCGGCATGTTCCGCAGTCTGATCGAGCAATACGAGAACGACCACGATGTTCCTGCCATCGAGATTGCCGCCGCGCTGGCACGTCTGGCCCAGGGTGACAAGCCGCTGTTGCTTGATGCCAAGGCCAAACCGGAACGCCGCGAATTTGATCCGACGGCAACCCGCGAGCGCAAGGATTTTGCCAGTCGTGGTGAGCGCGGTCGCAGCGAGCGCCCCGAACGCAGTGAACGCCCGCGTGCCGATCGTCCTGCGCATCCACGTGCACCGCGAACGGAAGCCTTCAGCAACCCCGCGGAAGACGGACGCAAGCGCGCTGTCGAGCCGCGCGAACCGCGCAGCTTTGCCCAATCCGAGCATCGCCCTCCAGAATCCGGCATGGAAACCTTCCGCGTTGAAGTCGGCCATATGCACGGAGTCAAACCCGGCAATATCGTCGGCGCCATCGCCAACGAAGCCGAACTCGACAGCAAGCATATCGGCCGCATCACGATTCGCGAGGATCACAGTCTCGTCGACCTTCCCGAGGGCATGCCACCGGAAATCCTGCAGGTGTTGAAAAAATCCTGGGTTGCCGGTCAGCGCTTGCGCATCAGCCGCGGTACCGCCGGAGAGCCGCGTTCAGGAAATGATGACGCGCGCGAACATGGCAATCGACCGCCGCGTCCGGCCAAGTCGTCCTACCCCGGAAAGTCAGGTCCGAACAAGGGACGTCCGCGCAAGTACTGAGTTTTTCGGGCTGCCGTCTGATGGCGAAGTGATCCATCACCAGCAGCCATGCCTGTACCATCTGCAAGCTCATGAATCCCGAGCTCAGAGCTGATGCCGCTGTTCCCAATCTTCGCGAACCTTGAAAGTCGTGATGTCCTTGTCGCAGGAGGTGGCGAGGTTGCCCAGCGCAAAATCGAAGCCCTGTTCAAGGCCGGTGCGCGTATCCGGATCTACGCAAACGATCTCAACGCCACCCTCGCGGAATGGCAGGATGAAGGCCGCCTGGAACGCCTGCAAGGCCGATTCGATGCGAATTGGCTTGATCGGGTCTGGTTGGTGGTGGCAGCGACCGATGATCGCGCCTTCAATCGGGAGCTCGCCAAAGAGGCGCATCGGCGCCAGCGCCTGATCAACGTTGTCGACGATGCCGAACTGTCCACGTTTCATGTTCCGGCAATTGTTGATCGGGATCCATTGCAGATTGCCATTTCCTCCGGCGGCTCGGCACCCATGCTGGCGCGTCGTTTGCGCGAACGCCTGGAAACCGATCTCGACGAATCACTCGGCATGCTGGCTTCCATGTTCGCTTCGAATCGTGAGGCGATTCGAATCCAGTTTCCGGATCTGGCGCAGCGGCGGCGCTGGTTCGATCATGTTCTCGATGGCCCGCTCCCACTACTGCTGCAAGACGGCCAGATCGACAAGGCAGCGCAACTGTTTTCCGATTTGCTGGCGCGAGGCTTGGCCGAGATCAATATCGCGGGCCAGGTCGTGGTCGTCGACGTCAGCCATGCCGATCCCGGTTTGCTGACCCTGAAAGCGCAGCGCGCGATGAATATCACCGACCTGCTGGTTTTCGATGCAGGCATCAATCAACAGGTGCTCGATCGGGCCCGACGTGATGCCAGTCAAGTCGAAGCGCCGAATGATGATTTGAAGCTGACCAGCATGCTGATCGCTTCAGCAAAAAAGGGACACCATGTCGTCTACCTGACCGCAGAATCAAACGCAGCGCGACTTGCCGAGCTGCGTCTCGCCCTGGATCAGCAAGCGATTGGCTACCAGTTGGTGCCGCCGGCGATCAATCCCTGATCACGCGATAGCACGGAACATACGTTGACCCACCGGGCAACTTCATGCGCTGCTGAGCGACGAAGCTGGCCAGCAGATCATCGAGGGCCTGCATGATCTGATCGTCGCCGCGGATCAGAAACGGGCCGTGCTGCTCGATCGCGCGCATGCCTTCAATCTTGACGTTGCCGGCAACAATGCCCGAGAACGCACGCCTGAGATCAGCGGCAAATTCGTGCTGGGGCTGATCGCGATGCAGATTGAGCGCCGCCATCGCCTCATGCGTTGGCTTGAACGGATGTTGCAGGGCTTCATCGATATTGATCGCCCAATTGAAGAAGAATGCATCGCGGTTGTCGAGACGAAATTGACGCACGCGCTCGATACCCTTGACGACCTCCCGGGCGACACGAGTCGGATCATCGACAATGATCTGATAGTGGCGCGCGACATCATCGCCCAGTGCCAGACGTAGAAAACGATCGATCTGCTCGAAATACGCGGCCGACTCACTTGGGCCGGTAAAGATCAATGGATACGGAATATTCGCATTCTCGGGATGCAACAGGATTCCAAGCAGGTAGAGAATCTCTTCGGCCGTACCGACACCGCCAGGGAATACGATAATCGCGTGACCCGTGCGCACGAATGCTTCGAGACGTTTCTCGATATCCGGCATGATGATCAGATTGTTGACGATCGGATTCGGCGACTCGGCGGCGATGATGCCAGGCTCGGTGATGCCGATATATTGATTTTTCTTGCGTCGCTGCTTGGCGTGGGCAATTGTCGCGCCCTTCATCGGCCCCTTCATTGCGCCCGGACCGCAGCCGGTGCAGATATCCAGATATCGCAGCCCGAGTTGGTAGCCGACATACTTGGTGTAGTCGTATTCGTAGCGCGAGATCGAATGCCCGCCCCAGCAGACAACGAGGCTCGGATCGACTCCCGGTCGCAGAACGCGCGCATTGCGCAAGATGTCGAAAACCGCGTGAGTGATGCCTTCCGATGTCGTCAGCTCAAATGCACCACCTTCGACCTGGGTAGCGACATAAACAATGTCGCGGACCACGGCAAACAGCAACTCGTTGATACCCCGGATCATCTTGCCGTCGACGAAAGCGTGCGCTGGGGCATGGGTCAATTCGAGACCAACACCTCGATCCTGTTGCAATACCTCGATCTCAAAATCGGCATACAGCTCTGTCGCTGCGCGCGGATCATCGGTAACCAGACCCTGGGTCAACACGGCGAGCGCACAGCTGCGCAGCAATTTATGCAGACCGCCGGAGCTGGCATCACGCAATCGCGCGACCTCCTGCCGGGACAAGATATCGAGACCATTGGCGGGCGCAATGCGTGCGCTGACGGTGGCAAGCGGGGACAGGGATGGATCTGGCTGGGTCATCGGGGTCTCTTCTGTTTCAACACATTTCCGAATGGAACGATACCGAATTGTCATTTTCGACACGGCGGTCAG
Source organism: Dokdonella sp. (assembly GCF_035703485.1). Lineage (GTDB taxonomy): Bacteria > Pseudomonadota > Gammaproteobacteria > Xanthomonadales > Rhodanobacteraceae > Dokdonella. Next base: position 160 of record NZ_DASSYD010000132.1, on the reverse strand, counting down.
CTAGGGCAACGCTGATCATGTGGCCCAACCGTCATGGCATTCAGAAGGTTCGCCGGTCGTGCTGCGTGGCGAAGTGAAGGCTGGTTGCCTTGACCAGCCGCGCGGTGCGGCTGGCGGACCTTCTGGATGCCACCTGTTTCAACAAAAACAATCGGTTAGG
>NZ_DASSYD010000105.1:0-16564 GCF_035703485.1 Dokdonella sp. | reverse complement strand
GCCAAGGAGATGCTCGATCTCGGTCTGATCACGCAGGTTGATTACGACGCAGCCAAAGCCAAGGCACTGGGTCTGTAAGCCGGAACTTCCAAACGACCATGTCGAAAACCAATAATCCGCCGCCGGTGCCGCCATACACCGGCCCGGGGTCGCCGCAGGACGTGCCGCCGGAACCGGGCAGCTTCCCGATCGACCCGGCCACCCTGCCCGAACCGATTCGCGATGAGTTGCTGGCACCCGATCCGGTCGCCATCGACACCGCTGCCGAAGAACTCAAGGACGGCCTCAACCGCTGCCCGAAATGCGGCTCGACCGAGATCCGCCAGAAGCCTGGCAGCGACCTGCTGATCTGCCTTTTTTGCCGCAACGAATGGCAAGGCGAGCGGGTTGAGGAGGAGTTCGGGCTTGGCGCTGGTCTTGATGAGCTCGAAGGCACGATCATCGCTTCCGGTGCGCGGGACATCGAGGCCGATGCCGCCGCCCTGATGACCTTCAAATGCACCGGCTGCGGCGCCGAAGTGACGGTCAATACCGAAAATGCGATGACCGCTCGCTGTCACTGGTGTCGCCACGTCTTCGGCGTCAACGAGCAAGTGGCCAACGGTGCGGTGCCCGACGCGGTGCTGCCCTTCCACATCAGGAAGGATGACGCGGTTGCACGCATCCGCCAGTTTGTCGGCAAGCGGCAAATGTTCGCGCTGAAGGAATTCAAGGAACAGTTCACGCCGGAAAACGTCATCGGCGTCTACCTGCCGTACATGATCGTCGATGGCAAGGCGAGCGTCGAAGTCGCCGGCCACGGCGAGATCGAAACGCGCCGTTACACGCAGGGCAGCGGCGACAAGAAAAAGACTTACTACGACGCCGACGTCTACCAGGTGGGCCGGCACGTCGACTTCACGGTTGACGACCTGCCGCTGGAATCTTCCAGCGAACGCGGCAATCTCGACATCGGCACCAACACCAACAACATCATCAACACGATTCTGCCGTTCGACACCAAGAATGCAGTGAAATGGAATGCTTCTTTCCTCGCCGGCTTCAGCTCGGAGAAGCGCGACCGCGACGTGGAACAACTGCGTCCGCATCTGGAAGATCAGTTGCTGTCGATCGCCCGCGCCCAAGTCGAGCAATCGGTCAGTCGCTACGATCGCGGCGTGCGCTGGGAACAGGAAGGCCTCGACGTGCACGGCACGCGTTGGGTGGCGATGTACCTGCCGGTATGGCTCTATTCCTACCACCAACCAGGCAGTAACGGTGGCCTGCTCCACTACATCGCGGTCAACGGTCGCACCGGCGAGACCATGGGCAGCGTGCCGGTGCAACAGTGGAAGTTGCTCACGGCGGCACTTACCGTCGGAACCATTCTCGAAGGTATTGCACTCTTGATTCTGGGAAACTCGTGATGAGCGACGATAGTGGACTCTGGCTGCTCGCACTCGGCCCGGCTGGCGCAGCCGGGTTGTACTGGATGTTGTACCGGTATTACCGCAATACCGACAAATCGCACGCCTACGAACGCGAAACTGCCGTCGACGCAAAACCGGTGACTGGCTCGGATCAGAAAGTCAACGAGATAAAAGGCACGCGCGAGACGCGGATACGTGGCGACAATGTGCGCGCCTATCGAAAGCGCGTGCAACGAATCCGGAGTGACACCAGCGAAGTCAGATAAAGATGGCGTTCACTGCCATCACAACTTCCATGCGACTCCAATGGCTCTGCGTCAGCCAACCACCCGATTGCGGCCCGCACAGCTCGAGAGTGATGGCAGAAACCAGGGTCAGCGAGGTAAGCGAAGGTGCATAGTGGCCGCGCACAATGGCGAACGCATTGCCGGCAAGCAGCAAGATGACGCCGAGCGAACTCACTGCCAGCGTGGCATCGCCATGCGGCATGTGATTGATCGTGACAGGCAAAGCCGGGCCAACACCGACCGCTTGCCATCTTCCGCGAGCCGCTAGAATTGCCAGCCCACCTTCGACAAATCCCTCCATGCCAAGCCGTTCGCCGCAACGAGGCGCGCTGTTCGCGCTGTTCGCCACCATCCTGATCTGGGCTTACAGCTGGGTGGTGATGAAACAGGTGCTGGCCTATGCCGGGCCATTCGACTTTGCCGCCTTGCGTTATCTGCTCGGCGCTGCGGTTCTGTTCGGGGCCTTGCTGCTGTCGCGACAATCGCTGCGACCACCGCCGCTAGCGCTGACGGCTTTGATCGGGCTATGTCAGACCGCAGCGTTCCAGGGGCTGGAGCAGTGGGCGCTAATCGACGGCGGCGCCGGCCACGTTTCCCTGCTCGCCTACACGATGCCGTTTTGGGCGGTGCTGCTGGCGTGGTTGCTGTTGGGTGATCGGCCAACCCCTCGCCATTGGCTGGGCGTGGGCCTCGCGGCGATCGGTCTGATTTGCATTATCGAACCGTGGAAGGAACTGGGTAGCGCCTTGAGCACGACGCTGGCAATCGTCGGTGGTGGTGCATGGGCGGCGGGCACGGTGCTGAGCAAACGCATGTTTCAGCGCCACGCGCCATCGGTGCTCAATCTGACCGCATGGCAAATGCTGATTGGTGGCGTGGCACTGGGCGTGGTTGCGCTGCTCGTACCAGAACGCGAGATCGACTGGTCGCTCGCCTTTATCGGTGGGCTGACCTACAGCGTCTTGATGGCCTCAAGCCTGGCCTGGTGGCTTTGGTCGATTGTGTTGCAGCGACTGCCGACCACGGTCGCCAGCGTCTCCAGCCTGGGCGTGCCGATCGTCAGTGTCTTGCTGGCATGGCTGATCCTGCACGAGCAGCCTTCACTCATGGCGCTGATCGGCATGGCGTTCGTGCTGGCCGGTTTGGTGGCGGTCAGCGGGATCGGGCGCAGGTCTTGAGTCAGGAGGAGGCAGACTCGTTTGCCTCCACTCGCGCTCGTCATTCGATGGCATCCATAAACAGCGCAACGACGGCCTGATCAGATTCCGCGAATTTCCCGCTTGCCCAGGCGCTCGCGATCATGCGGCGCGCTGAAGTCGAAGACCGGGCCGAGCGAGACGATCCCATGCGGGTTGATCGTCGGGTGGCTGCGAAAATAATGGTGACGGATGTGGTCCATGTGGACGGTTTCGGCCACTCCGGGCATCTGGTAAATGTCGCGCAGCAAACCATTGAGGTTGGGATAGTCGGCGATGCGTTTCCGGTCGCATTTGAAATGTGTCACGTACACAGCATCGAACCGCACCAACGTCGTCCACAAACGCAGATCGGCTTCGGTCAGGGTGTTGCCGAGCAGATAGCGACTCTCGCCGAGTCGCCGTTCCAGATCTTCAAGTGTTTCGAACAGCGCCGACGCTGCCTCGTCATAGGCGACCTGGGTGGTGCAGAAACCGGCCCGGTAGACGCCGTTGTTGACGTTCTCGTAGATCGTTTCGTTGATGGCGTCGATTCCTGCGAGCAAATCGTCCGGGCAGTAATTTCCGGGACGCGCGCCCACCTCGTTGAACGCCGTGTTCAACATGCGGATGATCTCGGAAGATTCATTGTTGACGATGGTCTCGCCTTGCTTGTCCCACAGCGTTGGCACGGTCACGCGTCCGCTGTAGCGCGGGTCGGCCTTCAGGTAGAGCTGGTAGACCTTGTCGAGTCCGTAAAGCAGATCACCGGTAGCGGCGTCGAAATCCGTGCGCAGCTCCCAGCCATTCTCGAGCATCAGCGGGTGCACCACGGATACGCCAATGTGTTGCTCCAGGCCTTTCCATGCGCGCATCAGCAGGGTCCGGTGCGCCCATGGACAGGCGTAGGACACATACAAGTGATAACGACCGCTTTCCGCCTTGAAGCCATCCTTGCCACTCGGCCCCGCCTTGCCGTCGGCGGTAATCCAGTTGCGGAACTGGCTCTTGGAACGTTCGAACCGGCCACCGCTATCCTTGGTGTCGTACCACTCGTCCCGCCATTGCCCATCCACCAAAAGTCCCATGATCTTCGTCTCGTCGATTGCTGCGATGAGCTCAGGGTATCAGGTCGGCAAGGCCGGGAAATCCGCACAGTCGATGCAGCCCCACGCAATCATCCGCAAGCGGTGGCTAACACGCATGCCGGTCGAAATCACGACTCCCGCTTGACCGGCGATGGCGCTACCATGGCCAGCCCGAGACGCGCGCGCTGGACCTGATGTTCAAGCGGACGTGTGTCACCATCATCACTTCAGGGAGATAACCATGCCGCTGCATACGCGCATGCTGATCGGGTTTGTCGTGGGTCTGGTCGGCGGCATTCTTGCCAATCTATTCGCCGCCGATTCGGCATGGCTGGAAACTTTCATCCATTACGTCAGCGAGCCGGCAGGTCAGATTTTCCTGCGTTTGCTGTTCATGCTCGTGGTGCCGCTGGTGTTTTCCGCGCTGGTGCTTGGGGTGAGTGAAATCGGCGATATCCGCACACTCGGGCGCATCGGCAAACGCACTCTGCTGTGGATCGTCCTGGTCACCGGCATCGCCGTTTCGATCGGCTATCTGATGGTCACCACGTTCCAGCCAGGTCGCGGCCTGTCGCCGGAAGTCGCGGCGCAGATGCAAGTCGAGCACGCGGAGGTTGTCGGTACCAAACTCGAGAGCGCCGCGAATATCAGCGGCGTCGACATGATCGTGCACATCGTCCCGGACAATCCATTGCGTTCAGCCGTGCAAGGTGACTTGATCGGCGTGATGTTCTTTGGCCTGCTGGTCGGCATTGCGATCGTGGTGCTGCGCACAGATGGCACGCGCACCTTCCTCGGCATGGTGCAGGGCTTGTACGACATCAGCATCCTGCTCATCGACTGGATCATCAAGCTGGCGCCGTGGGCGGTCGCAGCGCTGCTGTTCACCCTCACGGCACGCCTCGGCTATGACGTACTCGCGCAACTCGGGAGCTACGTGCTGGTTGTCGCAGGGGGACTCGCGATCCACATGTTCATCGTGTTTCCGTTGCTGCTCAAGTTTCTCGGCAAGACCAGCCCGCTCGCCTTTTTCAAGGCCGCGCGACCAGCGATCCTGACCGCGCTGTCGACGTCATCGAGCAGCGCCACGCTGCCGACGACGCTGATGGTTGCCGAGGAGAACCTCGGCATTCCGCATTACGTGGGACGCTTCGTGTGCACCCTGGGTGCTACCGCCAACATGAATGGCACGGCGCTGTTCGAAGGCGTCACCGTATTGTTTCTGGCCCAGTTCTTCGGTGTGGAACTCGCATTCAGTCAGCAGATCATGATCTTGTTCCTGTGTGTATTCGGATCCATCGGCGCAGCCGGTGTGCCGGGAGGTTCACTGCCGGTCATCGCCATGATCATGACCATGTTCGGCATTCCCGCCGAAGGTATCGGCATCATTCTCGGCGTCGATCGCCTGCTCGATGCGCTGCGCACGACGATCAACGTGACCGGCGATCTGGCTGGTTCGATGGTCATCGCGCGGTTCGAGGATCCGGATCATGCAGCCGCGATACCGGTGGCCGGGAGCTGATACCCGGGAGCCTCAAGCAAACGGAGTCCCCATGGCCACCATGCACGCCATTGAAATCATCCGCCCTGGCGACGCGAACGTGCTGCAACCGACCGAGCGCGCCATCCCGCGCCCCGGGCCGGGCGAAGTGCTGATCAAGGTTGCGGCCTCCGGTGTCAATCGTCCGGATGTGTCTCAACGCCAGGGCCATTACGCGCCGCCGCCGGGTGCTTCCGATCTGCCCGGACTGGAAGTGGCCGGTGAACTGATCGACGGTGATTTCGGTGTCGACAACCCGTTCGATCTCAAGCGCGGCGATGCCGTCTGCGCCCTGCTCGCCGGAGGCGGCTATGCCGAGTACGTTGTGGCACCGCTGGCGCAATGCCTGCCGGTTCCCTGCGGGCTTTCCCTCGTTGAAGCAGCGGCGCTGCCGGAAAACTTTTTCACGGTATGGAGCAACGTGTTCGACCGCGGCCGTCTCGGAACCACGCCTGATGGCACGAAGGAATCGCTGCTCGTGCAAGGTGGCTCCAGCGGTATTGGCGTCACCGCCATCCAGCTTGCTCATGCATTTGGCCATCCGGTATTTGCCACCGCCGGCAATGCCGAGAAATGTGCTGCCTGCGAAAAGCTCGGCGCCCACGCAATCAACTATCGCGAGCAGGATTTCGTCGAGGAAGTGAAACGGCACACCAATGGCCGCGGCGTGGATGTGATTCTGGACATGGTCGCCGGCGACTACGTAGCCCGCGAGCTTGGCCTGCTCGCCGAAGAAGGTCGACTGGTGTTTATCGCCGTTCTCGGTGGCAGGCATGCCGACATCGATGCCATGCTGATCATGCTGCGTCGACTGACCCTCACCGGCTCCACGTTGCGCGCACGTTCCATTGCGTTCAAGGCGGCGCTGGCCAGGCAACTGCACCAGCACGTATGGCCGCTACTGGAATCCGGCAAGGTCAGGCCGGTGATCCATCAGGTGTTTCCGGCACGCGAGGCCGCCAGGGCCCACAGGTTGATGGAAAGCAGCGAGCACATCGGGAAAATCATGCTGCAGTGGTAAGTGTGCGGCGCATCGCACGCTCGCCCCATTCCGCGCGCAGACCTCGCCATGACGCCAAGCTCATTGTGTTGAACAGGGTCGAGTGATTCGACCTCCGGCAAGACATCGGCGTCCTCCTGGTTCGACCCGTAAACTGTAGCAACGCCGTGTTGATTTCCGGCGTGCTTGAAGATTGCCTTCCATGGCCTCCGCCATGGCCCCAACAGGAATGAATTTTGTGACCACGACACCATCCAATCTGACCCCATCGCCACGCGATGCGTACGATGACGAGCACTTTGATGCCGACCTTGCCGCCGAAATCATTGCGAGCTGCCTTGAACGCGGCGATTCCGCCACCCTGACCAATTGGTTCGCGGAAGGTCTGGCCGTCGATATCGCCGATGCGCTGGACCGCCTGCAGCCGGCGCAACTGGCGGCAGCGTTGCTGCTGATCCCGGTCGACGAGCAGGCCAGCATCTTCGGCTACTTGCCGCTGGGGCGGCAGACCCAGTTGGTCGCGGGCATGTCGCGAGCGGCTGTCATCTCGCTACTGGAACGCATGTCCTCCGACGAACGTGCTGACCTGTTCAACACCTTGCCCGCAGGCCGCGAAGCGATCCTGCCGGCGCTGGCCCAGGCCCAGCGCGAGGACATCCGCAAATTGGCCAGCTACGAGAAGGGCAGCGTTGGCGCAATCATGAATTCGCAGTACGCGACGCTGACCCCGGAGCTCACCGTCGCCGAGGCAATCGATGAGCTGCGTCGCGTCGCGCCTGACAGTGAAACGATCTACAACGCGTATGTGATCGACGAACAGCGCCGTCTGGTTGGCGTGACCACACTGCGCCGTCTGATCCTGATGCCAGCGACGACCCGAGTGGGCGAGATGATGAAGTCCAATCCCGTCACCGCGTTTGTCGACGATGAGCAGAGCCTCGCGGCGGAAAAGATTGCGCGTTACGATTTCATCGCCCTGCCCGTCATCGATCGGCAACGTCAGATGGTCGGCATCGTCACCGCCGACGATGCGATGGATGTCATGGAAGACGAGGTGACCGAGGACTTCCAGAAATCAGGCGGCTCGCTTGGCGCGTGGCCGTTGCGCATGAAGGACGCGACGATTGGTTTGCTGTATCGCAAGCGCGTGTTCTGGCTGGTCCTGCTGGTGTTTGCCAATATTTTCTCCGGCGCCGGCATCGCCCACTTTGAAGAATTGATCGCCGCCAACGTGGCCCTGGTATTTTTCCTGCCGCTGCTGATAGACAGCGGCGGCAATGCCGGCTCGCAGTCCGCCACACTGATGGTGCGCGCGTTGGCCACGGGTGATGTGCACATGCGTGACTGGGCCAGCATGCTCGGTCGCGAACTGCTGGTTGCAGCCCTGCTCGGCCTGACCATGGCCATTGCGGTGAGTGCCCTTGGCGTGGTGCGCGCCGGGCCGACGATCGCATTGGTGGTGGCCTTGACGATGCAGATCGTGGTCATCGTCGGTAGTCTCATTGGCATGTCGTTGCCGTTTCTGCTCAGTCACTTCAAGGCAGACCCGGCCGCAGCCAGCTCGCCGCTGATCACCACCATTGCCGACGCCAGCGGCATCTTTATCTACTTCGCGATTGCCAGCCAGGTACTGCCGGGACTGGCCAGTGCCTGACGCGTGACGCCGCCAATGAAAAGCTGCCTACTGCACGGGGGCCGGCCGATACTCGATCTGGCCGGCGCTGGCCAGACTGACGAAATAGATGGCGATCCACGCGGCGGCGAAACCCGGGATGATTTCGTAAACGCCGGATCCACCCATGAAACTCTCGTTCCAGCCCAAGGCGATCCAGGCCATCACGGTCAGCGCACCCACGACCAGACCAGCGACCGCTCCGGTACCGGTCATGCGTCGCCAGGTCAGACCCAGCACGATCAGCGGGCCGAACGCGGCACCGAAACCCGCCCACGCGTGGCTGACCAGTCCGAGCACCTTGGAGTTGGGGTCCCACGCGATGACGGCGGCAACGATGCCGACCAGCAACACGCTTGCGCGACTGACCAGAACCGCTTCCTTTTCACCGGCCTCCTTGCGCAGAAACAATCGATAGAAATCTTCGGTCAGCGACGATGAAGCAACCAGCAACTGACTGGAAATGGTACTCATCACCGCCGCCAGCAGCGCGGCAAACAGGAAGCCGGTGACCAGCGGGTGGAACAGCATGTCGGCGAGGACGATGAAGATCGTCTCGGGATCGGCAACCTCAATCCCGTTGCGCAGCGCATAAGCACGCCCGAACACACCCAGGCTGACCGCGCCGACCACGGAAATAACCATCCACGACATGCCGATGTTGCGCGCCCTGGGTACTTCCCCGAGCGAGCGAATGGCCATGAAGCGCACGATGATGTGTGGCTGTCCGAAGTAGCCCAGGCCCCACGCCATGGCCGACAGAAAGCCGACCACGGTCAGCCCGGAAAACCATGACAGGTAGTTCGGATCCAGCGTCGCAAGCGTTTCCGACGCCTGCGCCACGCCGCCACCACCCGCTCCGTAAAGCACCACCACGGGCATGATGATCAATGCCACCATCATGATCACGCCCTGGCAGAAATCGGTAAGGCTGACGGCAAGAAAGCCGCCGACCACCGTGTACACAAGCACCACCGCAAGCGTCAGCGACACACCCGTCGCATAGGTACTCATCGGACTGGACTGGAATACCGTACTGAACGCACTTTCGGCGAGTTTGCCGCCAGCCACCAGGCCCGACGCCGTGTACACGGAAAAGAACACCACGATGATCACCGCCGAGACGATGCGCAGCGCCATGGCCCTGCTGGGAAACCGGTTGGCGAGAAATTGTGGAATGGTCAGGCTGTTGTCGTAGCGCTCGGTCTGCTCGCGCAGGCGCGGTGCAACCACGATCCAGTTCACCAGTGCGCCGAGGGTCAGGCCGATACCGATCCAGGCCGAGGCCAGACCGGTGATGAACAGCGCTCCGGGCAAACCCAGCAGCAGCCAGCCGCTCATGTCGGATGCGCCGGCAGACAATGCCGCGACGGCCGGTGAAAGCTTGCGTCCGCCGAGGATATATTCTTCGGAAGACGCGGTTGAATTGCGGTAGGCGTAGAAGCCGATGGCAATCATCAACGCGAAATAGAGACCCAAACTGATCCAGACACCACTCGCCATAAAACCCCGCTTTGCAAAACTTGTGGGCTTGCGCCCAGAACTCATCAGTCAATCACAACCGGTGGCGCAGAATCAAATGGAACCGGCACGACATGGCTCGATATCGAAGCATCTCGGAAATTCTGCCGACTGGTTTGCGTGAGCCAGCAAGAACACGCGGCGGTTGTGGCGATGCCCCTGACCATCATTGGTGAAAGCCCCCGCCCTTCCTCGTCCGAATCGGCCTGCAAGCCGTCCACGGGACGCCCGAGCAGGTGGATTAGCCACATGCTGATAAGATGAAAAAAACTACAGGAATCGTGGAACATCCATGGGCGTGCAGACTCTCCCGGAGCTGGTCGGTCATCGCGGATGGCCGGTGCGCTTTCCTGAAAATTTCCTCGAAGGCTTCGCCGCCGCCGTCAGCGCCGGTGCGTGCTGGCTTGAATGCGACGTGCAGGTCAGCGCCGATGGCGTGCCATTCGTTTGTCATGATGTTTCGCTGAAACGCACCGCCAATCTGGATCGCGACATTACGCATATGCGTGCGACCGAACTCGATGTGGTCAGCATCGGCGAGCGCCAGCGTTTCGGCGAACAGCATGCCGGGGCCAGACTGCCGAGGCTTGACGCGCTGATTGCCTGGCTTGAAAGCCAGTCCCACGTCACGCTCTTTGTGGAAATCAAGCGCGAGAGCCTGCTCCATCACGGCACGGCGGCCGTGGTTGGCAGGGTCATGGATGAGCTCCGCGTCGCGCCGGGGCAATGCAGCGTGATTTCATTCGATCATGATTGCCTTGTGCACGCGCGCAACCTGGGCGCGCCAACCATCGGCTGGGCCGTGGAAAGTGTCACTGATGAAATTCGTCGCCTGGCCAAGGCGCTGAATCCGGATTACCTGTTTACCGATGAGCGTGTCTTCGCCGACATCCACGCGGCCCTGCCAGGCCCCTGGCAGTGGGTGCCCTATCACACCGAGGATGCGCGGCGCGCCATGGAGCTGGCACGTCACGGCGCGACGCTGGTGGAAACCAATGACATCGGCGGCCTGCTGCAAGCAGCGGAATTTATCCAGACATGAGCGAGCGCTACGACCTGGTGATCGTTGGCGCCGGAATCCATGGTGTCGGCATCGCCCAGGCGGCGGCCGCGGGAGGCCAGCGCGTGCTGGTGCTGGAAAAGCAATCCATCGCCGCAGGCACCTCCAGCCGTTCGAGCAAGCTGATTCATGGCGGCCTGCGCTATCTGGAGCAATTCGATCTCAAGCTGGTACGCGAATGCCTGCGCGAGCGGGAATTGCTTCTGCGCCTCGCGCCACGACTGGTGCATCTGACGCCGTTTTATATCCCGGTCTACGCGCACACCCGCCGCCGACCCTGGCAGGTGCGTTTGGGGCTGAGTCTGTATGCCTTGCTTGGCGGGCTGCGCGCGCACGCGCGCTTTCAGGCGCTGCCGCGCGATCGCTGGAATACGCTCAACGGCCTCGCCGGCGAAGGCCTGCAAGCGGTGTTCCAGTATGCCGATGCGCAGACCGACGATGCGGCGCTGGTGCGCGCCGTCATGGCCTCGGCCACGCGTCTCGGCGCGGAGCTGCGCATGCCGGCCACCTTTGTACAGGCGACCCTGCACGCGGATGGCTGCGAGGTCACATTTACCTGCAACGATACCGAGCACACCGTGCGAGCCAGTGTTCTGGTCAATGCCGCCGGCCCCTGGGTTGATCAGGTGGCTGCCGCTATTTCGCCAGCGCAACCGCGACCCGCAATCGATCTGGTGCAAGGCACCCACCTCATTCTGGATGAGGCCGTCTCGGACAGCATCTTTTACGTCGAAGCGCCACAGGATGGTCGCGCCATCTTCATCATGCCCTGGCACGATCAGACCACCCTGGTCGGCACCACGGAGACCGTGTTCACCGGCGACGATCCCGCGCGGGTTGAGCCGCAACCTGGCGAGCAGCAGTATCTGCTTGACGTGGTGCAGCACTATTTTCCGCAGACCCGGGCGAGCATTCAAAGCAGCTTTGCCGGCGTACGCGTGTTGCCCGCAGGTCCGGGCGGCGCGTTTGGTCAATCGCGGGAAATCCTGTTTGTCACCGACCGGCGGCGGCAACCCCGCGTACTTGGCGTATATGGCGGCAAGCTGACCTCCTATCGCGCCGACGCACAGCAGGCCTTGCGCCATCTGGCCGACGCCTTGCCGACCCGTCGACCGCTCGCCGATACGCGCGAGTTGCCGCTCGAGCCTGTGTGATCGGGATCGGCGAATCAGGGTCATCACGGCACAAGATCGGCAAGATCGGGACAGCCACCATTCCGCCAATCTCCTGCCCGTTCTGTCAGCAACAACCTGCAGACAACGGAATATCGAGCGTTTGTGCGCCCCGCCATTCCACCTTCGACGCACCTCAAGCGGCTCCGGATCAATCAGCCTGTACGCGAAGTCGGCCAGCCTCCAGACCTGGCCGGAAAAACAGCCCAGCGCACAAGAAGGCAATGCCGGATTGCCCCTTCCTGTGGTGTCCGAAAAATCAGGAATGGCCCCGCCTGACCGCGGATTTTCAATGCTGTAATGCCAGACCCCGAACCTTCTTCATATCCTTTCCTGCGGTCTTGCCGAGGGCTGCGGTGCGGATCTGGTCGATGCTCAGTGCTTCGCTTTCGCTAGGCGGTGGCAATCCCAGTTTCCTGCAGAAGGCGATGAACTGCGGATCATCGCGGAAACGCAGGAGGAAAGGGTCATCAAGCAGGAAAAGTGCGCGGGAGGGGTTCCCCGCCACGGCACGCTCCAGCCATTCCAGCGCATGGCCGGCATCGCCGCGGAGCGCATAGATCTGGGCAACCTTGTAACGGTTGTCGTTGCCGTCGCTGCCACGCATCTGCTCGACCCATGTGGTGTCGGCGAGCATGTCATCCAGCCATTTGTCGGCCATCTCGCGATCCGGCCCGATCTGCGCCGCCAGCGTCATGTACACGCGGTCATGCGGCGACGCCTGCCTGGCAATCTCCAGCGCGGCGTTTGCATCGTCACGCAACGCGGCGAGTTTCAGGTGATCCAACGGGTGCGGCCCGGACAATTCCTCGCTGGTGCGCAGATACTTCTCCGCCTCGTCGAGCCGCCCGGTCGCCGCCAGCAATTTCGCGTAGTGGAAATAGTTGACGGGGTACAACGGTTCGATCGAAAGGAGGCGCTCCCTGAGCTGGATCGCCTCCCCCAGTCTTCCAATACCGGCCAGCGTATATCCGCAGCCATTGAGGACCATGCTATCGCGCGGCGCCAGCTGCAAGGCGCGGTGGCACTCGACCAGGGCGCCGCGGTGATCGAAACTGTAGAACTGCAGGAAGGCGTTCGCGGCGTGGGCCGGGCCCAGTCCGGGCGCCAGTTGCAGCGCCTTGTCCGCCGCGAGGCGCGCCTTGTGCATGTGTTCGCGGACGACTGCAGGGGACTCGTTCCAGAACGCGGCGACGGTACTCCACGATCCCGACAGGTGCGCCCATGCCACCGCATAGCCCGGATCGAGTTGCACGGCCCTGGTCATGTACTCGGCTGCCCCGGGGAAATCCAGTTCGTGCCAAAGCTTCAAGCCCTGCAGATAGGCGTTGTAGGCGTCGATGCTGCCGCTCGGGGGGCGGTCGTCCTGGATCGAGGCTTGTTGTGTCGAAAGCAGTTTCACGTGCAGGGCGTTGCTGATCGCCATCGTGATTTCGTCCTGCAGGGCGAACAGATCCTTGTAGGGTCGGTCGTAACGGCCCGTCCACATCGTGCGGCCGTCTGCCGTGGAGACCAGTTCGGTGCGGATGCGCACGGTATCGCCGGCACGCTGCACACTGCCGCTGACCAGATAGGCGACGCCCAGCCTGGCGCCGATGGCGCCGCTGCCATCCCTGGAGTCGCGGAATTGAAACGAGGAGATGCGACCGATCACGTGCAACCCCTCGAATTTCGATAGCGCTTCGATAAGGTTTTCCGAAACGCCGTCGGCGAAGAATTGCTGTTCGGGGTCGCCGCTCGCGTTCACCAGTGGCAGCACGGCGATGCCGGACGCTCTCGACAAATCCGGCGTCGACGATTGCCGCCACAAGATCGCTGCGGCGAGGACGACCGCGGCGCCGAACGTCACGATCAGGCCCCAACGCGCTCGACCAGGCACTCCTTTCTGATTCCGGTCGCGCGCCTTGTCACCGGCACGTCGTTCCTGACGCGGGCCGGCCCCATCCAGCGCTCGGAATCTCTCATCGCCGCTTTCCGCCGGCTCTGACCCGAAAGTCTGCTCACGAAGCTCGTCAACCGCGACATCAAAGATATATCCCCGCCGCGAAACCGTGCGAACAATCTTCTGCTCGTGATCATCGAGTGCGCGCCGGATATCGACCAGGCACTGGGTGATCGAGGCGTCGGTGACAATCGCATTGCCCCAGATGGCATCGAGCAGCTCATGCTTGGTGATCAGCCGCCCGCGATTCTCCACAAGATAGCGCAGGACTTCGTAGGATTTGGGTCGCAGTTTCAGCTCGGCTTCACCGCGCAAGAGAGCACCGCTGGAAACATTCAGCGTGAACTGACCGAATCTGAAGCCATGCAGCCCATTGGAAGCCGACATGCGCGAATCCTGTCCGTTATGCGAATTGGACGCCATTCCTGGCGGTCCGGTACCACCTGCCTGGCGGAGTATGAACGAAGCGCAGGTGAAGCAAGCGCCGATCCAGGCGACTTTGTGCCGCTGCAGGCAAATCCATAGCAAAAATTTTGCATCCTGATCGCCGAAATGTCACCAATCGATAGTCGTTGCGCTCGTTCATTGGGCTAGCGTGGTTGGCGCCACTTCCGATCCCTCCTCTCCAGCCTGAACAGCTCGCATGCATCGGCACAAGAGGATTGACGGGCCCGAAGCGGCGAACACAACGGGAAGGCGATGCCAATCGCAGTGGTCTCGGCATCGTGGATTCCCGGACATTCATCCATCAGGAGGACATCATGAACGGCAAATCGGGAATCCGGCCCCTGGCTTTCATTATTTCGACCGTTTCAATGCTGGGCGCGGTTGGCCCATCAACCGCCGCGCCCATTCAGAACGCGCAGAACGCACCGAGCGACGAGATCGCCCTCGGCAATTTTTCCGCCTGGGGAGTCGCAGTAGCGGAGCAAGACATCAATGATCCGGCTGCGGGCGATGGCTGTCCCATCGAATCCCCGGACGGTATGCGCCTCTTCATCGCGTCAAACCGGGCCGGAACGCTCGGTGCCAACGACATCTGGGTTTCCCATCGCATGAGCAAGGTGACTGCCTGGAGCACCCCACAAAATCTGGGTGCACCGGTCAACGGTGTAACGGCCGATTTCTGCCCAACGCCAATCAACGACCAGTGGCTGTTCTTCGTTTCCGAGCGGAGCGGGCCTGAAACCTGCGCTGCCGGCCCGGGCAGTGGCGACATGTACCTTGTCCATATCGATCCAGACAAGGGTTGGGGCGAACCGGAGCACCTGGGTTGTGCCGAGGACGGCGAAGGGCCGAATACAACAGGGACGGAATACAGCCCGTCGTGGCTAACCACCTGGCTCGGCGCGCAACTGTACTTCTCGAGCAACGGCTACAACGGCAATATGGATATCTACTACAGCAGCGTGCGCTGGAATGGCGAATTTGGCCCGGCCAATCGAGTTGACCGTCTGAATACCGAATTTGACGATCGCATGCCCAATGTTCGCCGGGATGGTCGCGAGATCGTCTTCAGTTCGAATCGCCCGGGAGGCTATGGAGGCCAGGACGTTTACATCTCCACTCGGCGATCCGTGTTTCATCCATGGTCGGCACCGGTCAATGCAGGGCCAAACATCAATACCGCCGGCAACGAAACACGCGCATCGCTATCCGGTGATGGCACGCGCCTTCATTTCGGCCGTGATGGCGAGATCTACGTAAGCAGTCGCTCCAGCGACTAATCGAGTGGTTGGAGAACCCTGCAATCCGATGCGAAACAGGAAGCGGACACGATAAGTCGATCCGCTTCTTCCGTACATTGCGACAAGATCGGGCAAGGCCAGGATCGGGACAGCCACAATTCCGTGATCCTTCGACCGACGAATGCTACAAATATGGACCTCCCCCGTGCTTGCTCGCATTGTGGTGTCCGGGAAATCAGGGGTGGTCCAGGGCGCCCCGGTTGTGTGGATGTCGTTGCTACGCTTGCTACGGGCCGAGATTGAACTCGACGGGCACTAAAACATATCCGCGAATTGCGCTTCCGTTTTTCATGCCGGGGTTGAAAGCCCATGTTTTGACGGCCGTGATTGCTGAACGATCGAGGTCTTCATATCCGCTCGATTTTTCCAGAAGGATTTCCTCGGGGTTGCCGTCTGGGCCAACCAGGACTTTCAGGATCACCTTGCCTTCCATTCGCTCACGCACCGCCTGAACCGAGTACTTTGGGCGTTGCTTGCGTCGGTATTCAAGGATCTCGCTCGGCGCGCTATCCACTGGTGGACTCGGCAGTGCAGGCGACTCGATCGGTGGGCCACCCTCAGCTTGTGAAGCAGCGGATTCAGGTTGTGCAGCAGATGTCGAACCGGGAGCACTGCCATCGCAGCCCGCAAAGAGGAAGCAAAGCAACAGCGGCGACCAAAACAGACGCTCTCGAATACTTCTGATCAAGTGATTCCCCTCGTTTATGTCCAAAGGCGCAATAACACCCTGCTCTGCCATTGCCTTTGGGGCTATCCGCGATTTACCCGAACGGTTGAAATTCAAAATTCAAGACCTGACCCCGAAGTTTCTATTATTTGATGCGCGATGGCGGTACGTTCGACGTAAAGCGCGCTTTCGGTTAACTGTTATGCCGGTGACGACAAGCCCGCAACGGGGTTGGATGCAAACCATCAGACCTGAATGGCTGTCGCCGCCGGCGCCGTGTTCG
>NZ_DASSYD010000063.1:0-6439 GCF_035703485.1 Dokdonella sp. | reverse complement strand
CGAATTCGCCATGATCGTCGATGCCGACCTGCGCAAGCGCAAGCTGCGCGATCGCGTGCCGATGACCTATGTGACCTCGGAACCCTATATCGGCCACATGGGCCTCGGCGGCGTCGGTGATTCGAAGACCCTGCTCGAATCGGAAATGCGCCAGCGCCATATCAAGTGGATCAGCAATGCCCGCGTGACCGCTGTCGAAGGAGGCAAGGTCAAGGTCGACGAGGTCGATGCCAGGGGCGTCGTCAGCCAGTCCCACGAACTGCCGTTCGCCTACTCGATGTTGCTGCCGGCCTTCACCGGTGTCGATGCGGTACGTGGCATCGAAGGGCTGACCAATCCGCGCGGCTTCATCATCATCGACGACCACCAGCGCAACCCGACCTTCCGCAACGTCTTTTCCGCTGGCGTCTGCGTGGCGATTCCGCCGGTCGAGGTGACTCCGGTGCCGACCGGCGCGCCGAAGACCGGCTTCATGATCGAATCAATGGTCACCGCCATCGCACACAATCTGCGCGATGAACTGGCCGGGATCGAAGGCAAGGCAAGGGCGACCTGGAATGCGGTCTGTCTGGCCGATATGGGTGATACCGGCGTGGCCTTTGTCGCCCTGCCGCAGATCCCGCCACGCAATGTCACCTGGGCCAGGGTCGGCAAGTGGGTGCATCTGGCAAAAGTGGCTTTCGAGAAGTATTACCTGCGCAAGATGCGCACCGGCAACACCGATCCGGTTTATGAGAAGTACGTGATGAAGGCGCTCGGCATCGAGCGGCTGAAATCCGACAAGTAGAATTCCTCAGCGCAATACGGCCATCAACCCAAACCGAGGATCCGACCGATGCCCATGAAAAACACCCTGGATCGATATGGCAGCCTTTCGATCGCCATGCACTGGCTGATGCTGGCCCTGCTGGTGGCGGTCTACGCGGTGATCCTGCTGCGCGAGATCTATCCGAAGGGCAGCGATCCACGCGAAGCCTTGAAGATGTGGCACTTCATGCTTGGCTTGAGCGTTTTCGGCCTGGTCTTCCTGCGCATTGCCTTTCGCTTTCTGGGCACCATTCCCCGCATCGTGCCGCCACCACCGCAGTGGCAGCATCTGCTCGGCATCGGCATGAATCTGGCGTTGTACCTGTTCCTGATCGCCATGCCCGTGCTCGGCTGGCTGACCCTGAGTGCGGCGGGCAAGCCGATCCCCTTCTTCGGCCTCGAATTGCCGGCGCTGGTGTCGCCGGACAAGGAGTTCGCGGGCACGCTCAAGGATCTGCACGTGACCATTGGCGAAATCGGCTACTACCTGATCGGCGCGCATGCGCTGGCCGGCCTCTTCCATCACTACATCGTTCACGACAATGCCCTGCGGCGCATATTGCCGGAGCGATCCAGGTGAATCCGGGCGCTGCCGTCCGCTCGACCAGCGGCAGCACCTGATTTTTCGGTCGACACGTCTTCCGCCGAGGTGCCCCATGAATATCGATCGTCTGGTTCTTGCATTTGCCGGCAGCGTTATCCTGCTCAGCGTTGCCCTGGCCCATTTCGTATCAGCAAACTGGTTGTGGCTGACGCTCTTCGTCGGCGCCAACCTGCTGCAGTCCGCGTTCACCGGCTTTTGTCCGCTGGCAAAAATCCTGCGTCTGCTCGGCGTCAAACCGGGCCACGCATTCCCCAACTGACATCGATCCGCACGCCCATCGCGCCTGCGCAAAATGACTGGAGGTCATCCATGTACTACATCGCCAAAACCAGCAAATCCTTCGACAAGGCCGTCGAGGATCTCGACGCCGCGGTCAGGGCACACCAGTTCGGTGTCATGCATGTGCATGACATCGCCAACACCCTGCGCAGCAAGGGCGTCGAGTTCGCCGAGCAATGCAAGGTGTTCGAGGTCTGCAACCCGCATCAGGCGGCCAGGGTGATGGCGGCCGACATGAGCATGAACATGGCCCTGCCGTGCCGCATTTCGGTTTACACCGAAAAGGGCAAGACCCTGATCGGCATGATCCGCCCGCAAGCCATGCTTGGCATGCTGTCGAAGGATCCGCAGCTCGGCGCGGTCGCAGCCGAAGTCGAAACCGCCACCATCCAGATGATCGACGAGGCGGCTTGATGACTTTCACGCGTTCGCTGCTATTGGCTATCGGCAGCATCGGCTTGCTCGCCGGTTGCGGCCACTCCACGCCCGAGGACACGCTGCCCACGGCAGCGCCAACCTTCGCGACTGCCGTCGCCAGCGCCGAGGACGGGCGCAGCGAGCAGGTCTGGGATGGCGTCGTCGAGGCGGTCAACCAGGCGACGATTTCGGCGCAGACCAGCGGCCGCGTGATCGAGTTGCCCTACGACGTCAACGACACCGTGGCCGAGGGTGCGGTGATCGTGCGCTTCACCGATGTCGAGCAGAAGTCGGCGAAGAGCCGCGCACAATCGCAGATCGCCTCGGCACAAGCCGCCTATGACGAAGCCGAGGCTTCCTACCAGCGGATTTCCGAAGTGTATGCACGCAAGCTCGTGGCCAGGGCGCAACTGGACCAGGAGCGTGCCCGTCGCGATGCGGCCAGGGCCGCGCTCAATGCTGCGCGTGCCCAGTTCAGCGAAGTCGGCCAGCAGATGGACTACACGGTCGTGCGTGCGCCCTACGCCGGCATCGTCACCGAGCGCTTCGTGCAGATCGGTGAATCGGTACGCCCCGGCCAGGCGCTGATCGCCGGCGTATCGCTGAAGGATTTGCGCGTCTCGGTGCAGGTCCCGCAGAGCGCGATTGCGCCGATCCGTGCCCTGCAGGCTGCCGACGTGCTGCTCCCCGGTGATGGCAGCCGGCGCGTGGCCGCGAGCAAGGTCACCGTGTTTCCGTATGCCGACCCGGCCACGCATACCTTCACCGTGCGCCTCGAACTGCCCGGCGACAATACCGGCCTGTTTCCGGGCATGACGGTCAAGGCCGCATTCGCCACCGGCGAAGCAAAACGCCTGCTGGTTCCATTGACCGCGCTGGTCGCGCGCGGCGAGCTGCAGGGCATCTACGTGGTCGATGGATCCCATGTCCGCCTGCGCCAGATCCGCAGCGGCCATCGTTTCGGCGACTCGGTCGAGATCCTCGCCGGACTTGTCGCCGGCGAACGCTATGCCACCGATCCGGCCGCGGCGGCGCAGTGGCTTGCCCGGCGCAATGACGGAGGTTCGCAGTGAGTCAGCCGCTGGGGTTTTCCGGGCGTATCGCGCGCGCGTTCCAGGCCTCGCCGCTGACCCCGGTACTGGCCATCGCGGCGATCCTGCTCGGCATCGCGGCGACGTTGATCACCCCGCGCGAGGAAGAGCCGCAGATCGACGTGACCATGGCCAACGTGATCGTGCCGTTCGCCGGTGCCGATGTGCGCGATGTCGAAAACCTGGTCGCCTATCCGCTTGAGCAGAAGCTTTCCGAGATCGTTGGCGTCAAGCACGTCTACTCGATCAGTCGGCCCGGCGTGGCCATCCTCACGGTCGAGTACGAGGTCGGCGTGCCGCGGCAAACCGCGATCGTCAGGCTGTACAACCAGGTCTTCCAGAACCAGGATTTCGTGCCACCCGGACTCGGTGTCGGCCAGCCGCTGATCCGGCCGATGGGCATCGACGATGTGCCGGTCATGGCGGTGACCTTGTGGAGCGACGCGCCGGAGCAGAATCCGACCGCGCTGGCCGAAGTCGCCCACACGCTGGAAACCGAACTCAAGCACATCCCGGGCACGCGGGATGTCTACACGATCGGTGCGCCCGAGCGCGCGGTGATCGTCGAACTCGACGCGCCCAAACTGGCCGCATATGGTCTCTCGATCCAGGACCTGTCCGGCGCGCTGCGCGCGGCCAATACGGTCAGTCAGGCCGGTGACCGAATTGTCGACAACACCACGTTGCCGGTAACCGCCGGCAGCTTCCTCGCCAGTGCCAGCGATGTCGCCGCCCTCGTCATCGGCCTCAACCAGGGCCAGCCGGTGTTTCTCTCCGATGTCGCGCAGATTCGGCCCGGAGCCGACCTGCCCACCAGCTACGTCTGGTACGGCGCACCCGCTGGAAAGGCAGGACCGGCCAGCGGCAACGCGCCGGCCGTGACCCTGGCCATCGCCAAAAAACCCGGCAGCAATGCGGCCGACATCACCCGCGCCGTCAGCGCGCGCCTGCAGGCGCTGGCCGGTATCGTCATTCCTTCCAATGTGCATTTTACCGTCACCCGCGACTATGGCCAGACTGCCAGCGACAAGGCCAACAAGCTGATCCAGAAACTTGTCTTCGCGACGCTGTCGGTGATCCTGCTGGTCTTCTTCACGCTCGGCTGGCGCGAAGCGGTCGTGGTCGGCACCGCCGTCATCATCACCCTGATGCTGACCCTGTTTGCCTCGTGGGCGATGGGCTTCACGATCAACCGCGTCTCGCTGTTCGCGCTGATCTTCTCGATCGGCATCCTCGTCGACGATGCCATCGTCGTGGTCGAGAACATCCATCGCCACCAGCGTCTCAGCGGAGCACGCCTGCGCGAGATCATCCCGGTGGCAGTCAGCGAAGTCGGCGGCCCGACCATCCTTGCCACCTTCACGGTCATCGCCGCGCTGCTGCCGATGGCCTTCGTCTCCGGCCTGATGGGGCCGTATATGCGGCCAATCCCGATCAATGCCTCGGTCGGCATGCTGTTGTCGCTGGTGGTCGCCCTGGTGGTCACGCCGTGGCTGGCGCTGCGCCTGTTCGCCCATCACAAATCGGAATCGGATCATGTGGAACCCGATGGCGACAGCGACGGTGGCTGGCTCAACCGCACCTCGCACAAGCTGATGTCGCCGTTCCTCGAATCCGAGCGTGCGCCGCGCCGACGGCGCCTGCTGTTCGCCGCGATGGGCGTGCTGGTGATGGCCGCGGTCGGTCTGGTCGTGATCCAGGCAGTCATTCTCAAGATGCTGCCATTCGACAACAAGTCCGAGTTCCAGATTGTCGTCGACATGCCCGAGGGCAGCACGCTCGAGCGCACCAATGAACTGCTTGGCAAGCTCGCCGACAGCCTCGCCAGCGTGGCCGAAGTCAGGGACTGGCAAGGCTATGCCGGTACCGCCGCGCCGATCACCTTCAACGGCCTCGTGCGCCAGTACTACCTGCGCAGCGGTCCGCTGGTCGGTGACCTGCAGGTCAACCTGGTCGACAAGCACGAGCGTGATCGCCAGAGTCACGCGATCGCGCTGGCCGTGCGTCCGCAACTGAGCGCGATCGGCAAGCAGTTCGGTGCTTCAGTCAAACTGGTCGAGGTGCCACCCGGTCCGCCGGTGCTGGCGCCGATCGTTGCCGAGGTCTACGGCCCGGACTACGCCACGGTGCGCAAGACCGCGCTGGCGCTGGAGAAAAAATTCCGCGCCGAAGCCGATATCGTCGATGTCGATACCAGCGTCGAGGCCGATGCGCCGCGCGAGATCATCGTCGTCGATCGCGTGCGTGCCGCGCGGCTCGGCCTTGATCAGGCCAGCATTGCGCAGGTCCTGCGCACGGCCTTGTCGGGCGACGATGCGACTTATCTGATGGATGGCCACGCACGCTATGCGGTGCCGGTGCGGCTGCGCCTGCCGGCCGGCGACCAGGCCACGATTGACCAGTTGCTGGCGGTGCGTGTACGCGCGTCGAATGGTTCGCTGGTGCCGCTTTCGGAAGTCGTCGAGGTGCGCCAGGCGAACTGGGAGAAGGCGATCCACCACAAGGATCTGCTGCCATATGCGACCGTCACCGGTGACGATGCCGGGCAGACCGACAGTCCGTTGTACGGCATGTTTTCGCTGGTTGGCGAACTCAATCGCGCCGAAGGCACCGCTGATGCGATCAGCCAGACCTTCATCGACCAGCCCACCGACATCACCGCGCCTGCGGTGAAATGGGATGGCGAATGGCAGATCACCTACGAGACCTTCCGCGACATGGGTCTGGCCTATTCAGTCGGCCTGGTGCTGATCTACCTGCTCGTGGTCGGCCAGTTCAAGAGCTATGTCGTGCCGCTGATCATCATGGCGCCGATCCCGCTGACCGTGATCGGCGTGATGCCCGGCCATGCCCTGGTCGGTGCGCAATACACGGCGACCTCGATGATCGGCATGATCGCCCTGGCCGGCATCATCGTGCGCAACTCGATCCTGCTGATCGATTTCATCAATCATGAAATCGCCCGCGGCCAGCCCCTGCGCAAAGCCGTGATCGATGCCGCCGCGGTGCGTGCCAAGCCGATCGTGCTGACCGGTGTGGCGGCCATGGTCGGCGGCTTCTTCATCATCGACGATCCGATCTTCCAGGGCCTCGCCGTATCGCTGATCTTCGGCATCTTCGTCTCCACCGCGCTGACCCTGCTGGTCATCCCGCTGCTCTACTACGCCTGGCTCAATCATCAGGAGCGCGCGGCGGCGGGCCGTGCCGACGCGGTGGCGTGATCAGCCCATTTCACGCCACT
>NZ_DASSYD010000107.1:0-29470 GCF_035703485.1 Dokdonella sp. | reverse complement strand
AAGCCGACGGCAGACAGCTGCTGAAACGAAGCTGAGCCATTCCGAGTGACAAACACGATCAGCAAGTCTCGTTGCCGTTCTATGAGCATTTCCATGGGATATTTCTTCACCCGGTGAAAATTCAGCTTGCCTCACGCAATTTTCGCGGTCAATTCACGGTTCCCATGTCGGTCCGGACCGAACAACATCAAACCTCCGAAAAGCGATTCAACGAAGCTATCGGCGTGATATGAACTTTCGATTCGCGTCTTTTCGAGTAGCAAGGCACACTTGCTCCGTTATGCGCAGAATCCCACCGAAGCGGAGAAATCAGCCATGAGCTCGAAATCAGACAAGCAGCAGAAAACAGCATCAACCACGGGTGCCGGTGCGCCTGCGGTCAGCGATCGCAATTCGCTGAGCATCGGAGCCGATGGCCCGATCTTGCTCCACGATGTGCATTTCCTGGAGCAGATGGCGCACTTCAACCGCGAGAAGGTGCCTGAGCGCCAGCCGCATGCCAAGGGCGCTGGCGCATTCGGAGTTCTCGAGGTCAGCGAAGATGTTTCGAAATACACCAGGGCCGCGTTGTTTCAGCCCGGAGCCAAAACCGACATGCTCGCCCGCTTCTCGACCGTCGCCGGCGAATCAGGCAGCCCCGATACCTGGCGCGACGTGCGCGGCTTCTCGCTGAAGTTCTACACCGACGAAGGCAACTACGACCTGGTCGGCAACAACACACCGATATTCTTCGTCCGTGATCCAATGAAATTCCCGCATTTCATCCGCAGCCAGAAACGCCTGCCCGACTCCGGCCTGCGCGACAACCACATGCAATGGGATTTCTGGACCAACAATCCGGAGACCGCACACCAGGTCACCTACCTGATGGGCGTACGCGGCCTGCCGCGCAGCTGGCGCGAGATGAACGGTTACGGCTCACACACCTATCTGTGGATCAACAAGGCTGGCGAGAAGTTCTGGGTCAAATACCACTTCCATACCGAGCAAGGCATGGCTCATTTCAGCAATGCCGAAGCCGCGAAAATGGCTGGCAGCGACGCCGACTTCCACCGTCGTGACCTGTTCGATGCGATCGCGCGTGGCGAGCACCCGAGCTGGATCCTGTCGGTGCAGGTGATGCCGTACGCCGAGGCGAAGAACTACCGCATCAATCCGTTCGACCTGACCAAGACCTGGTCACACAAGGACTACCCGCTGATCCGGGTCGGCAAGATGACCCTCAATCGCAACCCGGAGAATTTCTTCGCCGAAATCGAACAGGCCGCGTTTTCACCGGGCAATGTGGTCCCCGGCATCGGCTTGTCACCGGACAAGATGTTGCTTGGCCGTGCCTTCGCCTACGCCGATGCACAGCGCAACCGCATCGGCACCAACTTCCACCAGTTGCCGGTCAACCAGCCCAAGGTGCCGGTAAACACTTATATGTTCGACGGCCAGATGGCCTATCAGCACAGTGGCAACGCACCGGTTTACGCCACCAACAGCGCTGGTCGGCCGTGGGCGGACGAAACCGGTGTGGTTGAGGATAGTTGGGAAGCCGATGGCGAAATGGTTCGCAGCGCCTACACCTTGCGTGCCGAAGACGACGATTTCACCCAGCCGGGCATCCTCGTGCGCGAGGTGTTCAGCGATGCAGAGCGCGATGCGCTGGTGGAAACCGTGTCCGGGGCCCTGCTCGGTGGCGTGCGCAGCCCGGTGCTGGAGCGTGCCTTCGAGTATTGGAAGAACGTCGATCCGGCGGTCGGCAAACGCATCGAGGAAAAGGTGCGCGCCGGCAAGGCGTCGTAAGCCGCCCGAAGCAGTAGCCAACGCCAGGCCTGCGCTTGTCAGCGGGGACGACTCAGCCGCAAGCGCAGGCAAGTTCGCCGCGCGGTCGATCGGAGCAGCACTGGTCGCCCGCACAGGCATTGAGTAGTGTCAGGATTCCGGACTGGCAAGGTACCCGATGTCGATTTGGCTGCAACGCGTGTTCAACGTGCGCCGCGAGGAACTCGTTCCGGTTCTGCTCGCGGCGACATTTTTCTTCTGCATCCTGAGCGCCCTGATGGTGTTGCGCCCGGCGCGCGACGCGCTGGGCATGCAGCGTGGCATCGAGGCGGTACGCTGGCTGTTCATCGGCACCGCGTTTGCCACGCTGGCGGTGAATCCGCTGTTCGGCTGGCTGGTCAGCCGCTTCCGCCGCTTGCAGTTCATCACCGCCACCTACGGGTTCTTTTCGATCAGCCTGCTCGCCTTCTACTTGCTGATGGTGCTGGCGCCGGAGGCGATCGGCATCACCAGTGGTCAAGTGTTTTTTGTGTGGTTCAGCGTGTTCAACCTGTTCGTGACCATGGTGTTCTGGGCGCTGATGGCCGATCGTTTCACGCTGGAGCAATCCAGGCGCTTCTTCGCATTGATCGCGGTGGGCGGCACGCTCGGCGCGATCGCCGGCCCGGCACTGGCCGCGCTGCTGGCACGACCGCTGGGCACGCCGGCGCTGCTGCTGGTGGCGGTGGGCTTCCTGCTGTTGGGCGTGGCGTTGGCCTGGCTGCTCGCGCGCACGCAGCCACGATCGCTGTCGGGGCAGCAAGCCAAAGATCCCGATCGCGCGGTGATCGGCGGCAGTGCCTGGCAAGGCTTCAAGGCCATCTTCCAGTCACGCTACCTGGCCGGCATGGCCGGCTACATCGTCATCCTGACGGTGATGGCCACCTTCCTCTATTTCACCCGGCTGCAGATGGTCGCCGAGCTTGGCGATGACACCGACCTGCGGGCGACCGTGTTCGCGCGTATCGACCTCATCACCCAGTTGGCGACGCTGCTGCTGCAGGCGGTGATCGCCGGACACCTGATGCAGCGCCTCGGCGTGGCGATCACCCTGGCCTTGCTGCCGCTGAGCGTGGCGCTGGGTTTTCTCGGCCTGGCCATGGTCGGATCGCTGGCGGTGCTGATCGTGTTCGAGGCGAGCTTTCGCGCGATTCAGCGCGCGATCACTCGACCTGCCCGCGAAACGCTGTACACGGTGGTAAGCCGCGAGGACAAGTACAAGTCCAAGGCTTTCATCGACACTTTCGTCTACCGCAGCGGCGATGTGGTCGGCGCACAGGTGGAAGGTGGCCTGGGCCGGATCGGGCTGGGACTCGGCGCGCTGGCTACCGTAGCTGTCCCGCTGGCGCTGCTGTGGGCGCTGCTTGGCTTGTGGCTGGGCCGCACCCAGCAGCGCCTGGCCACAGCTGGCATCATCGAAACCACGGCGACAACTTCGCCGCCATCTCCCCCCGAAGCAAGGAGTCCGTCATGATCACCCGTCGCGAATACCTCAAGCTTTCGCTGGCCGCCGGTACGGCGCTGGCGGTCAGTCCCCGGTTGCTGATGGCCGCCGACGACGCGCCGATGTCACTGATCACCCGCGCCATACCCGGCACCACCGAGCAGCTGCCAGTGGTCGGACTGGGCAGCTCGGCAACTTTCTCGCGCGTCGCCGGCAGCGCGGACGTGGACGCGCTGCGCGAAGTGCTCAAGGCGCTGCACGACAAGGGCGGCCATGTGTTCGACACCGCCCCCAGTTACGGCGCTTCCGAGAAGGTGGCCGCTGAGCTGGCGCGCGAGCTGGGCATCACCGAATCGATCTTCTGGGCGACCAAACTCAACGTCGCGCCGCGCGGCGGTGGCAAGGCCGACGAGGCGGCGGCTCGCGCGCAGGTACAGACTTCGTTCGAACACATCGGCAAGCGTCCGGTCGACCTGATCCAGGTGCACAACATGGGCGATCCCGACACCCAACTGGGCATCCTCAAGGAGAATAAGGCCGCGGGCCGGGTGCGCTACATCGGCATCACCACGACATTCGCTCCGCAGTACGAGCACTTGCAGCAAGTGATGCGCGAGCAGCCGCTGGATTTCATTGGCGTCGAATATGCGATTGACAACCGCACGATGGAAGAAACCATTTTTCCGCTGGCGCAGGAAAAGGGTATCGGCGTGCTGGTGTACGCGCCGTTCGGGCGCACCCGGCTGTGGCAGGCAGTGCGCGGAAAAACCCTGCCGGAATGGGCGTCCGAATTCGATGCCAGCAGCTGGGGCCAGTTCTTCCTGAAATTCGTCGTGTCCAACCCGGCGGTAACCGTCGCCACGCCGGCCACCAGCAAGGCGCGGCACATGATCGACAACATGGGCGCGGCGATGGGTCGATTGCCGGACAAGGCGATGCGCAAACGCATGATCGCGCACGTTGAGTCACTCTGAAACCTGACCGTGCCAGCCGGCTACTCGGGTATGCACAGGATATGGATTCCCCGATCAGCCCGCGCATCGAGGACCCAAAGCGTTCCGACAATGCGCCATAAAGAGTGCAGAACAATCATCGACATGGGAGTCCCGGCATGATTGATCCGGGCTTCATCGGGAAACTGCTAATGTGCGCCAGCGGACCCTGCCAGGCAGGTTGCCGCCGCCTCAATCCCATCAGCGGCGTGATTTGGACCGTTGGCGGTCATTTCGAAAACCAGGGAGCATCAGATGAAGACATACAAAGTGGGATACCTGATCGGCAGCATCGCGAAGGAATCGATCAACCGCAAGTTGGCCAATGCGCTATTCAAGCTTGCACCTCCCCAGCTCCAGTTCGAGGAAATCTCGTTCCGGGATCTGCCGATCTACAGCTATGACCATGACGCCGACTACCCGGAAGCCGGGCGCAAGTTCAAGCAGGCGATCGAGAGTTCCGACGCGATCCTGATCGTGACCCCCGAGTACAACCGCTCCGTTCCCGGCGGGCTCAAGAACGCCATCGACTGGGCCAGCCGCCCCTGGGGCACCAACTCATTCGACAAGATTCCGTCTGCGGTGATCGGCACCTCGCCCGGTGCCATCGGCACGGCCGTCGGCCAGCAGCACATGCGCAGCATCCTCGGCTTCCTCAACTCGCCACAGATGAATTCGCCGGAAGCCTACATCCAGTTCAAGGACGGGATGATCAATGACGCCGGCGAAATCGCCGACCCATCCACGGCAGAATTCCTTGGCAAGTACCTCAAGGCGTTCCACGAGCACATCGCCCATGTCCTGTCGAAACCGGCTGACAGCTGAGGCCGTCGAGTTGAACGCACAGCAGAGGAATGCCGGGTACTCGTACCCGATCCCGGAATCAGGAGTCGTCACGTGATCGAACTGGTCATCGAGCAGCGGCGTCGCGACCTCGGCAGTTTCGAGGTCGGTCGCGTGCTTCCATTTGCCAAACGACGGATGGTCGGGCCGTATATCTTCTTCGACCGCATGGGTCCCAAGGACATGCAGCCGGGATTGCCGCGCGAGGCGGACATTCGCCCGCATCCGCATATCGGATTGTCCACAATTACCTATCTTTTCGACGGCGAGATCATGCACCGTGACAGCGTCGGATCAGAGCAGGCCGTGCGCGCGGGCGAGGTCAACTGGATGACCGCGGGCCGCGGCATAACGCATTCCGAACGCTTCGAGCACCTGCGTCGCGAAGGCGGACTGCTCGACGGCATCCAGGCCTGGGTGGCGCTGCCGGACGAGCGCGAGGAAATGGACCCGGGATTCTGGCATTACGAGAGTGCGGCGCTGCCGGTGTTCGACGACGACGGCGCGGTCGGGCGACTGATTGCCGGGCGCCTGTCGGGCGTGGTCTCACCGGTGCGCACCGATTCGCCGCAGTTCTACGTGCACTGGCAATTGCGCGCGGGAGCGCGTGTGTCGCTGCCCGCCGAATACCCGGAACGCGCTGTCTACGTGGCACGCGGCGCGGTCGAGGTGGATGGTCAGCGCATCGAAGCGGGTTCGATGGCCGTGTTGATTCCTGGCAAGTCGGTGACCATTGCCGCCATCGGCGATGCCGTGCTCATGGCTCTGGGCGGCGAACCGGTCGGACCACGCTACATCGACTGGAACTTCGTGTCGTCGTCAAAGGAACGCATCGATCAGGCGCGTGAGGACTGGGCCAACGGGCGAATGAAACTGCCGGATCTCGACAACGACGAGTTCATTCCGCTGCCACCGAAAATCGGAGAACCACGCGAACCCGAACCCATGTCGTGAAGATTCCATGGCATCGCCAGTACCAAAGAAGGAAGAGACCGACAAGAATCATCATGGCGTTCGCCACGCGTCAGGCCACAATCAAAC
The DNA here is from genome assembly GCF_035703485.1 of Dokdonella sp. Lineage (GTDB taxonomy): Bacteria > Pseudomonadota > Gammaproteobacteria > Xanthomonadales > Rhodanobacteraceae > Dokdonella. Next base: position 23,341 of record NZ_DASSYD010000107.1, on the reverse strand, counting down.
AATTTGGATACTGATATGAAAATTCTTGCTGCGCTTTCGCTCACCTCAATCCTGCTCGTTTCTGCGTGCACAAGCTCTCCGCAGGACAACGGTGACGTGCAGACGCCTGCGTCGGCATCGTCCATGGCGTCCGAGCACAACTACCGCTGCGAGAGCGGTGAGACCGTTATAGCAACCTATCCGTCCACCGATTCGGCCACGGTCCAATACAAGGGCAATCGCCACGAAATGCAAATTGCGGTCTCCGGCAGCGGCGCGCGCTACGTTGGTGGCGAGCTGGAGTGGTGGACAAAGGGATCTGGCCATGGTTCCGAAGGCACTCTTTTCCAGCACCGGGATGATGGCACTTCCGGCGACAGCATCGAGACTTGCACGGAGTACTGAGTGCGGTCGGGTATTCGCGCCGAGCCCGCAGCGCGGGCCGGCCGAATGCCACGGGTGTAGTTGAGTCTTGAGCCTTTCTCAGCCAGCAAGCTTGCTGGCCGTCTCGGCGATCTTCCGTCCCTGATAGCGGGCACCGACGAGCTCATTCTCGCTGGGCTGGCGTGAGCCGTCGCCACCGGCAATCGTCGACGCGCCGTACGGTGAGCCACCGGTGATTTCATCGAGCGTCATCTGGCCTGCATGGCCATAGTCGAGACCGACGATCACCATGCCGAAATGCAACAGGTTGGTGATGATTGAAAACAGTGTTGTCTCCTGGCCACCATGCTGGGTGGCGGTCGAGGTGAACGCGCCGCCAACCTTGCCATGCAGCGCACCGCGTGCCCAAAGGCCTCCCGCCCGGTCGAGAAAGCTCGCCATCTGCGAGGACATGCGGCCGAAGCGGGTGCCGGTGCCGACAATGATCGCGTCGTAGTTGACAAGATCCTCGATCGTGGCGATGGGTGCCGCCTGATCGAGCTTGAAATGAGCCGCCTTGGCGACGTCTTCCGGTGCCGTCTCCGGGACGCGCTTGATGTCAACCGTCGCACCCGCCTCGCGGGCACCTTCGGCGACGGCGTTGGCGAGCGTTTCGACGTGGCCATAGGCCGAGTAATACAGAACCAATACCTTTGCCATGCTGATCTCCGTTTGAATCATTGATGAGTGAAAGGGAAAGTGTCGGGGCAGCGCCCGTGTCTCGAATGCGGCATGAAGTCACTTCAGGCCGCATCGTGGTCAACCCGCTTCGAGCCGCAGCGTCAGCCGGCCATCGTCAGGCAGCGGGATGAACTCCGCATCACCCTCGACCATGGCATAGCGTTGCTCGCGCCATGCCTGTCTGGCTTCCTCCAGCGCCGCTTCGGAGCTGGCGACAAAGTTCCACCACAGATAGCGCGGCGCATCGAGTGGCGCGCCACCGAGCAAGACCACATGGCTGTCGACGCTGGCGCCGAGCGCGATCTTCGCCCCGGGCCTGAACACCATCAGTTCGCCGAGCTGCAGCGATTCGCCATCGACGCGCATGTCGCCTTCGAGCAGATACGCCGCACGTTGCACGTGCTCGTCCGGCACGTGCAGGGCTTTACCCTTCGGCATGCGCGCATCCACGTAAAACAGTTTGCTCAGTGTCGATACCGGTGAGCGTGCGCCGTAAGCGGTACCCGCGATCACCCGCACGCTGGCACCGTCGACACTGAGTTCCGGCAAAGCCGAGGCATCGGTGTGCTCGAACGACGGCGCAATGCGTTCGTGTTCCAGCGGCAGGGCCACCCACAATTGCAGGCCGTGCAGGGATTGGGCGTGGCCGCGGTCTTCGGCGGCGGTGCGCTCGGAATGGACGATGCCGCGTCCCGCGGTCATCCAGTTGACCGCACCCGGTTCGATGACCTGCGTGTTGCCGAGCGCGTCCTTGTGCTCGATGCGCCCCTGCCAAAGGTAGGTCACGGTGGCCAGGCCGATGTGCGGGTGCGGGCGCACGTCCATCGGCTTCGTCGCCGGCAGAGTCAGCGGTCCGAAGTGGTCCATGAAGATAAACGGACCGATCGCGTGACCGCTCGGCGTCGGCAGCACGCGCCGGATCATCAAGCCATCGCCGAGATCGTGGCTCTGCCCCTTCAGGCGTTCACGGATGAGAGTGCTCATGAGTGCTTCTCCATTAGTCATGCGTGTTTCTGATCAAGGCATCTGCGGCAATTCCTGCGGTCGCAGATCGAACACCAGCACTTCGGCATCCTTGCCGGCGGCGAACTGCAGCGTCTGCACGTTGCGCAGGCGCACACCATCTCCGGCGCCCAGTTGCACGCCGTTGAGCTCGATCCTGCCGCGGGCGACATGCACGTAGGCATGGCGGTCCTTGTCCAGGGTCAGCGTCGCGCTTTCGTCGCCGTCGAAGAGCCCGGCGTAAACCTGGGCGCTCTGCTGGATGCGCAGCGAGCCGTCGCGGCCATCCGGGGAAATGATCAGGCGCAGGCGTCCACGCTTGTCCGCCTCGCTGAAGTGCTGTTGCTGGTAGACCGGCTTGCCACCGGCGTGGTCCGGCACGATCCAGATCTGCAGGAAGTGCACGGGCGCACTATCGGATCCGTTGAATTCGCTATGGGTGACGCCACTACCGGCGCTCATCAGCTGCACGTCGCCGGGCTTGATCTGCGATCCGGTACCCATGCTGTCGCTGTGCGCCAGCGCGCCCTCCAGCACATAGGAAAAGATTTCCATGTCGCGGTGCGGATGCGTACCGAAACCCTTGCCCGGTGCGACGCGATCCTCGTTGATCACGAGCAGGTCGGAGAAGCCGATCTGCCTCGGATCCCGATAACCGGCGAACGAAAAGGTATGGCGCGAGCTCAGCCAGCCGTGCTCGGCGACGCCACGTTCAGAAGCCTTGCGTACTTGCATCATGGTGGTTCTCCTCGTTGTTGGGATGTGGATGGAGAACGGGTCTCCATCCGGAATCAATTCGTTCAGTTGGCCGGGCGGCGACGCGCACGCAGGGCATCCAGGGCAAAGTCTCCTGCGCCAAACGCCGCGACCTGCAACAGTCCGCCACTGATCGCAAGGTTCTTCAGGAAGTGGTTCATCTGGTTGCCGTCGGCGAAGTCAGCATGGAAAGCGAACGCGGTGACCACGGTGAAGGCCGCCATCAAGGCTGCCACCACGCGGGTGCGGTAACCGAGCAGCAAGGCCAGGCCCAGCCCGACCTCGACGACCACGGCCATCAGGTAGGCCAGATCCGGAAGCGGCAGGCCGGCCGAGATGATGTAAGCCTTTGTCGCTGCCGGCGCGGCGAGTTTGCCAATGCCGCTGACCAGAAACAGCAATGCCAGCAACACACGGCCCGCGGCAGAAACAAGAGACATTTGATGATTGATCATGAGAGTGCTCCGAAGTGAGAAGGTGCAGACACCGCTGCACCATGAGCGCTATATTAGAGTCGCCAATCGATTCAATAAAGATGATAGATGGCGCAACACTGTCAACCTGTAAGGGACAATGGGCCAGCTCCAGGACATGCGGATTTTTGTCGAGACCGTGGATGCGGAAAGCTTTACTGCCGCAGCCGATCGGCTGGGCTTGTCCAAGCAGTTCGTCAGCAAGCGTGTCGCCGCCCTGGAAAAACGTCTCGGTGCCCGGTTGTTGCTGCGATCGACGCGGCAACTGCGCGTCACCGATCTTGGCCTGGCGTACTACGAGCGCAGTCAGCGCATCCTGCAGGAGGTGGATGCCGCCGAACAGATGATCACCAGCCAGACGGCGACGCCTCGCGGTGTGCTGCGACTGAGCGCACCGATGACGTTTGCGACCATGCATCTGGGCCCGCTGATACCGGCGTTCATGCAACGTCATCCGCAGGTGTCGGTGGAGCTTGAGCTCAATGACCGCGCCGTGGACCTGATCGGTGAAGGCTACGACATGGCTGTGCGCATCGGTGCGCTGGCCGACTCCAGTCTGATCGCGCGACGAATCAGCAGCGTGCAATTGATCGCCTGTGCCAGTCCCGACTATCTGCGCCAACACGGCGTACCGACCTCACCGGAACAACTCGGCGCACACGCCTGCCTCATCTACGGGCATACCCGCCACGGCGAGTGGACCTTTCGTATTGGTGAGCGCACACGCAAGCAATCGGTGAGCGGACCGATGCGCTCCAACAACGGCGAGATGTTGCGCGATGCGGCGATCGCCGGCCTCGGCCTGACCATCCTGCCCGACTTCATCATCGCCGCTGCGTTGGCGGATGGCCGACTGGTTGAGGTACTGGAGCCGTTCCGACCTGAAGCATTCACCGTCCATGCGGTTTATCCGCAGCATCGACAGCTATCCTTGCTGGTGCGAGCGTTCAGCGATTTTCTCGTCGAGCGCTTCCGTGAGGCTGGCGAGTGATCGCCACATGCAGTCGATTACACAAATCAAGGAGCACCGGCATGTCCGACATCGCGAGTCCGAACCGCTGGCCCGAACTGCCCGCTCCGGCCGATGGGCAGAAGACTGCGGCTTCCGTGCCGCGTTTTGCCATAGGCGAAGCGGCCGGCGTCGAACCCTGCAAGCGCGTGCGCTAGGCAGTGCAACCGAATAGCACGGAAATTGATGGTGCGGATCGCTGGCGCATCCTCGTGGTGCTGCTTGGCGTCATCTTCATGTCGCTGATTGTCGTGAGCATCGTCAACGTCGCCCTGCCCTCGATCCAATTGGGCCTGGGGGCGGATCAGTCGGATCTGCAATGGGTCCTGTCGGGCTATGCGCTGACCTTCGGCATCATTCTGGTCGCCGCGGGGCGCGCCGGCGACATCATGGGCCGGGGTGGCATCTTTCTCGTTGGCGTGGGCATCTTCACCGCCTCATCCATTGCCGCCGGATTCGCCGCTGACGCGATGTGGCTGAATGCAGCGAGGTTCGTCCAGGGAATCGGCTCGGGCCTGCTCAGTCCGCAAGCGATCGGGATGATCCAGCAATATTTCCGTGGCGAGAAGCGCGGCCGCGCGTTCGGCTATTTCGGAACCGTGGTCGGATTTTCCGTCGCCATCGGTCCGGTGCTGGGCGGTTTGCTGATCGAGTTGGGCGGCAGCGACCTTGGCTGGCGTCTGACATTCCTGGTCAATGTCCCGATCGGCATCGTCGCCATCATTCTCGGCGTCCGCTGGTTCCCGAAGCCGCTTTTCCGCCGTCCGCCGCAAAGCGCGCCGAACGCAACGGGACGGACCGCAGGCTGGCTATGGTCGCTGGATCCGGTCGGTTCGCTGTTGCTGGGCCTCGCCCTGCTGGCCATTCTCTATCCGTTCATGGAATCCCGTGGCTCGGCGCTTTGGTGGGCGCTGCTGCCGGTCGGCCTGGTACTGGTCTGGGTGTGGTTGTTGTGGGAGCGGCGTTGCTCGCGCTTCGGTCACACCCCGATGGTCGACCTCGACATCTTTCGTACCCGCAGCTTCACCAACGGCAGCCTCATCATGTCGCTCTATTTCATGGGCATGACCAGTGTCTGGGTGCTGGTCGCGCTCTACGTGCAAGATGGTCAGGGAAAGACCGCGTTTGAATCCGGCCTGTTCGGGATTCCGGCCGCGCTTCTGGCGGCCTATGCCGCGCATTGGTCGGGCCGTCGGGTCAGCCAGTATGGCCGCAGGATCGTGATCGGCGGACTGCTTCTGGCCCTCGTCGGTCTCGCCGCCAGCATCGCCGTCGTCCTCCTCCACGAGCAGTTCGGCCTGAGCGTGTGGTGGTTGCTGCTGTCACTGTCGTTCATCGGTGTCGCCCAGGGCTTCGTCATCAGCCCGAACCAGACCCTGACGCTGGCCGAGGTACCACTCGAATACGCCGGAAGCTCGGGCGCGATCATGCAGACCGGCCAGCGCATCGGCACATCCGTGGGCATTGCCATGATCACCGCGGCGGTCTTCGCCTCGCTTGCACGATGGTCGTGGTCGATTGCCGTGGTCATCGGTTTCGTTCTGATCGCGCTGGTCGTTCTCGTGGCGCTCGGCGTGGCCTTCAAGGATCAGCGTGATCGCGAAAAGCACACCGCAAGAAGGATCGAACTCCAACGCGGGCAACGTGCGCAGCTCGATATCAGCGAGAGCCATTTCTGAGGCCTGACGACGGCCATCCACTCCAGGACTCATTCGAAAGGTTCATCCGGTTGCCCGTTCCATGATTCCGAGCGCTGCGGATTCCTTTCACGCAGGCTGCAGCCCAGGGACTATGCGATGCTGGCAGACACGCCCGGATTGTGATTCATCCCCACGTCGAATCTGTGGCTGATGCGTAACGTCGATCACTACCGGCGCCGGGCGCAGATCGGCGCATAACCATGAGGAACCTGCATTGCAGCCCATCGTCGTCCGCTCGCTTGCTCCCGCGTTGATAGAACCCGCGGCACGGCTGTTGGCCGGCAGCATGCGCGACAACCCGCTGCATCAGCGTGTGTTTTCCGGCCACGTGGCGCATATCGAGCCATTGCTGGCGGTCGCCTTCACGCGTCTGTTGCAGCGGCAGATGCGCACGGGTCTTGTGCTGGGCGCATTCGACGAGGACGCCCTGGTGGGAGTCGCGGCCATGGTGCCGCCGGGCCAATGCCAGCCGACGTTGCGCGAGAAGCTTGCGATGCTGGCGATCCTGGTGCGCGGCGGCATGCTTCGCCACCTGCCAGGGATCCAGCGCTGGCTGTGGCTCTGGGCCCGCGAAGATCCGGATCTTGATCACTGGCATCTTGGCCCAGCCGCCGTCGAACGAAGGCTCCAGGGCCAAGGGATCGGAACCGCACTGATGGCGGTAATGTGTGATGCGCTGGATCAGCGCCAGGCGATTGGCTACCTTGAAACCGACAAGGACGCGAATGTCCGCTTGTATCGCCGCGGCGGCTTTGAGGTGATCGCCGAGCGGCAGGTGCTCGGTGTACCGAACTGGTTCATGCTGCGCCCGCGCAATACGGCGTACAAACGGCAAGAGCCGGCACAATGCACAAACTGATTTCAGGATCGCAGATGATCATCAGCGCAACGACAAAGGCTTCGGCTCCTGATTCCGCGCCCGAGCGTTCCGCTCATTACTGTTGCAGGCCGCAGGCATGATCAGCAACTTTATCACCATCGCGGTCGTCACCTTCATCGGCATCCTGCCGATCGCCAACCCGTTCAGCACCGCGGTGGTCTTCCTCACCATCACCGAAGGCTTCAGCGAAGAGCGACGGCGGCAGCAAGCTCGCCTGGCCTGCATATATATGGCCATCGTCCTGATCACGTTCCTGCTCCTGGGCACATTGATCATGAATTTCTTCGGCATCTCGATTCCGGGTTTGCGCATCGCCGGCGGACTGATCGTCACGCGCATCGGCTTTGGCATGCTCAACTCCAGGTCGGAAAACGAAATGTCCGAAGAGTCCAGGGATGAGGCCGTGCGTATGGACGACGTAGCCTTCACGCCACTTGCCATGCCCCTGCTCAGCGGACCGGGCTCCATCGCCGTCACCATCGGCATGGCAACCGAGGCTGACGGCGTGGGCGAAAGTCTGGCCATTGTCGTCGGCATCGGGCTGGTGGCCGTGGTTTCGTGGCTGGTGCTGCGCGCCTCCGCCAAGGTGGTCCGCTTCCTCGGCACAACCGGCACGAACGTCATGGGCCGGATCATGGGCTTCCTCCTCGTCTGCGTGGGAATCCAGTTCATCGTGGATGGCACCCAGAACATCCTGTCGAGCCCGGCTTTCTGGGGCCCGGTCCTGGACACGATCCGCGGCTGAGAGCCTGCGCTACGACGAACCTCCTTCTGGCCAGCGCTTCCATACTGCGAAACAGATTGCTCCTGTTTCCCGATGCCTTCCGGCGAGTCCGCGTTGGTAGTCCAGACGGATTCGGCTATCCTGCCTGGCCCACACTGAATGCGTGACGCCACGCAGGAGAGCCCATGACGCAGCAGACTTTGACCGACGAAGAAATCGTGACCGTTCACGCCGGCGCAGCAAATAGTGTGTTGAACGCGGATCCGGATACGGCCGACTCGGATGCGGACGGCGCAGACAAGGATGCCGATGCAGCCGACGCCGACGCGGATGGCGCGGACAAGGATGCTGATGCGGCCGATGCCGACGCGGATGGTGCAGACAAGGATGCCGATGCGGCCGACGCCCAACGCTAACTGAAGGGTTCAACATCGTGAAATCCGCGATCCAGCGGTGCGTGGGACTGCCCGAAAGGTTCGCGCAAGAAGTCTGGTCGCGTGATTTCCGGCATTATCCGAATGCGGACGCAAACGCCTATTCGGACATTCTTTCGCTTTCACTGGTCGACTCGCTGATTGCCACGGGTGGACTGCGTGCACCGAATTTGCGCATCGTGCGCTCGGGCGAAAGCGTTCCAAGGACGGCCTACACCTGTTCCCAAACAACCGGCGGACTTCGTGAAAGCGGCGCGATCGATGCACGCGCCGCCGCCCGCGAATTTGCGAGTGGCGCCACCCTGGTATTGCAGGCGCTTCATCGCTTCGTCCCTTCGGTGCAGAATTTTTGCCACGAGCTCGAAGACTTCTTCGGCCACCCGTTGCAGGCCAATGCCTATCTCACGCCGGAAGGCGCGCGCGGCCTCGGCGTTCATCACGACACCCACGACGTTTTGGTGTTGCAGTTGTTCGGCAGCAAGAGTTGGCGCCTGTACCCGCAAGCCGTCGTCGATGCAGTTGACGGCTACCCGGCGAGCCAGCGACATCCCGAGCTTGAGACTCCGGATAGCGTACTGACTCTCTCGCCCGGTGATTGCCTGTACCTGCCGCGCGGCCTCCCGCACGATGCGGAAAGCACCGCCGGGGCGTCACTTCACCTGACTCTCGGTATTCGCAGCCCCACCTGGCTCGATGTGCTCGGACGCGCCCTGAAAAGCGTGCACGAAATCCCCCAATTGAGAGCATCGTTACCGCTCAACTATGCTTCAAACGCTGCGGCAAGATCGGATGGGCTGGCACTGAAATTGCGTGAGGTACTGGATCGGACGTCAAGCTGGCTTCAGGGTCTGGACGAGCAGGAACTCGCGGCATCGGAAATGGCGCTTCAGCGCGAACGGAAACGCAGTCCGCGTGGAGCGATCACACAGTTTGCCGCGCTTGAGCCTGTTCAGGCCACGACGGTGTTCGAGCGAAACCATCCAGACCGCTGGGTGCTCCATGGCGATTCAGACCACGCACTTTTGCTGGTCGGTTTGACAGCATTGGAATTCCCCGCCCGCATCAAACCTGCGCTCGAACATCTCCTGTCACAGCATCGCATTTCTGCCGAGGGATTCGGCGCTTGCCTTGATTCTGCGGGCGCCCTCGTCCTTGTGAAGAGACTCCATCAAGAAGGTCTGTTGGTGCGAACCGATGCGTGAGCCTCTGTGTCGCGAGAAAAGTCTCGCTCTGGACGAACCGTTGCTGGCAACCGCATCCGTAGTTCAGCGCTGGATCCTGATTGAACGCGACGGACCCTGGGGTGCCAACGCCCTGCAAAAAAACCGTTTCGATCCCGATGTCCAGTTGAAGATCCGCGAGCTCGGCCAGTCAACAGGCGCGCGACTCCTGCTCATTCGCCGACACGGGAAACGGCCTCAAACCGGGGTGCGCGTGATGTGCTCCTACACGTCCCAAACGCAAAAGTGGCTGGAGGAGTTTCATCTGGACTCGATTGATGAACTTTTCGACCTCGATCTGAGCCCGCTGAAGCGCGGCGCTTCGGTGGGCGGCAAAATGGTCAGCGAGAACCAGTTTTTTGTCTGCACCCACGGAAAGCACGACCCTTGCTGTGCGAAATACGGTATGCCGGTGGCGATCGCGCTCGATCGCGAATGGCCAGAACGTACTTGGGAAACTTCACACATTGGCGGCGACAGATTCGCCGGGAATGTGCTCGTACTCCCGCTCGGAATCTATTACGGGCGGGTGCAGCCCTCCGAAGCCGTGACTCTGATGCAGCAGCTTGATCGGGGGCAACTCTCTCTCGATCACTACCGGGGTCAGAGCGCTTTCGCGTTTCGCGTGCAAGCAGCAGAGTGGTGGGCCAGAAAAGAATACCAATGGCTGCAACTGGAAGATTTGTCTCTGGTTGAACATCTGGAGCCAGAGGGTGACGAATCGCTGACCACCTTCATCACCCGCTCGGGCAAGACCGTCGAGGTGCGCCTCATCGTTGGCAAGGACCCGGCACGCAAGCTCACTTGCCGAGCCACCAATACAGGCTCACCGCCGAGGTATCAGGTTCGTTCCGTGACCATTGATGGCTAACAGCTGGTTGATGAATCGTGCAGGCAAGATGCCGCCCTGGTCCGTTGCCGCCTATGCGCGAACAAACGTCTTCAGCGCTTCCTCGACTTCCCGCAAAAGAGCCTGACCACCCTACTCCTGACTGCGCCTTTCGTTCCCCGACAACTCGGAAATCTCCGGTAGCCGTGAGGACCACGCGCTGCCGACCAGTCCCATCGTCCCGAGCAGTAACAACGCCCAGGAGGTTCCGAGCATGGCCACGGCCGCACTGAGACCGCCCGTCACCAATAGCAGTACGCCGATGACGGTGTTGCTCACGGCAGTGTAGTCGGTGCGCTTGTTGCCACCGGCCATGTCCACCAGATAGGTCTTGCGGCCAATGCGAACTCCCGAATGGGCGATGGCGAGCACGAAGAAGGCACCCGGATAGAACCACGATCCACCGCGCCAGGACGGGTCCATCAAGGTCAGCCCGGCAACCACCAGGCAGACCAGTGCCGCCAATCCGCCGCCCAGAATCATCACCTGGCGGCTGGAGACATCCGCCATGAAGCCCCAGACACTGGCACTGATGGTGCTGGCCAGTCCGGACGCGACCACGAAGCCGCCCAACAGCGCGGCGCCATGACTGTGATGCTGGGCCAGCACCACGACGAATGGTGACCCCAGCGCAGAGGCCATCAGAAAGGCCCGGGCGATGACGAAATTGCGAAAGGGTGCGTCGCGCACCAGAAGATTGAGGCTGCCGATGGCTTCTCGAAGGGCATTGCCGCCACCGGCTGTCTCTCCGTGGAACTCGTCAATTCCGGCAAATACCACGGCGGCAACAAACCAGCACAACCCGGCCGCCAGCAACAGCATCGAATAGAAGCGCATCTCCGGGTCGGCGCTGCCCCCAAACAGAAGCAGGCCAACGAGCAACGCAACCAGCCCGGACAAGGTCGACGCCAGCCCGGCCAGACGGCCACGTCGTGATTTCGGCACGGTCTTGCCCTGCACATCCTTCATCGCCACCGAACAAAAGCCGCGGCTGACACTGAACACGGCCAGCAGGGCAATCACCACCAGCGCGGCGGCAAGACCATCAAGCAACCACACGGCCAGAGCCATGCCAAGCACGGCCAGCCCCTGCAGGACTGCGCCCAATACCCAGAATCCCTTGCGCACCGGATGCTGACGAACCCAGGCACCGATGACCAGTTGCGGAATCAGCGAACCGGACTCACGAATCGGCACCAACACCCCGACCAGCGCCTCGGGCGCGCCGACGGCCACGATGAGCCACGCCAATACCGTCTTCGGACTGATCAGCAAGTCGCCGATCTTGGTCAGCATATTGGCAAGGATGGTGCGGAAGAAGTTGCCGGGCACTTCGCGGCATGCCTGCTCGCTGATATCGGAACAGACGCGCGCGTCCTCTTCGTTGGCGACCAACGCGTACAGTCGTTCAGTGCGAGAGGCGCTTTTCATCGAGCTCTTGCTGCCGTGGTTTTTCAACACACCCGATACTACGGGAGGCCCGATCCTCCGGCCATGGATGCCGCTATCAACGACCTTGCCGGTCCACCCATGGCGCACCATGCGGCTGACAGCCATCGTAGTCAGCGCCGCGAAAGCATCCCGTCGCCGATCCGCGGCCGGGCCTCCGACCAAATCGAGGTCTCCGAAGCGCTGCAACAGCAGCTTGAGGTTGTTTGTCGCCGGGACCCAGCCAGGTTAGTTCTTGCCTGCACAAGCACTGCAAACGAAGCCGAAGCCCCGCACGCTATCCAGCAAATACCCTCCCGCTCACCCGCTTCCATCGGCCACCAGACCGGCCCGTGGTAAACTGCCCGGATATGTCGACCCAAGGCCTGCTGCTGCGATTGTTGCTTTGCCTGACCCTCATCCTCAATGGGTCCGGGTTTGCCGTGGCTGGCAGCCAAATGCATATGCAGCATGCGCCAGGTACTTCGATGGCCGAAACATCGGCCCGATCGGTTGCCCATGCGGATTGCATCGAGGACTCATCCACAACAAGCGCCGCTGGCGACGTTTCCGCGGCCACGATTCATGATCCGGCTCTGGCGGATTGCTGCAGCGACTCCGAGCCCTGCAACCAATTCATGTGCGCCATCGCCTGCGCCGCAGGCATGTCCGCACCGGCGACACTGCCAGGCCTCGCCCTGGGCTTTCAACCAGCCCCGCAAGCACTGAATGCCGTTTCGCCGAGTGCCGGACATCCGGATCCTGCACTTCGCTCCCGCTACCGACCTCCCATCGCGTGAGTCCGGGCACCGTATTCCGGTGCCGCCTTTTTGCCTGACTGATGTCGCCGCCCCGGTTGTGGGCCGCGCAGTCTTGCCAACGATGCGTTTCGCCAGTGACTGCGGACGCCGGACTTTCACGAATTCTGGAGCTTTATCATGTCAATCGATCTTCCTGGCTCGCGCCCGGACGCCCTTTCCCGACGGCGCTTCGTTACCGGCCTGGCCGCTGGCGGACTTGTTGCCGGCCTCGGCCTTTGGCGCCCGTCGGCGCTGGCGAGCAGTGGCCGCACCCGCGCCATGAACAGCCTGACCGGCACCGACTTTGACCTGTCCATCGGTCACTCGACGATGAACTTCACCGGTCGCACGCGCCCGGCCATTACCGTGAACGGTTCGCTGCCGGCGCCGCTGTTGCGCTGGCGCGAAGGCGATACGGTGACCTTGCGCGTGGCCAACCGCATGCGTGATGCGTATTCATCCATCCACTGGCACGGCATTCTGCTGCCCGCCAACATGGACGGTGTCCCCGGCCTGAGTTTCGACGGCATTGCGCCGGGTGAGACCTACACCTACAAATTCCAATTGCAGCAATCTGGCACCTACTGGTACCACAGTCACTCGATGTTCCAGGAGCAGGCGGGCCTGTACGGCGCGATCATCGTGGAGCCGCGCGCCACTGCGCCCTACCACTACGACCGCGAGCATGTGGTGCTGTTGTCGGACTGGACCGATATGGATCCTGCCGCCCTGTTCCGGCGCATGAAAAAAGACGCCAGCTACGACAATTACTACCAGCGCACGGTCGGCGACTTTATTCGCGATGTCCGCGAAGACGGTCTGTCGGCAACGCTGCAGGACCGCAAGATGTGGGGACAGATGCGCATGACGCCGTCCGACATTTCCGACATCAATGGCCACACCTACACGTTTCTGATGAACGGCACGGCGCCTTCCGGCAACTGGACCGGCCTGTTCCGTCCCGGCGAGAAAGTGCTGCTGCGCTTCATCAATGGCTCGGCGATGACTTATTTCGACGTGCGCATCCCGGGCCTGAAAATGACCGTGGTCGCCGCCGACGGACAGTACATCCACCCGGTCAGCGTCGACGAATTCCGCATCGCCGTCGCCGAAACCTTCGACGTGCTGGTCGAGCCGAGCGGAGCAGACGCGTTTGCAATTTTCGCCCAGGACATGGGCCGCACCGGCTACGCGCGCGGCACGCTCGCCGTGCGCGAGGGATTGCAGCCACCCGTGCCCAGGCTGGATCCGCGCCCGCTGCTGACCATGGATGACATGGGTCACGGCGGAATGGATCACGGATCGATGGATCACTCCGGCATGGGTCACGCAAGCGCAACTCCGGCAAACAACGGACATGCTGCGATGGATCATGCCGGCCACGACATGCAGGCCATGGATCACTCGGCCGGCGGCATGCTGCAACACCCTGCCAGCGAGACCGGCAATCCCCTGGTCGACATGCAGGCGATGTCGCTGGCCCCGAAGCTGGACGATCCCGGCATGGGACTGCGCGACAACGGACGCAAGGTACTGACCTACGCCGCGATGAAGAGCCTGTTCGACGACCCGGATGGGCGCGAACCGAGCCGCGAGGTCGAGCTGCACCTGACCGGGCATATGGAAAAATTTGCCTGGTCGTTTGATGGCCTGAAATTCGCCGATGTCGAGCCGCTGCGACTCAACTATGGCGAACGCATGCGCATCGTGCTGGTCAACGACACCATGATGGGTCACCCGATTCATTTGCACGGCATGTGGAGCGATCTGGAGGACGAAAACGGCAACTTCCATCTGCGCAAGCACACCGTCGATATCCCGCCGGGCACCAAACGCAGCTATCGCGTGCGTGCCGACGCGCTGGGTCGCTGGGCCTTCCACTGCCACCTGCTCTACCACATGGAAGCCGGAATGATGCGCGAAGTGAGGGTCGAGGAATGAACCACTCCATCTATCCCGCCACCACGGTGATGGCACTGGCATTGAGTTTGGCACTGCATGGCAGCGCCGTTGCCCAGGACCACCAGGGTCACGCCGCCGCACCACCGGAAACGGTCGCGCACGATCACCCTGCCCCACAGGTGAAGACACCGAAAAAAATGGACGCCGAGGCCGCTCACGACCATGCCGGTCATGCCGGCCACGAAAACACGGCTCCGCACAGACAGGATTCCTTGCGCCCTGCAGAAGCAAGCGCGCGATCCGCCAGTCCGGTTGATCACGCAGCCATGGACCACGACGCCATGGATCACGGAGCCATGGATCACGGAGCCATGGATCACTCGACGATGGACCATTCGGCAATGGGACACGGCAAGCCCGCGTCGCCGAGTGAACCGATCACGTCGATTCCGGTAGTGACCGATGCTGATCGTGCCGCCGCATTCCCGGAGCTGCATCTGCACATGCAGCATGCGCAGAAGATCAACAGCTATGTGGCGTTCAATCGCCTGGAAGTCTGGAATGCCGATCCCGGCTCGGGCCAGGCCTGGGAAGGTCAGGCCTGGGTCGGCAGCGACCTCAATCGGCTATGGCTGCGCAGCGAAGGCGAACGGCTCGGCGGCGAGACGGAAGCGGCTGACCTGGAAGCCTTCTACGGCCATAGCGTGTCGACCTGGTGGGATGTCCTCGTCGGCATCAAGCACGATTTCAAACCGGGCGAGTCGCAAACCTGGGCGGCTTTCGGCGTGCAGGGCCTGGCCCCGTACAAGTTTGAAGTTTCCGCCACCGTCTATGTCGGCGAGTCCGGCCAGACAGCGGCCAGCGTCGAGGCCGAATACGAACTGCTGTTGACCAATCGATTGATCCTGCAGCCGCTGGTCGAAATAAACGTGTTCGGCAAGGACGATCCATCCCGCGGCATCGGCTCCGGCTTGAGTTCACTGGAAGCCGGTGTGCGCCTGCGCTACGAGATCGACCGCAAGTTCGCACCGTACGTTGGCGTGGTCCACGAACGCGTATTCGGTGACACTGCAAGCTTGCGTCGGGACGAGGGTCAAGACACCTGCGATACCCGCCTGGTCGCGGGTGTGCGGATCTGGTTTTAGGAGAAATGATCATGAAATCAATAGCACGCAAGACGGTGCTGGCTGGATCGATTACCGGTGGCGCCGCGATAGTTGCTGAAGGAGCGGCACAGCCATTGAAGCACGAGGCCTTCGAAAAAGGCCCCGATCATTGCCCGAGCAGCCACCCCACACCACGAAAGCAAGGAACACGATTCATGCTGCACAACACAAATGCACTTCTCATCATCGCGCTGGTCGCTGTCCTGGCACTGACGGCATGTGCGGAAGCCCCCGACAGCGCTATTGCGACAGTGTCGCCACCGACACCTGCACTGGTTGCCCAGCCTGCAGCGCGCGCCAGCGGGCAGAGCCTGGCATCTGCCCAGTCTGCCTTGCCGTTGATGATCGTCAGCAAGAGCCCCAGTTGTGGCTGTTGCCAGTTGTGGGTCGAGCACATGCAGGAGGCGGGCTTCACTGTTGAGGTCGTGAATACCGACGACATGGGCCCGATCAAGCAGCGCGTGAGCGTACCCTACGGCAAGGGCTCTTGTCACACCGCAGAAGTAGACGGCTATTTCGTCGAAGGCCACGTACCCGCGATCGACATCAAGCGTCTGCTGACGGAGCGGCCCAAGGGCAAGGGATTGGTCGTGCCAGGGATGCCGGCCGGCTCGCCGGGAATGGAAATGCCCGATGGCCGCGTCCAGCCCTATGTCGTCGAGTTCGTCGCCGATGATGGCAGCACCTCCACGTTCGCTCGCCACGGGGATTGACACCCGACTCAACGCCTGGCCATTGCCGTTCGTCTCAGGGCCATGCATGAACACAAGTCATAACCCCAAGAGTTCCGCCAATCGCGCAAATCACATTCACGCCGCTGAAGGAGCCAGCGGTGTGGATCCGATGTGGCATGCCGGCCGAACCGGCCCGGACCTTCCATCACACCGAGCATGAGGGGTTAGCGCACGACGAGTTCCAGGTGCGCAGAGCCGGCACATGACCGGTATCCTTGATTGCGCACGGGGGTCTGGGTGTATCCAGACCAGGGTTGATTCGAAAAACGCGCCATGACGCTCAGGGATGTTTGGATGTTCGAAAGTCGCCATCGATACCAGGTACCTGCCACGCTGGCCTGCCTGCTCGGCACCGCCCTATGCGGCGCTGCGTGGGCGCAAGAAATTGCGCCACGAATACTGAGCTTCGAGGACGCACGCGCAACGCTGGAGCAGGTATCGGATGCACTGGCCGCAGCCGACGCCAATGTGCGCGGCAAGACCGATCTTGCCGAGGCCAGCCAGTCGTTGCGAATGCCGGAGGTTTCGCTGGACGTGCGACAGATGCAATTCCAGAAATCGCTGTCGCTGCCGCTGGGGTCGTTGGCGCCGGTCGCGGCCGAGTTCGGCATTCCCAGTCCGCTGCAGTTTCGTGAACGCGATTGGCGACTGCGGCCCTTGCTGACCACCGTGTTGCCGATCTACAGCGGCGGCAAGATCCCGGCGGCGCAGGCGGCAGCGGCCGCTGCGGTGCGCCAGGCATCGGCGGAACGCGACCAGGAGTCGCAATCACAAGTGCTGCAACTGGTGCAGGTGTATTTCGGCCAGCAGCTGGCCGAGCAGGCACTGCAAGCGCGCCGCGACGTGCGCGATGGTTTGCAGAGTCATGTTGATCACGCAGAAAAACTGGAACGTGAAGGTTTCGCAACAAAGGCGCAGCGCCTGCAGGCGGAGGTCGCCCGCGATTCGGCCGAGCGCGAATACCAGCACGCGCGCAGCGATCTCGACACGATCAGCACGACGCTGGCCAACTTGTTGCGCAGCGACCGGCCGATTGCCACGACAACCCCGCTGTTCGTGATCAGCACCTCGCCGGGGCGAATGGAAACGTTTCTCCAGGACGCGCTCTCGCTACACCCGCAGATCCTGCGTTTGCAGGCGATGGGCGAGCAGGCCAGCGCAGGCGTGAAGGTGCAGCAAGCCACGCTCAAGCCGCAATTGTTTGCGTTCGGCCAATACGACCTGCATCGCGAGGATGCGCTGATAACCGATTCCGACTGGGCGTTTGGCATCGGCTTGAGATACACCTTCCTTTCGGGCAGCAATCGGCCTCGGCAGATCGCCGCGGCGCGAGAGCAACTGTTCCAGGCCGAAGCGGGACTGCGCGAGGCGCGCAACCAGATCACCATCGGCGTGAACAAGGCCTACAACGATCTGGAATCGGCGCGCCAGCAATACCTGTTGCTGGACAGCTCGATCGAGCTGTCGCGGGAGAGCCTGCGTTTGCAGGAACTCGCCTTCCGCGAAGGACAAGTGACCTCGCTGGACGTGATCGATGCGCAGTTGCGGCTTGGGGGCACGATGGTCGAGCGCGCACGGGCGGCTTATGAATACGATGTGTCGCTGGCGCGCTTGCTCGAGATCAGCGGCCAGGTCGATCGTTACCACGACTATTTCCGCCAGGCGGACAAGGTACTGAAGCAATGAGTGAGAACGAGACCCGCGCAGAAGTCCCACACGGTCCGCAGCCGGCAGCGCCGATCGATTCGTCGACGCGGTCGGCACCGACGAGCGCGCCACGATGGCTGGGCGCTGCGGTCATCGTGATCGCACTGACGGTCATCGTCTCCGGACTGTGGCTGGCATTCCGCAGCCCGGCCGACGTTATTCAGGGCATGGCCGATGCCGACAGCGTCAAGGTGTCGGCGAAGATCACTGCGCGCGTATCGAAACTGCTGGTACGTGAAGGCGATCGGGTCGACACCGGACAGGTCTTGTTCGAACTCGACAGCCCCGAAGTTGCCGCAAAACAGCAGCAGGCAAACGCCTTGCTGGATGCGGCCCGCGCCCAAGCCGGCAAGGCCGAGCAAGGTGCGCGCACGGAGGAAATCCGCGCGGCGGAATCCAACTGGCGTCGCGCTGTTGCCGGTGCGGAGCTGTCCCGATCAACTTATCGCCGGGTCGAGAACCTCTACCGTGAAGGGGTGATGAGTCGACAGAAGCGCGACGAGGCCCTGGCCCAGGAGCGCAGCTCCCGCGAACTGGCCTCTGCGGCGCGGGCGCAATACGACCTGGCCCTGGCCGGTGCGCGTACCGAGGACAAGGCCGCCGCAGAGGCACAGGTGCGTCAGGCCGAAGGCGCGGTCGCCGAGGTGCATGCCGCCCAGGCCGAAATCGACGGCCGTGCTCCGATAGCGGGCGAGCTCGGCAAGCGTCTGGCCGATGTCGGCGAACTGGTACCAGCGGGCTATCCGGTCTTCACTCTGGTCGATATCGACCGGATGTGGGTTTCACTGAATTTGCGCGAAGACCAGTTCGGCGGTATCCGGATCGGCCAGCGGCTGCCCGGCGATATTCCCGCGCTGGAGCGGAAGGCCGTCCCTTTCGAGGTGTATTTCATCAGCCCGGCCGGTGATTTCGCCACCTGGCGATCGACGCGCCAGTCCAGCGGCTATGACGTGAAGAGCTTCGAGGTCCGGGTGCGACCGTTGCAGCCAATCAAGGGTTTCCGGCCAGGCATGAGCGTCCTGTTTGCATGGCCACCGAAAGACTAGGCGGCGCAACGGGCACGGCGACGTCAATGCAGGCGCTGCGGGCGTCGCTGCGGCGCGAATGCCGGTTTCTGCGTGAAAATCCCTGGGATCTCGCCCTGGTGACGTGGATCCCGTGGTTGTTGCTGATCGTCATGGCCTGGCTGTTCAGCGGCGGGGTTCCACGCGAACTGCCGATTGCCGTGGTCGATCTGGATCGAAGCGCGACCAGTCGCGAGCTGGTGCGTCACCTGCAGGCATCGCCCGGGCTGACCGTGGCCGAGCAACCCGCATCGTTGCCGCAGGCGCTTTCTCTGGCACGTGCGTTGAAAGTCTACGCGGTGGTGCTTGTTCCTGCCGGAACCAGCCGGGACATCCAGCGCGGCGGCAGCGGCACCGTCTTCAGCTATTTCAATGCCAGCTATCAGGTGGCAGGACAGGCGGCGGCGCGCGATATCGGCAGCGCCGTGCAGGCAACTACGGCGAAGCTGGCCGTGGCCGAAGTTGCCCTGAGCCGTGGCCCCGCGAGCGTGCGCGCCGCACCGGTCGCGGTGCAGGCCAGTGTGCTGTTCAATCCCGGCCGCAGCTACGAACAGTTTCTGCTTGGCCTGTTGTTCCCGGCAATCCTGCATCTGGCCTTGTGCGTGGCGATGGTCGGGGCGTTCGGTCGTGAATTGCGCGACGCCACCATCCAGCCCTGGCTGCGCGACAGTCATGACCGCCTGCTGCCGGCGGTGCTGGGCAAGATTGCACCGTACTTCGTTTTGTTCACCGTGTATGGCGGCGCAAGCCTGCTGTGGCTGGCGTTCATTCGCGGTGGCGGGATCGCTGGCGCGTTTGTCTGGCTGATGCTGGGACAGATGCTGTTGTATCTGGCTTACGCCGCGATCGCGCTGCTGTTCGTGGCGGTCACGCGCAACATGATTTCGGCGCTGTCGATGGCCGGCTTGTATGCCGGCACCTCGCTGGCATTCTCGGCAGCGACGTTTCCACTGCAAGGCGCATCCTGGTTCACGCGCCTGTGGAGCGCGCTGTCACCGTTTACCGCCTACCTGAGACTGCAGGCGCAACAACTGGACATGGGCTCCCCGCTGACCGTTTCGGCGTGGCCGTTGGCGGCCTTGCTGCTGTTTGTGCTGATTCCCGGAATCGTGGGCATCGTCCTGCTGCGCCGCGAATCGCGTGACCCGGCGGCCTGGGGACACCGATGAATCGCTTCTGGCGAGCCTTTGCCGAGACCTTCCGCGCGATCTTCAATGATCGCGTTGCCATGGTGACCCTGGTCGGTGCCGTGGTGCTGTATTCGTTTTTCTACCCTGCCGCGTATCGCCACCAGGTGGCCGTGGACTTGCCGCTGGTGGTGGTGGATCAGGACCACAGCCCGCTGAGCCGTCGTTTGCTGCGCAAGCTCGATGCGCTGCGCGAGGTGCAGGTGACTGGCGTGGCCGGCTCGATGGCCGAGGCGCGCGGGCTCGTGGAGCGCGGCGCGGCCGAAGCGGTGCTGCTGGTGCCGGCGGACTTCCAGCGCGACATCCTGCGCGGCGGACAGGGCCAGTTGGCGTTGTTCGGCAATGGCGCCGTGCTCGGTCGTGCCAGCGTGGCGATGCAGGGCGCGGCCGAGGCGATCACCGCTTTTGGCCAGGAAGTGGCGGTCAGTCAGGCGCAGTTTGCCGGCATTCCCGCGTCGCCTCCGCTGCAACTGATCGAGCGACCGTTGTTCAATACGGCGCAAGGTTATGGCAGCAGCATCGTTCCCGGGGTCGCCGCGCTGATCGTGCAGCAGACGCTGTTGATCGGTGTGGTGGTGCTGGCGGCCACCCGCCGTGAGCGGCATGGGCGGTTGCGGCTTTCGCGCCCAGGCCTGTGCGGCATTGCCACCGCCTTCGCCGCGATCGGCATGCTCAGCCTGCTCTATTTCAGCGGCTTCGTGTTCTGGTTCCAGGACTACCCACGCGCTGGCAACCTGACCGGATTGGCGCTGGCCGGTGCCTTGTTCATTGCCTCGGTGGTCGGCTTCGCGCTGTTTTTTGGCAGCTTCTTTCGCACGCGCGAGCGGGCCTTCCAGCTCATCACCGTCACCTCGTTGCCGATGTTCTTCTTGTCCAACCTGTCGTGGCCGGTCGAGGCCACGCCTGCGCTGCTGGTGCGTTTCGCCCAGCTGCTACCGAGCACGCCGGGGATCAACGCGATGGTCAAACTCAACCAGATGGGTGCGCGCCTGCCGGAGGTGTCAGCGGAACTGGTCAACCTGGCCTTGCTCACGCTGCTTTACGGCGCGCTGGCGATGTGGCGCTACCGGCCAAGTCCGGAAGATCATGGATAGCCACGCCAGCATGGAGGCCGGACGAAGACCGCTGAATGCGTTCCGGCGCGTTGTGCACACCTTTTGCCAATAAATAAACATATTGTCTGATACAAAAGAACCTCCGGCAATGCCGGAGGTTCCTGGGGCGTGATCCGAACATCGGTCGTCGTCAATCGGGAAGCTCCATCAGGCGATGAGAACTCACACCACTCGTCCAATGAACACCGTCATTCCAGCGGTTTCCCGATCTGCGCCAGCAGACTGACTCAGAATCGATAAGTCGCTGCCAGCCCGGACTTGCTTGGCATGCGCTCGGCCGGCACGATCACGACCTCACCGCCCTTGCGCAACACCAGTTCGCCGAGATCATCCAGCATGTCGTCGGTTTCCGGATCGGACAGTTCGCCCGACGACAGTGCGCCAGTCGTCGCGTCAATCTTGCCCGGGATGCGGTGTCCAGCTTGCAGCAACAGCGTGGCGACACGGCCCTGCGCCGCTGCACGTGCCGCATCTGAGAGATCGCTCGTGCCTTGCTGCTTTGCCGACGCCGCGCCGAATGCTTCAACCAGTCCGGCCAGCCGCTCAAGATACATGGGCTGCACCAGCGACCATGCGCGATCGCGCAGTTGTTCCATCGTCAGATCCTTGGGATTGACATCAATGCTCGCCGCAAGCAGGTTCGGGTTGTTGCTGACCTTGCGGAAAAGATGGTGGTGTTCCGGAAGTGCCGCGAGCAACAGCGGCAAACCGGTCGGTCGTGTATGCAGGTCGGTCACTGCGCGATCCACCGCACGGAAGAACCTTTCGGTGTCCGCATCAATCGCATCGCTCTTCACGTCACTGCCGCCGTGGCGACCCATGACGCCCGGTTCGACGCGACCATGGGTGCGCGTCGCGCGCTCGCGCTCGGCATCGATGGAGACGGCCGCATCGACGTTGCGTGGAACTCCCGATGCGAGCGGAATTTCATCCACCTGATCGCGGTTGCCTTCGAACAGGCGCGCTTCGTTGCGATCAATTGCAAGGATCTGATAGCGATCGGCTGATTGCATGATGCGCATCAACGGCTTGGTATGAAAACTGTCGGCAACCACGGCAAATTCGGGAAGCGAGCGCTGCACCTTGTACACACGCATCGAATCGGGCGTACCGAGGACCGCCAGGCCGTCAAAGCTGTGGTTCCAGAATTCCTGGTTGTCGGCAAGCGCATGGAAGGGTGCAAGCAGGGGTTCGACTTCCCGCTTCGGATATTTCTGCTTCAATGATTCCGCCAGAGTCTTGACCAGGTTGCGGAAGCGGATCGGATCCTGATTTCGTTCGGGCAGCGCACGATGGGTTGGTTGATACAGCGACAGGCAAGGCCCTGTTCTCTCATCCAGAATCATTTCCGGGTAATCATTTGCAAGCAGATCCATATTGAAAAACTCCTTACATTGAGAAGATGGCGACTCAGCTCCTGTATATCTGGTCGGGTGCGAGCGAATGCAAGCCGCTGCGGTCTGCGCAACGCAAACGACGACGCTTTCGATCTGAAAATGCAGTTCGTCGGCATCGGGTCGTGGTTTACTTCACGGCAATGACCCAAGCCGAATCCGATTCCATGCCTGCCCAGCTGCGTCCATCAGCACTGTCGCCATTGCGTTACCCGGTGTTCCGGAATGTCTGGGCCGCCAGTACGCTCGGCAATCTCGGCGGACTCATCCAGTCGGTGGGCGCTGTCTGGCTGATGATTGCGATCGCCTCGTCGGCCGATATGGTTGCGTTGGTGCTGGCATCGTTCAACCTGCCAATCACCTTGCTGTCGCTGGTCGCCGAGGCGGTGGCCGACAATCTCGATCGGCGCAAGGTGATGCTCGCCGCGCAGACCTTCATGCTGCTCGTATCGGTCACGTTGGCGGCCTGTGCCTGGAGCGGATTGATCACGCCGTGGCTGCTGCTGCTTTTCACTTTCCTGATTGGTTGCGGCATGGCGTTCAACGCGCCGGCGTGGCAGGCCTCCGTCGGCGACATGGTGCCGCGCGCAGAATTGCCGGGCGCGGTTGCACTCAACAGCATGGGTTTCAATCTGGCGCGCAGCGCCGGACCGGCCATCGGCGGAGCCATCGTC
>NZ_DASSYD010000082.1:0-7241 GCF_035703485.1 Dokdonella sp. | reverse complement strand
TGCTGTCGGATCTCGGCGCTACGAGGCCCGCAACGGAGTTGTTCGTCGAGGCGTTCTACGATGAAGCAAAACGGCAGCAGACAGATTCGCGATTGCAGGAATGGCTTGATCGCTACGCCACGCGGATCGAAAGCGATCCGCAGTCATTCGATCAGCGCCGCGAACGGATGCGCGCAGTGAATCCGCGATTCGTGTTGAGAAACTGGCTGGCGCAACAGGCCATCGACAAGGCCAACGAGGGTGACGAATCGGAAATCCATGCCTTGCTCGATGTCATGCGCAAGCCGTATGACGATCAGCCCGGCAATGAACGCTTTGCCGGACGTCGTCCGGACTGGGCGCGCAACAAGGCCGGATGTTCCATGCTGTCTTGCAGTTCCTGAGATCCGCTCAGCGATTGCTCTTGAGGATGTAGCTGGCCGTATCCTCGAGCGTCGGTGCGAGGCTATGGAAGCGAATTGCCGCAGCGATGCGGAAATGTCCAACGCCCGGATAGCTGATCAATTCGACCGGAACATCGACCTCCTGCAGTTTCGATTGCAGTGAACGACTGTTCCGTGGCCACACGATTCTGTCGCCCAGCCCGTGGATGAGCAGAAACGGCGGTTCGTCGCCGTCGACAAAATTGACCGGTTGCGAGGTCGGCCAGTCCTGCTCCTCGCCAAACACCTCGACCAGATCCGGGTCGGTCAGCGGCAGGAAGTCATAAGGCCCGGCGATGCCGACAACGCCGGCGAGGTCCGCTGGTGCGAGGTTGACGCTTTCCAGATAGCGCTTGTCCGTGCCCAGCAGGGCGGCAATGTGTGCGCCGGCGGAATGGCCGACCAGGAAAATCCGCTGCGGATCTCCACCGAGTTCGGCGGCGTGATCGAACACCCAGCGCACGGCATGCGCGGCGTCGTATTCGAAATCGGGAAAGCGACCCTGCGGAAAGACCCGGTAGTCAGGTATCACGGCAAGGATTCCCTTCGCTGCCAGCGCCTCGCCGACGAAGGCGTATTCACCCCGATTGCCGCTGCGCCAACTGCCGCCGTAGAAAAACACCGCGATTGGCGGCTTCTTCGATTCCGGCTTGGGCCGATGGACATCGAGCTTGAGATCGAGCTTCTGGTCAAACGTCACTGTTTCCGCAGCGGGCAATTCGCCATGCCCGGTATTGAGCACGCTGAAGGCGACCGTCTGACAGCCACTGATTAGCAGGGCGGTCGAACAGGCCAGCAGGGTGGCGATCGGGCCAGGGCGCTTTGCGGCAGTCATTTGCAGTTCCGGGCGTTGATGTGTGGGCAGGCTTTTGAAGTTGCCTGTCGATCACTGTCTGGATTGTTGCCATTCATGCAGGATCTTGGGTCGGAAAGAGGATTGGAAGACCCGAACATTGACGGATCGCGACTGAATATACGGCGACGGCGCCGGTCCGGATTCATCGTGGAGACCGATGGCGTTGAATCGACCATGCCGATCATCACATGACGGCGGTGCCCAAATCAGTCAGGATCGGGGTTGATCAACAATCGTTTGTTGTCCCGACGGTCGACCCCGCTGCGGAGAAGAAGATGGAAAGACGTGATTTTCTAAGGGTTTCAGGCATTGGCCTCGGCATGTTGCTGACGCCAGCCTTTGGCCGTGCCATCGCCGCCGAAGAACTGGTTGCGCGAATCGATGTCGCCCTGAAGAAAAGCTTGGCGGATACGGCGATGACCGCGGCGCGTGCCGATGGGGCAAGTTATTGTGATGTGCGGATTGGCCGCTACCTGCGCCAGTTCCTGATTACCCGGGAAGACAGGGTCGAGAATGTCGTCAACACCGAATCAACCGGCGTCGGCATTCGTGCGATCGCCAACGGCACCTGGGGATTTGCCGCAACCAGCGATTTGAGCGCCGAAGGTGTCGCGAAAGCGGCACGCCAGGCCGTGCAAATCGCCAAGGCCAATTCGAAGCTGACGGCCGAGCCGGTGCAACTGGCCCCGGTCAAGGGTGTCGGCGAAGTTTCCTGGGCCACGCCGATTGTCAGGAACGCGATGGAAGTGCCGATCAAGGAAAAGCTTGATCGCCTGCTCGAAGTCAACGCCGCCGCGATGGCGGCGGGGGCGAGCTTCGTCAACTCGACCCTGTTCCAGATCAATGAGCAGAAATATTTCGCCTCGACCGATGGCTCGTATATCGATCAAGACATTCACCGCATCTGGGCGCCAATCCAGGTAACCGCCGTCGACAAGGCCAGCGGCAAGTTCCGTCGTCGCGATGGCCTCGGCGCGCCGATGGGCATGGGTTACGAATATCTGGATGGGCGCAAGCAGGACAAGATCGCGTTGCCCGGCGGGGTGACCGGCTACATCAATTCCTACGACATGCTCGAAGACGCCGTCGCTGCGGCGAAGCAGGCCAGGGAGAAGCTCAAGGCGCCGTCGGTCAAACCTGGCAAGTACGACCTTGTTCTTGATCCCAGCCACTTGCTGCTGACGATCCACGAAACGGTCGGTCATCCGCTCGAACTGGATCGTGTGCTCGGCTACGAGGCCAACTACGCCGGAACCAGTTTCGCCACGCTCGACAAATGGAAATCAAAGGACTTCCACTACGGCAGCGACAAGGTCACCATCGTTGCCGACCGGACCCAGAAACACTCGCTCGGTGCGGTCGGCTATGACGATGAGGGCGTCAAGGCGCAGCGCTGGGATCTGATCAAGGATGGCATTCTGGTCAACTACCAGGTCATCCGCGATCAGGCCCATATTCTGGGTCTCGATCATTCCCAGGGCTGCTGCTACGCCGACTCGTGGTCGAGCGTGCAGTTTCAGCGCATGGCCAATGTCTCGCTGGAGCCGGGAAAGCAGACGCTGTCGCCGGCGGACATGGTCAAGGATGTCGACGACGGCATCTATATCATCGGGCGCGGCTCGTACTCGATTGATCAGCAACGCTACAACGCGCAATTCGGTGGCCAGCTGTTCTACGAGATCAAGAAAGGCAGGATCACCGGCATGATCGAGGATGTCGCCTACCAGATCCGTACGCCGGAATTCTGGAATGCTTGCACGGCGATTTGCGACAAGAACGATTATCGAATCGGCGGCACCTTCTTTGACGGCAAGGGCCAGCCGGGGCAGGTGTCTGCGGTTTCACATGGCACCAGTACAGCCCGTTTTGATGGAATCAACGTGATCAACACGGCGCGAAGCCTCGGTTGACCATGCCATAAGCCACATGACGGGAAGTCCGAGGCAGGCCATTCTCGACCAGTATTGCGTTTTGCCCGGTGATCACCGGTGCGCAAGCAACAGTTTTCCGGCCGATATCGGCCGGGGAAAAATCATTCTGAGGCGGAGGACACCATGCAAAGACGTGATTTCATCAAGGCCACCGGTATCGGCCTCGGCGCGCTGATGTTGCCGATCTACGGCCGCGCCATAGCGGCCGACGAACTGGTTGGCAAACTCGATGTCGGCTTGAAGAAGCAATTGGCCGATACCGCGATGACCGCGGCCAAGGCTGATGGTGCCAGCTATTGCGATGTACGCATTGGCCGCTATCTGCGCCAGTTCGTGATTACCCGTGAAGACAAGGTGCAGAACGTCGTCAACACGGAATCGACCGGTGTTGGCATTCGTGTTATCGCCAACGGCACCTGGGGCTTTGCCGCATCGAGTGACCTGAGTGCGGATTCGGTGGCCAAGGCTGCACGTCAGGCGGTACAGATCGCCAAGGCCAACTCGAAGCTGACCACTGAGCCGGTGCAACTCGCTCCGGTCAAGGGCGTAGGCGAAGTCTCCTGGGCCACACCCATCGTCAAGAATGCAATGGAAGTTCCGATCAAGGACAAGGTCGAGCTGCTGCTCGGAGTCAACGCGGCGGCCATGAAGGCCGGTGCCAACTTCGTCAACTCGATGCTGTTCCAGGTCAATGAGCAGAAGTATTTCGCCTCGACCGATGGCTCCTACATCGATCAGGACATTCACCGCATTTGGGCACCGATGACGGTGTCGGCCATCGACAAGGCCACCGGCAAGTTTCGCAGCCGTGATGGCTTGTCGATGCCTGCGGGCATGGGCTACGAGTATCTGGATGGCAAGAAAGAAGACAAATTCGACTTGCCCGGCGGCAATGTCGGATATGGCAATTCCTACGACATGCTCGAGGATGCTGTTGCGGCGGCGAAACAGGCGCAGGAAAAACTCAAGGCGCCGTCGGTCAAGCCCGGCAAGTACGATCTCGTTCTTGACCCCAGCCATCTGTGGCTGACCATTCACGAATCCGTTGGCCATCCGACCGAGCTCGATCGTGTGCTTGGCTACGAGGCCAACTATGCCGGTACGAGCTTTGCCACGCTCGACAAGTGGAAGTCCGGAAAATTCCAGTGGGGTAGTGACAAGGTGACCCTGTTTGCCGACAAGACCCAGCCGCACTCGCTCGGCAAGGTTGCCTACGACGATGAAGGCGTCAAGGCGCAACGCTGGGATCTGATCAAGGACGGCATCCTGGTCAATTACCAGGCCATCCGCGATCAGGCCCACATCCTCGGCCTCGATCATTCACAGGGCTGCTGCTATGCCGATTCCTGGTCGAGCGTGCAGTTCCAGCGCATGGCCAACGTTTCGCTTGAGCCGGGCGAAGAAAAGCTTTCGCCAGCCGATATGGTCAAGGATGTCGAAAACGGCATCTACATCATTGGCGATGGCTCGTTCTCGATTGATCAACAGCGCTACAACGCGCAGTTCGGTGGCCAGCTTTTCTACGAGATCAAGAACGGCAAGATCACCGGCATGATCGAGGATGTCGCCTATCAGATCCGCACGCCGGAATTCTGGAATGCCTGCGTCGCGGTTTGCGACAAGAGTGACTATCGCTTGAACGGGTCATTCTTCGACGGCAAGGGTCAGCCCGGACAGTCATCGGCGGTCTCGCATGGTTCGAGCACGACCCGGTTCAACGGCATCAATGTCATCAACACCGCACGTAGCCTCGGTTGAGAGCAGGAGATTTATCGATGAGTATTTATTCCGAAAAAGACGCCAAGGCCATCCTCGACAAGGTCATCAAATTGTCCAAGGCGGATGAGTGTACGGCGACATTGAGTGGTTCGATCGACGGCAATATCCGCTACGCTCTGAATGCGGTTTCGACCAGCGGTATCGTCAGTGACGCAGAACTTGGCGTGCAGGTGGCATTTGGCAAGCGCGTTGGAACGGCCACGATCAACGAGTTCGATGACAAGTCGCTTG
Source organism: Dokdonella sp. (assembly GCF_035703485.1). Lineage (GTDB taxonomy): Bacteria > Pseudomonadota > Gammaproteobacteria > Xanthomonadales > Rhodanobacteraceae > Dokdonella. The sequence goes on along the minus strand of NZ_DASSYD010000082.1, from coordinate 2,022 downwards.
AAAAGGTCGTGCGTCGTGCCGAAGAACTGGCCAAGCTCGCGCCGGAGAATCCAGAGTTCGTGCCGGCGATTGGCAAGCAGAAATATGGTGAATCGAAAACCTGGTTTGACAGCACGGCGGCGATTACGCCGGAATACCGTGCCGGTGTCGCCGCCGATTCGATTGGTCCGAGCAAGGCCGCCGACTGTATCGCTGCCGGCTTCCTCGCCGACAGTGCGCGCTTCTCGGCGATGGCCAACAGCAACGGCAACTTTGCCTACCAGACCAGTACCAATCTCGATTTCACCTGCACCGTACGCACCGAAGACGGTACCGGCTCGGGCTGGGTTGCGCGCAACCTGGCCGATGTCGGGCAATTCAATGCCAAGGACGAAATCAAGATTGCCGTGCAGAAAGCCACCGCATCGAAGGATGCCAAGGCACTTGAGCCGGGCAAATACACGGTGATCATGGAGCCGGCCGCGAGTGCAGGCCTGATCTCGTTCATGATGTTCGGCTTCGATGCGCGGCGTGCCGATGAAGGCCGCAGCTTTCTGTCGAAGAAGGGCGGTGGCAACAAGGTTGGCGAGAAACTCTATGACGAGCGCGTGACCATCTATGCCGATCCGGCTGATCCGGTTGCCGGCGTGCTGCCCTGGGACGATGAAGGTCTGCCGCGTGAGCGCACGCCGATCATCACCAAGGGCAAGGTCGATTACATGCAGTACTCGCGCTACTGGGCCAAGCTCAAGGACAAGCAGGCGAAAGGTCAGCCTGGCAACCTGATCATGGTCGGTGGCGACAAGTCGACGATGGATCTGGTCAAGTCGACCAAGAAGGGCATTCTGGTCACGCGCACCTGGTACATCCGCATGGTCGATCCACAGACCGTATTGCTGACCGGACTGACTCGTGACGGCACCTTTTATATCGAGAACGGCGAGATCAAGTACCCGATCAAGAATTTCCGTTTCAATGAATCGCCGATCATCATGCTCAACAACATCGAGGAGATCGGCAAGCCGGTTCGCGTCGGTGATGATGAGTCGCCGTTCGTGATGATGATTCCGCCGCTGAAGATTCGTGACTTCACGTTTACTTCGCTGTCGGATGCTGTGTAGCGGGGAGTCGGGAGTGGGAAGTGGGGAGTAGGAAAAGCGGCTTCCTGTAGCTTGCAGATCGCCGCGCTTCCGGAACCCACTTTACGAACCTTGCTGATGACTTTCGCATGACTCGCGCCGAATTCCTTCGTCTTGTGGCTGGTGGCCTCGCGCTTGCACCCTTCGTGCAGGCGCGTGGTGCTACTCCCACTCCCAACTCCCCACTCTCAACTCCCGATTCTTACGACTTCTGGTTCACCCGGCTCATGTACGAGTCGGGTGACTGGGATGTTGATGAGCGCATGCCGTCGAACCTGATCGATGCCTTGATCCAGTACACGACGCTGCACGTCGATACCCGGGAGCATATTCTGGCGCTGGCCGATCCGCGCATGCTCGCGGCTCCGTTTTGCTATCTGGCCGGACACAAACTGGTTGAGTTCAATCCTGACGAGCGGCGCAACTTCGAGAAATATGTGAGAAATGGCGGGTTCGTTTTCGTTGATGACTGCAATCACGATATCGACGGACTCTTTGCGAAATCCTTTGAAAGCGAGATGGCGACGATTTTCGGACGCGATGCCTTGCGCAAGTTGCCGAATACGCACCCCTTGTATTCGAGCTTCTTTCGCTTCGACGGTCCCCCTGCCACAGGTTTCGAATTGAACGGCTGGGGTGATGATCTGGTTCACGAATATCTCAAGGGCATCGAGATCAACGGTCGTCTCGGCGTGCTTTACAGCAACAAGGATTACGGCTGCGAGTGGGACTACGATTGGCGCAACAAACGCTTTCTGGCCGAGGACAATACAAAGTTCGCGGTCAATATCGCGGTTTACGCGATGACGAATTAGCAATGCATGCAATCGCATTACCTCCGTGGGAGCTCCCTTCAGGGGCGATGCTCTTGCTGTGAAGATCATAGAAGCATCGCCCCTGAAGG
>NZ_DASSYD010000130.1:0-22996 GCF_035703485.1 Dokdonella sp. | reverse complement strand
AGTCGCGTTGCGTAGTCGCAGGGCAGGAGCCCGGAGACCGCTGCAATGGGGTGGCCTTCTCTTTGGTTACTTTCTCTTGGCCACGCAAGAGAAAGTGACTCGCTCGCCTGAGGCGAGTGAAAAAAGGCAGGGATGCCGCGCGACGAAGGAGCGTGCTTTAAAAGAGCAAAGTCACTGGACCCCTGCCTGTGCAGGGGCGACGAGCGTGAGCTGAAGCCTCCGACCGTTGAAGAATTTTGATCAGGAGAAAGACCTCAGGCAGTCGCCGCCAGATGCACGCCGGCCACGGCACGCCCGGACGGATCCGCAGCCTTGGCGAAGGCCGGATCCCATTCGATCGCTGCCGCTGACGAACACGCAATCGACTTGCCACCCGGAACTGTCTCTGCGCAGGCGTTGCCGGGGAAATGCTGCTCGAAAATTTTGCGATAGAAATAAGCTTCCTTGGTCGCCGGTGGGTTGAGCGGAAAGCGATTTGCCGCTGCAGCAAACTCGCGATCACTGACCTGGGATTCGGCGTGCGCCTTGAGCCCGTCAATCCAGCCGTAGCCAACGCCATCGCTGAACTGCTCCTTTTGTCGCCACAGGATCGATTCAGGCAAGGCACCCACAAACGCCTCGCGCAGGACCGCTTTTTCCATACGACCCTTGCCGGTCATCTTGAACTTTGCATCCATGCTCATGGCTACATCGAGGAATTCGAGATCGAGAAACGGTACGCGGGCCTCGACGCCCCAGGCCATCATCGACTTGTTCGCTCGCGCGCAATCATAGATATGCAAGGCATCAATTTTGCGCACGGTTTCGGCATGAAACTCCCTCGCATTCGGTGCCTTGTGGAAATACAGGTAGCCACCGAAGATTTCATCCGAGCCTTCACCGGACAGCACCATCTTCACACCCATGGCCTTGATCCGGCGCGCCAGCAGATACATCGGCGTTGACGCCCTGATTGTCGTCACGTCATGGGTTTCAACATGCCGGATCACCTCAGGCAAGGCATCGAGTCCTTCCTCGAAGCTGTACTGGAAGCCGTGATGCACAGTGCCCAGTGATTCGGCAGCGATTTCGGCCGCGGCCAGATCGGGCGAGCCTTCGAGTCCAATCGCAAACGAGTGCAGGCGAGGCCACCAGGCTTCGGAAGAATCGTCTTCTTCGACGCGGCGGCGCGCGAACTGCGCCGCACACGCAGCAACCAGCGACGAATCAAGGCCGCCGGAAAGCAGCACGCCATAAGGAACATCAGTCATCAACTGGCGATGTACCGCAGCCTCGAATGCGCTACGCAGGGTTTCCGGCGACACTTCGACGCCTTCGGTCGCTGCATAATCGCGCCAGGGCTTTTCGTAATAACGGACCAACTCGCCCGTTGAACTATCGAATACATGCCCGGGCGGAAAGGCCGCGACATCGGCGCAGATTCCAACCAGCGCCTTCATCTCCGAGGCCACACAGACGCGGCCTTCGCGATCATGTCCCCAATACAGCGGGCAGACACCGATCGGGTCGCGGGCGATCAGGTAGCGCCCGGCGGCGCGATCCCAAAGGGCGAAGGCAAAGATGCCATTGAGTCGATTGACGCTTTGCGCGCCGTGCTCGCGATACAGCGCGTTGATGACTTCGCAGTCCGACCCGGTCTGCATCTCGTAGGCTTGGGCGAGGCCCTGTTCGAGCTGACGATGGTTGTAGATCTCACCATTCACTGCAAGCACCAGAGTTCCATCCGCGGAGCGGATTGGCTGCGCGCCTCCGGCCGGGTCAACAATGGCCAAACGTTCATGAACAAGGATGGCTCCCTCATCGACATGCACGCCGCTCCAATCCGGACCGCGATGACGCTGGCGTTGCGACAACTCCAGGGCGAGGCGGCGCAGACCGGTAAGGTCGTCACCTGCCTGCAAACCAAAAATCGCGAATATCGAGCACATGGTGATGAGTCCCTGAATGTTGCAAAGCCTGTAAATAAAAAAGCCCGCTCAGTGGCGGGCCTTCTGCGTGTGTATGGTGTGTAACCCTCAGTGCACGCCAGCCCCGAATGTCGAGCACGCATTATTATTTCGACCGTTGGCGAAACCGGCGGCGGCGTAGAGCATCGGGTTGATGGTTGCGATGAGCATGAGCAACACTAGACCAGAACAAACCGATCAAGGCAAGAATTTGTTTTCATGGCAATCCTTGCATCTGAAACCATCATGGTGGTTATTCGTCTTGCTCGCCATCTGCAGCATGGCGCGAGCCCAGGATCAACGTATTCATCGATGCATCGGCGAGAATGGTGAACCGACCTTCAGCGACCAGAAATGCAGCGCGCTGAAAGCATCACCCGCGCCTGCCATGCCGGCGGCAACACCCGACCAGACTGGCAATCAGCACGATCCACTGACGCGATACGCGGTGCCGCCGACCACCCAGACCTGCGCGATCTCGGCGGAAGACTTGCGCAATCGTGTCGTCGCCGCGTTTGCCACGGCCAATGGCGTCAGTTTGTCCGGCCTGTTCCTCTGGGAAGGTTTTGGCCAGGTTTCGGCCATCGCCGCGCTGCGCGATCTGGCCAGATTGATTGGCGAACCATTGATCTCGGTCGATGTTGAATCAACCCTGCAGTTTCGCGAACGTGATCGATATCGTGACCGCAACGATCGCTACGCCGGCGACGAACTGCATGAGCTGGTGATCCGTACGGTCGGTGAGCAGGATCGAAACGTACCGTACGAGTCTGTCCGGCGCTATGACATGCGCGAACAATCCGGCTGCTGGTGGTTGCTGATGCAATAGCCCGAATCGGGCGGCGCGGTTATCATGGATGGCTCACCACCAAGGAATCCGATCATGGCTGCGAGCTATCCCGAGTTCATCTGGCAGAACGGCAAGATCAAGCCCTGGGCCGAAGCGACCGTGCATGTCATGGCCCACGCACTGCATTACGGGTCTTCGGTTTTTGAAGGAATCCGCAGCTACGAGACTCCAAACGGCCCGGCAATCTTTCGCCTCGATGATCACCTCAAGCGCCTGTATCTGTCGGCGAAAATCTACGACATCGTCATTCCCTACACGATCGATGAACTCGCCGCCGCGTGCCGTGAGGTCATCCTCAAGAATGGTCTGACCAAAGCCTATCTGCGTCCGATCGCGTTTCGCGGACTCGGTGGTTTCGGCCTTTCCGCGGATACGCCGACGGATGTCGCCGTGGCGACCTGGGAAATGGGCCCCTATCTCGGCCCAGGCGTGCTCGAAGCCGGTATCGATGCCTGTGTGTCGAGCTGGAACCGGATGGCGCCGAACACGATTCCGACCGGCGCCAAGGCCGGCGGCAATTATCTCTCCGGCCAGTTGATTGCGCGCGAGGCACGTCGACTCGGCTTTGGTGAAGGTATCGCCCTAGCCTCGACCGGTCTGCTCAGTGAAGGCGCCGGCGAAAATCTGTTCCTGGTCTTTGACGGCCAGTTGCACACCACCCCGGCCAGCGCCGCAATTCTCAACGGCATTACCCGGCATACCCTGATTACGCTTGCCCGTGACAATGGCATTGAGGTGATCGAGCGTGACATGCCGCGCGAATACCTCTATCTCGCCGACGAAATCCTCATGTGCGGCACCGCCGCCGAAGTCACGCCGATTCGATCAATCGACGGCAAGAAGATTGGTGAAGGCAAGGCCGGACCGATCACGCGCAAGCTTCAGGATCTGTTCTTCGGCCTGTTCACCGGCAAGACCAAGGATCAGTGGGACTGGCTCGATCCGGTCAACTGATCGGGCAACCGCTGCATAGCAGTCAACCGGCAACCGGAAGCTCTCCGAATCAGGGCCGATAGTCGAAATGCAAGGTGGCCACGGCGCCACCTTGCGGACGCGGCGCCAGAGTGACGTTCCAGCCATAGAGCTCACACAAGCGACGCACGATGGCCAGGCCGAGGCCTGCGCCCTTGACCAGATTGGTACCGCGCTCGCCACGCTCGAACAGTCGTTCCGCATCTTCGGCGGCGATGCCCGGACCGGTATCTTCGACGGCAACGCGTCCGTGCCCGACGATAATTGTCACTTCACCTTGCTGGGTGTATTTGAACGCATTGCTGATCAGGTTGGTCAGGGCCACTGCAACCACCGATGATGGCGCAATCGTCATCAGAGGGTGCTCAACTTTTAGATGCACCTCGACCGGCTTGTTGCCCAGATGCGGGCGGCTGATGTCGATGACCTGCTCGGCGACCCTGGCGACATCGGTGGTCTCGCCATCCGTGGGCGCCTGGCGTTCGCTGCGTGACAGCAGCAGCAAGGCATCGGTGAGTTCGGTGGATTGCTTGACCGCACGCTCGATCCGGCGCAATCGCTCCTGAACCTTTTCCGGCAGGTTTGGCTGACCCATCAGCAGTTCTGTTGTTGTCGCAATGACCGCCAGTGGCGTGCGCAGTTCATGACTGACATCGGCATTGAACTCGCGATCGCGTTCGACCAGATGAGTCAGTCGTGCAGAATAATCATCAAGCGCAAGCGCCAGCTCTCCGACTTCGTCATTGGCGAAGCGCGGCGCCATCGGCGAGTAATTTCCGGACTTTTTCAGTTCACGCAATCGACTGGCCAGTTCGGTGACCGGACTCATCACGCGCGAGGACAGCCACAGGCCCATGAGTAGCGACAGCAAGGCAAAGACCAGCACTGCGATGATCAAGACGATGAGCAACTGACGCTCGGTCAGCTTCTGCGAATTCTGATCGAATCGAAGATACGCCCAGTAGTCATTGTCTTTGTAGACTGCCAGCTTGTAGGCACGCTTTTGTCCCGAGGCATCCAGATCTTCAATGTCATAAACCCCGGATTCGTATTTCTGCCAGGCAAACGGGACGGTTGCCGTACGTCCGGCGCGCACAATCTGCGCTTCGAACAACGACATGCTCCAACGCGCATCCGGTTGCGGGAATTCACGCTTGAAATCGACGAAGTGGTTGAGTTCCCGGGTCAGCGTGTCGTTGATGAGCTGACCTTCCATGCGCACGCGCAGGTAGATCGTCGCCGCCGCAAACATGGCGGTCAGGCCAAGTCCGAACAATGCAAACGAAATGATGATCCGGCTACGGAGCCTACGCCGGTACTGCATCCGGATCGACCATCACGTAGCCGATTCCATGACGCGTCATGATCAGCTGCTTGTCAAAGGGCTTGTCGATGGCAGCACGCAATCCATGGATATGCACGCGCAATGAATCGCTGTCGGGCAGTTCTTCGCCCCAGACGCGGGTTTCCAGCTCCTGTCGGGTTGCCACGGACGGCGCCTTGTCCATCAATGCCTGCAACAACTTCAATCCGATCGGATTGAGCTGAATCGATTTTCCGGCACGGGTGACGATCAGGGTGTCGAGGTTGTAGGTGAGATCGGCGAGCTTCAGGATCCGGCTCTTGACGCCCTTGCCGCGACGACTCAGTACTTCGAGACGGACCGCCAACTCCTGCAAGGCGAACGGCTTGACCATGTAGTCGTCAGCGCCGGATTCGAATCCGATCAGCTTTTGCTCCAGGGCATCTCGTGCGGTCAGCATCAGTACCGGCGTCTGACGCTTGGCTTCCTCACGCAACTTGCGGCAGACCTCCAGACCGTCCATGCCGGGCAGGCTCAGATCGAGCACGATGACGTCGAATTCATTGACCACGGCCAGGTGCAGACCGGTGACGCCGTCTCCGGCGAAATCAACCACGTGTCCGCGATCAGCAAGAAAATCGCCGATATTGGCAGCGATATCGCTGTTGTCTTCGATAACGAGTATGCGCATGGCGGGTAGCTTAACGCGGAACACCGACCAGGAATGCACGGGATCGGTATTCGGCCAGTTGTGAGAGAAGGTTTGCGTCGGACGGCAGCGCAATAAAATGGCCCAAGGAGGCGGCTTTGGGGGAACGCACCTCGCTTGGGCCAAAAGCTACTGCCCCGATTACCGTAACCTGCTTGTCACCATGCCAAAAACCTTAGGAGTGTCGAGCAGAACCTACAGCAAGGGTGAATATAGAGATCAATGGCTTAAATCGAGGTTAAGCCACTCTGATACTTCCGTTAAGCAGCCTGGGCGTCAGAAATCGTCGAGCTGCGATTGCTCTATTGCTGGTCAAAGTGTCTTCCGATTGGCCCTCTGGCCTAGCAGCGCCTCGCTGCGCCAGTCGGCACGGCCCTTTTGCCCGCAGCAGCCGCTTCGATGTAGCCAATGATTTCTGCGGCGATATTCATGCCGCTGGCCTGCTCGATACCTTCGAGACCTGGTGAAGCGTTGACCTCAAGCACCAGCGGTCCGCGACGCGAGCGCAGCAGATCGACGCCGGCGATGCCCAGCCCCATGGTCGCCGCCGCGCGAATCGCCACGTCGACTTCCTGTTCTGTCAGTTGCACCGAAGATGCGGTACCACCCCGATGCAGATTGGCGCGAAAGTCACCTTCCGGCGCCTGACGATGCATGGCCGCCGCGACCCGATTGCCGATGACAAAACAACGCAAATCACCTCCACCGGCTTCACCAATGAATTCCTGGACAACAAAATTGGCGTAAAGGCCCCGAAATGCCTCGATCATGCCCTGTGAGGCAGAACGCTTCTCGGCAAGCAGCACGCCCTGTCCCTGCGCGCCTTCGTTGAGCTTGATCACGTGCGGCGGATCTCCAAGCATTTCCAGAAGATCGACGGTGTCATCGGGATAGTCCCCAAACACCGTCATCGGCAAATCAATGCCATCACCTGCCAGCATTTGCAGGGAACGCAACTTGTCACGCGCACGCAAAACCGCATCGGATCCGTTCGGCGTGTACACGCCCATCATTTCGAACTGGCGCAATACCGCCGTGCCGTAAAAAGTCACCGAGGAACCGATCCGCGGCATCACCGCATCGAATTCCTTCAACGCATGGCCCTTGTACCGCATCTCGAATCCAGCCTGCGAAATGCGCATGTAGCAACGCAGCGGATCGAGAACACGCACTCGATGGCCACGACTGCGGCCAGCCTCAACCAGGCGTCGTGTTGAATAGAGCGAGGAATTGCGCGAGAGGATGGCGATCTTCATGGCGAATACTGACTCGATCGTAGCGAAACAACGGGCTGCGACCGGATCCGCAACACGGATGGAGGATCGGAGTGGAGCGGGTGAAGGGAATCGAACCCTCGTCAGTTGCTTGGGAAGCAACAGCTCTACCATTGAGCTACACCCGCATTGCCGACAGATTATCCGCCATCCCGGGCAGGCGGCAAGCACGAGGCAGGACATCGCAAAAGGTTGTAACACTCGATCAGCGTTGCCTTTGCGTTCAGCAGCGATGCGGTCTGATAAACGTGCGCGCTCCTGTCTTTATCCCAGCGCGTGTCCGCAGAGGAGATGCACCATGTTCAATCGTCAATTTCACCGCCGTTCCGTCTGGCTGGTTCCAATCTTGCTGTTGCTCGGCGTGGCTGGCCAGGCCTTGGCGGACCCGCCGAGCCGCGTCGCGCGTCTGAGCTATCTCAGTGGTGACGTCAGCATGCAACCGGCTGGTATCGAGCAATGGTCACAAGCGCATCTCAATCGTCCGTTGATCACGGGCGACACGCTTTACACGGATCGCGCCTCGCGCGTCGAAATGGAAATCGGCGCGGCAACTGTCCGTCTTGATGAGCGCACTTCGTTCCGCTTGCTCAATCTCGATGATGCAACGGCGCAGATCGAACTCACTGCCGGCACCCTCAATCTCAATGTCCGCCGTGTATTCGAGGGCCAGATCTACGAAATCGATACACCCACGCTGGCCCTGGTCATCGACCGCCCCGGCCAGTATCGGGTCGATATCGCGCCACAGGGCGATTCAACGATGGTCTCGGTCGTCGACGGCGATGGTGATGTCTATGGTCGCGACAACGCCAGCTTCCGCGTTCGTGCCGGAGAGTCCTATGTTTTCTTCGATTCGCTACTGCAGGATTACAAGGTCTTTGACCTGCCGCGACAGGATGATTTCGATCGCTGGTGCTACGAACGGGTCGAACGTTACGAGCGCTCGCCGTCGCGTCGCTATGTGTCAGAAGAAATCATCGGCTATGCCGACCTCGACGACTACGGAAGCTGGAGTACCGCATCAAGCTACGGCGCAATCTGGTATCCATCACGCGTGAGTGTCGGCTGGACGCCGTACCGCGATGGTCACTGGTCATGGATTGATCCGTGGGGCTGGACCTGGGTCGACAATGCACCGTGGGGCTTCGCACCGTCGCATTACGGACGTTGGGCTCACGTCAACAACCGCTGGGGCTGGGTCCCTGGTCCGCGTCATGTGCGCCCGATCTATGCACCGGCTCTGGTCGCCTTTGTCGGCGGCGGCGGTTTCAGCGTGAGCATTTCGAGTGGCGGCCCGGTCGGCTGGTTTCCGCTCGGCCCACGTGATGTCTACGTGCCGTGGTATCGCGGTTCGCGCAGCTACTTCAACAACATCAATGTGCGCAACACCACGATCATCAACAACACTTACATCAACAATGTCTACAACGACTACTCGAATGGCCGGCCGGTATCCAATTTCGACTACGCCTATCGCAACAACCGCAATGCGTACACGGCTGTGTCACATGACGCCTTCGTCAATGCGCGCACGGTCAACCGGTCCCAGGTCCAGGTCACCCAGGCTCTGCTGAGCCAGGGACGCGTGGTCAGCCGCGTTGCGGTGGCGCCGACCGCGCGCAGCTTTGTCGGCGCGGGTGCTGCACAGAGCAATGCCCGCAACGTCAATGCCGCGACGTTCAATCGTCAAGTGATCGCGCGCACGGCTCCGCCGGTCCGCAATCTCGATGCACAGGAACGCATCCGTGCCATCTCGCGCAACAATAACCAGCCGCTGGCGGTGGCCGAAATGCGTCAGCTCTCGACACGTGAGTCTCGATCAAGCAACAGCCGACCGCAGCGAATCGAGGTCGTGGGTGGCGATCGACCGTCCGCGACAAGAACACCCACGCGCAGCCCGGTCGATGCCGGCTCACGTGTACGTGGTCAGCAAACGCCCGCATCATCCGGCAGGGATGCGAACGTTCGACCCAGAACAGGCGCTGATTCACGGATCGAACGTGGCCGTAGCGAGACCACGCCAACCACAATTCGCGCACCGCGCTCGATTTCCTCAGAACGCGCGACACCGACGACCCGAGCGCCACAACCGGCGGTTCGATCCGATTCGTCGCGCGGCAATGTCACGCCACGACGGTCGGTCGATTCGGAGCCGACGCGCGGCATCCCGTTGCCGGAACGACGCAGTTCACCGACGGTGCGCTCAAGTCCTGCCGAGAGTGCCGAATCCGGACGGCGTACAAGCACGCCTGCAACGCAGCGCGCATACCCGCAATCGAGGCCGGAAGTCCGCTCAACGGAGCCTCGCACCAGGCCGCCCGCACAAGCACGTGAGGTACAGCCCCGCGTGGCACCGCAGCCGACTCAACGTAGTGCGCAACCACGCCCCACCCCACGGTCGCAATACACACCTGAGCCTCGCTCCGCACAGCCCCGCGCTACACCACAACCGAACGTGCGTGAGGCACAACCGCGAATGGCACCGCGACCAACCCAACGCGATGTACAGCCGCGCAACGCACCACGCCAGCAACCCTCTCAGCCGGCGCAACGCCCACCCGCGAGAAGCCAGCCGAAACAGGCGCCGCCCAAGCAATCCCGCGATGATGCCGAAGACGATGGCAATCAGCGCAGGCGTCGTGAATAAACGCGTACGGGCAGCATCCAGTATTGCCTGATCCAACTGGACGACGCCGCATTTATTGCGGCGTCGTCAATTTCACGGCAGCTCGCTGCTGACCGGATCATCGACAGCGATGAAGCGTTCGCGCCAGGACTTTGTCCGTCGCAGCGAGAATTCGATTGGGCGAGTACCGATGCCTGGCGCTTTGCAGGACCATCGTGATGCAAGGGGGCGGAACGCGATGGAGATTTGGATTGCTCAATCGGATTCGCAACCCTGCCGAGCAAAGTCCGACAGGCTGTTAGAATGGCGCAATGAAAATCACTTTGAACGGCGAATCGCACGAAGTTGCCGACGAGCTGCGCCTGGATGCGCTGCTGGAATCCAGCGGCTATGCCAACAAGCGCGTGGCGGTCGAAATCAATCGGCAAATCGTTCCACGCAGTCGCTACAGCGAACACCAGCTCAAACCCGATGACCGCATCGAGATTGTCCACGCGATTGGCGGTGGCTGACTCTCTTTCCATCAACCCATTCCTGACGTTCCAGAAATCCGACTGACAGCTGAAGAATTCAATGACTCACACTGACACCGACATGCTCGTGATCGCGGGCCGCCCCTATCAATCGCGGCTGCTTACCGGTACGGGAAAATTCAAGGACCTGGAGGAAACCCGCAAGGCGACCGAGGCAGCAGGTTCGAAAATTGTCACCGTCGCGATCCGGCGCACCAACATCGGCCAGGATCCGGAGCAACCCAACCTCCTCGATGTGTTGCCACCCGAACGCTATACGATCCTGCCGAACACCGCCGGTTGCTACACCGCTGATGATGCCGTACGCACGCTTCAGCTCGCCCGTGAACTGCTCGATGGCCACAAGCTGGTCAAGCTCGAAGTCCTCGGTGATCAGAAGACCTTGTTTCCCGACGTCGTGCAGACTCTTGAAGCCGCCGAGCGGCTGGTTGCTGACGGCTTTGATGTCATGGTTTACACCAGTGATGATCCATTGCTGGCTCGTCGCCTCGAACAGATAGGCTGCGTCGCAATCATGCCGCTGGCCGCGCCGATCGGATCCGGCCTCGGCATCCAGAATCGCTACAACCTGCTTGAGATCGTCGAGAATGCCAAAGTCCCGGTGCTGGTCGATGCTGGCGTCGGCACCGCTTCCGATGCGGCGATCGCCATGGAACTCGGCTGTGACGGCGTCTTGATGAACACCGCAATTGCCGGCGCGCGAGACCCGATATTGATGGCCCATGCGATGAAGCTCGCAATCCAGGCCGGACGTGCCGCGTTTCGTGCAGGCCGAATTCCGCGCAAGCGCTACGCCTCGGCATCAAGCCCGATCGACGGCACGATCGGCTGAGCCAATGACCGACCCCCGTCACGCCGAACGCCAGCCTGAAGACACCATTGAACCTCGTCGTGTGCGCAGCTTCGTTCTGCGCCAGGGACGCATCACACCGGCCCAGTCACAGGCATTTGATGCGCACTGGTCGCGATTCGGTCTCGACCACTCCGATCAGGTACTTGATCTCGACGCAATCTTTCCGCGCCAGGCACCGGTAGTCCTCGAAATCGGCTTCGGCAATGGTGAACAACTGTTGCACGCAAGCGTCCACGAACCGGAACGCAATTTCATCGGCATCGAAGTTCACCGTCCCGGCGTCGGACGCCTGATGAATGGGCTCGCCGATGCCGGTGTCGACAACATCCGACTCAGCAATCACGACGCCGTCGAAGTCATCGAGAACCAGCTCGGACCGTCATCACTGGATGAAGTCCGCATCTACTTCCCCGATCCGTGGCCGAAGAAGCGCCACCACAAGCGGCGCCTGATACAGACGGAATTCGTCGAACTGCTGGCCTCCCGCGTACGCCAGGGCGGACTGCTGCATCTGGCCACCGATTGGGCCGAGTACGCCGAACACATGCTTGAAGTTGTCGATTCCTCACCAAACTGGCGAAACCAGGCGGGACTCGGGGCATACTCCGATACGCCGACGTGGCGCATCAATACGCATTTTGAAAAACGTGGCGTGCGTCTGGGTCACGGCGTGTGGGATCTGATTTACCAGCGCACCTGAAACTTCGATCAGCAAGACGCCCTGAACACAACGGACCGATAGAACTCCCAATGGACACGAGCCTGATCCTGACCACCGACATGGCCCTCGTGCTGGGCCTGCTGGTGTTCACCGTGGTCATGCTGATTCTCGAATGGGTGCGTGGCGATCTGGTCGCCCTGCTGGTCATTGTCGTTATCGGCGTAACCCGGCTGATGCCAGTCGAACAGCTGTTCGATGGCTTCGCCGGCAACGCCGTGATGTCGCTGATTGCGGTGATGATCATGGGCGCCGGACTTGATCGCACCGGCCTGCTCGGCAAGGCCGCCAACTTCATCCTGAGAATGGCTGGCGGTGCCGAAACGCGGGTTTCGCATCTGGTCAATGCGATGGTCGGCAGCATGTCGGCGATCATGCAGAGTCAGGCATTGGCGACCTTGTTCCTGCCAGTGGTCAGCCGTCTCAGTTCACGTACCGGCATTCCGATCAAGCGCCTGCTGCTGCCGATGGCTTGTTGCATCCTCGCTGGCACCAACATCACGATGATCTCGAACTCGCCGTTGATTCTGCTCAACGACCTCGTCGCCAGTGCCAACCGAAACCTGCCGCCGGGTGCGCAGAGCATCGAGCCATTCCCCTTGTTTGCAATTGCTCCGATCGGAATCCCTTTGCTGATTGTCGGCCTCGCCTACTTCGCCTTCCTGACTCCGCGCCTGTGGCCCAGCGACGAGGAGAAACAGAAAGTGACCCCGGGCCGAACCGAAACCTACTTCGCCGAAATGTACGGAATTGATGGCGAGGTCATGGAATTGACCGTCACCGCGGAAAGCCCGATGGTCGGCATGAGCGTGGTCGAGGCCGAACGTCTGCATGGCGCCCCGTTGATCCTTGCTCTGAAGACCGGCAACGAGGCCCGACTTGCGCCTCCCGGCGACCAGATGATCTGGGTCGGCAGCATCCTCGGAGTGCTTGGCAAACGCGAAGAGATCAGCACCTTCGCCAACAACCAGCTCTGCAAGATGCAATCGCGCTTGCGCAATTTCGGCGACATGTTCAATCCGACTCGCGCGGGCATCTCCGAGGCCGTGATCGCGCCCAACTCACGCTGGATCAAACAATTGGTTGGCGACCTGCGTCTGCGCAAGCGTTTCGGTATCAGCGTGCTCGCGGTGACCCGTGGCGACCAGGTGTTTCGCGAAGATGTGCGTGAAGTCAGCCTGCGCCCTGGCGACACCCTGGTTGTGCACAGCTTGTGGCGTGACCTGACCCTGGCCGCCGAATCACGCGATTTCGTCGTCGTCACCGACTTTCCCCAGGAAGAGCAGCGACCGAGCAAGATCTGGCACGCCGTGTTCTTCTTCGGCCTGGCCATGTGCCTGGGCCTGTTCACCGAACTCAAGCTGGCCGTTGCGATGCTTGTCGGAGCCGTCGGCATGCTTTTGGCCGGCGTGCTCAGCATGGATGAGGCCTACAACGCGATCAACTGGAAGACGATCTTCATTCTCGCCTGCCTGATTCCTCTCGGTGGTGCGATGGACTCGACAGGTACAGCAGCCTGGATCGCCCAGGAAGTCATGGTCTATCTTGGCGACTTGCCGCAATGGGTGATCCAGGCCTTCATCGCGATTCTTGCCCTCGGCTTCTCGCAGGTGATATCGAACGTCGGCGCTGCGGTGATGATGGTGCCAATGGCAATCAATATCGCCCTGGCTTCGGGCGGCAACCCTGCTGCATATGCACTGATTGTCGCCATCTCGACATCGAACACGTTCCTGTTGCCGAGTGCCAATCCGGTGCTGCTCGTCGTCGCCGGCCCCGGCGGCTACCGTACCCGCGACTTTCTCCGCGTCGGATTGCCGCTAACCGTCCTGATCCTGGTTACGATGTTGATTTCGGTGAACCTGGTTTTTGGATGGTGAGGCGTGAGCGATGAGCGATGAGCGATGAGCGATGAGCGATGAGCGATGAGCGATGAGCGAAAAGAGCATCGCCACTTTCAGTAGCCGGTCAACACCTATCTCCATTTGTTCACGAAATTGGCAAACTTCCTTGACTGCCTTTCCCGCTAACTGCTCGCCCCCCGCCCTACTCCTAATTCGCTCCGCCAGTCAGCACAATCACATGTGCTGACGTCGCTTGACTGGCATCCGTGCGCAACGCGACGCTGGCTTCAGGACCCGTGCGGCAAATATGCGAACCGGTCAAGGGCTGGCAAACTTCCCCGACATCTCCGAACTCGCTGGCCAATAGCTGCGCCTGAAGCAAGGCGGCCTTGTCCGCCTTGGCTCTCACCGCGTGAAAGCCACGACCAGGTCGACAGATGTGCGAGCCAATGGGTGGCGTACACGGGCCATCCATATCGGTCTTGGCGACATAGGATTTGCTGACGAATTCGAAGCTCTGGCGGTATTTCTTGTCCTGGCGATTCATCACGCTTTGCGGATCGAACTTCCATAGCTGCAAGGCATTGCGCGCGGCGGCTGCAAATGCGCCGGTTGCATTTCCATCGACGAGGCGAATATTGCGGACATTGCCGCGATCATCTATCGAGAATTCGAAGTCAACCTTGGAATGCAACGACCCGAACCCGCTGTCGGGATAGTCGGGCGAGATCTTGCGGACAAGCCTTGGCGCCGGTTCTGTCGACTCGACACGAGCGACGGATGCCAGCGTCAGCGGCGCCGAAACAAGCGGCATGTCGGCGATTTCCAGCGCGCCGTTCCCTGCGCTCGCCACATCGGCAACCGGAGGAGCGGGAACCGATGCCACCGCAATCGAATCGACTGAGCCGGATCGCTTGTCAACAACGCCAACGGCGGCAACTCGCGGCTCGGCATTCGTTTCGGGCGGCACAGCAGGCAGGGGCACATCGGCAATGGTCAGCGCCGGCATCGGAACTGAAACTTGTGGTGGATCGAGCACCGGCTTGTCCGCCACGGTTTCAACCTGGGCCAGCGTATTGCTGTCGGTGCTCGCATCCTCGCTACCGGATTGAGTGACGAACAACACCGCCGGAATCACGATGCTGCAACTCGCGGCGATCAGCCAGATACCAAGCAATGAACGCCGATGATGCTTCCCTGGTGTTTTCGAACCGACAATTCTGCGCACGCGATCAAGCAGCATGCCGCCAGAAGCGGCGACCGCAAGTTGTGGCGTGAACTGGCGGACATCTTCCAGTGCAGCCAGCGTCCGCGCATATTCCCTTGGCTCGCTGTCAGTAAGCCGAAGCACCAGATTGTCGCAGCAGACTTCGCGCTCGTGACGCACTTCACGGGAAATCCAGTGCACCACCGGGTGATAAAACAGCAGGGTTTCGATCACCGCCTGGCCAAGATTGACCAGATGATCGTAGCGACGCAGATGACCCAGTTCGTGGGCCAGAATCAATTCAAGTTGCTGGCGTGGAAAACCGATGACCACGGCAGCAGGGAGCAGGATGACCGGCTTGAACCAGCCAATCAGCGTCGGTGTATCGATGCTTGCGGAAACCAGCACACGCACCCCGGGCAACGAGCCGAAACGCTGCGCCACGCCGATCAGCATTTCCTCGATTTCAACCTGACGCCAGGCCAGGCGTGCAGCGATTCGCTCAAGCGCACGCCATTGGTACAGCGCACGCCAGATCATCAATGCGACACCCGACAGCCAACCTGCAACGAGCATGGGCAGCCAGCCATCGAAGCCGGTCGATGTCCCGGTAAACAGCACTGAAGAGGCCTCCATCGACGTCGCGACGACGACATCACCCAGTGGCGTGGATTCCGCCGCCATTGGCGAAACCAGCACGAAGAAGGTCAGTAGCGGGCAAACCACCAGGACCAGCAACGCGATCAAACCGATCAGATAGCGTGCGGAACTGCGTTCCTTTGGCAGCAACGCGCGCACCACGGCGAACAGCATGCCGACCACGGCGCCTTGCCAGAGGAAATGAATCAAGCTCCAGCCCAGCGCCTGAATCCACGGCATCTCGGCAATCATCGGATTCATGATGATTTCTCCGAATCGATGCTGTCGAGCAAGGCGCGAATTTCGTCGAGCTCTTCGCGGCTTGCATTCGGCTGACCACCGAGCGCCTGCAGGACGAGTTGCGAAGGCGAACCATCAAACACGCGCTGGACAATATCGGCGAGGAAACGCTTCTGGGTGACTTCCTTGTCGATCGCCGCACGGTAGACATGCGCGCGCTGCGAATCATTGCGTTCGACCAGGCCCTTGGCATGCATGATTTGCAGCATCTTCAGCGAGGTCGTGTAACCGGTACCGTCATCGCGGTAGTGCGCCTCATGCAACTCGCGCACGGTCATCTCGCCGCGATCCCACAGCACGTTGAGGATGCCGAGCTCGGCTTCAGTAGGTTTCGGGGTCTGCGTGCGATTCATGAGTAGTCCGGGCCAGGTGGTTGCGACGAGGCTGATTGCGCCAGGATCCGCCGCGTTCAGCAAGCGAACATTGCGAGACTAGAGGCTCGCCCCCGACGTGTCAACGACGCCTGTCGTACATCTGCCCCGGCGGACGCTCAGGCCGAGAAGACCTGACCATCGACGACTCGCACCGGGACACGCAAAAGTCCGCTGTTGCATGGCCCGGATACACGCTCTCCGGTTTTGATCGTGAACGTCGCGCCGTGCGCAGCGCAAATGATGCGTCCGTCCTTGGTCAGGAACTTGCCGGGCACGTAATCCAGATTGCGGCCCTGATGCGGGCACTCGTTGTGGTAGCCGAAAACCTCGTCACCCTCACGCATGAGGATGATCTCGAAACCGCCGGTCGACGATTCGATACGCACGGAAATGGCTCCGAAATCGGGGATATCATCGACTTGGCAGAGCGCACGGGATTCGTTCATGTGATCCTTCGACACTTGTTCGGCTGGCTTTCAACCCCAAGAATACCTGTCCTGAGCCGCAGTCCCCAGCGGCCTTGCTGCATTGGCGACAATCCGAGGAGAGGTTGATGTTCGTTTTTCAGTCCAGTCTGCGCCCGCGCAACCCGCTGGTTCGCCTGATCGGCGGCATCCTTGGCTTGTTCGTGGTTGTCGGTCTGATTGCCCTGGGTTTTTTCGCCTTCATCGCCTTGTTCATCGGCGGCGCGATCTGGTACGTCATTCATATTTTTCGCGCAAAGCGTCAGCGCCGGCCGCAACCGAAAGCGGCAAAGGCCGAAGATGGCGTGATTGACGGCGAGTTCACCGTGGTCGGCGATAGCGACCGCCGGCTTCGCATCGATCAGCCCAAAGAGCGCGGCGAACACCGACGCTGAACTGGTCCCATGTTTTGCCGTGACCGTGGTACCGGCGGGTTGTGCAGAAAGCGCCGACGCTGAAGCAGCTTTCCAACACCTGTTTCCACCTCATCAGCCACCGTGCCGGAAGCAACGGGAGTCGGAAGCCTCGGGAGTCGGGAGTCGGGAGTCGGGAGTCGGGAGTCGGGAGTCGGGGAACAATATGCCTGCACTTCGCACTTTGCCGCTTACCGCTTACCGCTTACCGCTCACCGCTTTTCCACTCCCCACTCCCCACTCCCGCTCTTCCAATCAAGACTCCCGCAAAGCCGTCGTCACCGGCAACCGTGCAGCGCGCACTGCCGGAAGCATTCCACCGATGAATCCGATTGCCAGTGCCCACTTCACGCCAGTCCACAGCAAGGCCGGTGAAACCGAAAACTGGAACACGACCTGACTGAAGTTCGAGCCAAGCGTCGAGACCGAGTAGTTGTTGAAAATCAGCCAGGCGATGAAAGCTCCGAGCAGCCCGCCGAGCAAGGCCAGCAGCATCGTTTCTAGCATGACCGAGACGATCACCGGCGGCGAGCGAAAGCCGATCGCGCGCAGCGTGGCGATTTCGCGGGCACGTGTGGCGACGGCGGCATACATTGAATTGAGCGCGCCGAAGATCGCGCCGATCGCCATGATTGTGGCGATGACGATGCCGACCACGCGGATCACCTTGGTCAGGCCTTCCGATTGTGCGGTGTAGTAATCGAGCGTGCTCTTGGCCTCGACCTTGAGCCGTGGATTGCTGGCCAGCGCGGCCTTGAAGGTATCCAGGGCCTCGGGCGAAGTCAGACGCACGGTGACCGACTGGAAACCCTGACGACGATAGGCCGCCGATACGGTATCGACATCGCCTTCAAGTTCGGACTCATGGGCATCGCCCGATTCGAAGACACCAACGATCGTCCATTGCTGGTTGTTGAGGTTGATCGTCGAGCCCGGATCGAGTCCGGCGAATTGTTGACGAGCGCCCTTGCCGACGATCATCTCGCGCAGACCGGGGGTGAACTTGCGGCCTTCGATGATCTTCATGTTCGGGCGCAGGGCCCACATCTGCGGGCCGACACCACGGATCTCGACATTGGCATCGGTGCCGGTCGACTTTTTCGGCAAATTGGCAACCACGACAAGCTCCGACGAGGTGATCGGCTTGCCCTCGGCATCACGCAGGATGCCAGCCGATTGCGTAATCAGGGTCGAGTCTTCACGCGAGATACCCGAACTCAATTCCGCGGTTGCGCCGCCGCGCAGGACAATCGCGGTTTCGGTATCGCCGGTACTCTTGAGCGTCTCCTGCAAGCCATTGCCCATTGCCAGCAAGGCAACCAGCACGCCGACCACACCGGCGATGCCGACAATGATCACCGACGAGGCGCCGAGGCGCTGACCCAGCGTCGACACACCGACCCAGGTCACCGAAGCGGCTTGGCGACCGACCTGGGTAAAAGCCATCCACAAGGCCAGAACGAACAAAAGCACGAGCAGCCCTTGCCAGGGCATCAGCACCCACATTGCCACCGAAGCGAGAATGATCAGGAACATGCCCAGACCGGAAAGAAACGATTTCAATTTTTTCATGTCCGGGTTCCTCAGCGACCAGCCAGTGCATCAACGATATTCAGGCGCATTGCACGCAAGGCCGGCAACAGGCCAACCAGCACTCCGATCCCGATCATCATCAGCAACCCGGTAACCCAGGTGCCGGCAACGACCGGCGGCAATTGCAGCATGCCGCCGCTGGCCGAACTGATCACCGGCAGCAGGATCGATGCCAGCCCGAGACCGAGCACGCCACCGATGACGACAAGCAAAATCGCTTCGCCGAACACCAGGCCCAGTACGGTCTTGTCGGAAAAGCCCATGGTCTTCAGGGTTGCCAACTCGGGGATGCGCTCACGCACGGCCTGAGCCATCGTGTTGCCGGTCAGCAGCAGCAAGGTGAAGAACACCGCACCCATGATTGCACTGACGATCAAACCGATATCGCCAAGTTGTTTGGCGAAGGAAAGATTGAAGGCTTGTTCGGTCTGGGTCTTGGTTTCATGATCTGAATTGGCCGAAATTGCATCAATTGCCTTGGCGACCTGATCAGATTTGTTCGGGTCGGCGACCTGGATGACCAACCAGCCGACCTCGTGCTGACCGTAGCTGTTGGCCTCGTCGAAATAGTCCCAGCGGAAGAACAACTGCTGCTCCATGCCGCGCAACTTCTCGTCCTTGACGTGAAACATGCCGACCAGATCGAAGGTCCAGTTGGTGTCGCCGGTGGCCTTGTTCGGATAGATCGCGCCACTGATCGGGATCTTGTCGCCGATCTTCCAGCCCCAGCGCTTGGCCAGCGCCTCGCCGACCAGGGCTCCGGTGCGGGTCGACTCGAATGCCTTGAGCTGATCCGGCGGCACGATCATTTCGGGATAGACCTCGAACTGTCTCGGCGAGATCGCGATATTGACCATCTGGTTCTTGCGATCCTGGTAGTAGCCGCCAAACCAGTTCGACCAGGTCACATTCTTGACTCCCGGCACGGCTTCGACCCGCGCAATCAAACTCTGTGGCAAGCCCTGGATGATCGAATACTTGGAGCTGACCACCATGCGATCGACACCGGCCGCATCACTGCCCGAATTGAATGCGACGCGTACCGCATCGAGCAGGCCAAACAGCAGAAAGGCGGCAAGCACCGACAACAGGGTCAGCGTGGTCCGCGTCTTGCGCCGAAACAGGGCGGCCCAGATCAGATGGAAATATTTCATTGTTCTGTCCTCCGCCTCAAGCGGCCGTTTGCTCGACCAGGGTGCCCTTGTCCAGGTGCAAGGTGTGGGTCGCGTACTCGGCGGCCTTCGGATCATGGGTGACCATGATGATGGTCTTGCCGTGCTCGCGATTGAGCAGTTGCAGCAGGCCGAGCACTTCCTCTGCCGACTGGCGGTCGAGATCGCCGGTCGGCTCATCGCAAACCAGCAAGGTCGGATCCGAAACGATCGCGCGCGCGATGGCGACACGCTGCTGCTGGCCGCCGGAGAGTTCATTCGGCTTGTGACTGGCTCGATCAGACAGGCCAACCAGTTGCAGGGCGATCGAGGCATTGCGCTTGCGTTCGGCAGCCGAAAGCCTGGTCAGCAGCAACGGAACTTCGACGTTCTTCTGTGCCGACAGCATCGGCAGCAGGTTGTAGAACTGAAAGATGAATCCGACATTGGCCGCGCGCCATTTGGCCAGCGAGCCACTGCCGAGATTGTCGATGCGCTGACCGCCAACGCTGACCGATCCGCCAGTGGTCGAATCCAGGCCACCGATCAGATTGAGCAGGGTCGTCTTGCCCGAGCCCGAAGGCCCCATCAGGGCAAGAAAGTCGCCCTTCTCGATATCCAGGTTGATGTGGTGCAGGACTTCGACTTTCTGCTTGCCACGCTCGTAGGTTTTGCTGGCATCACGAATTTCGACAATGTTGGCCATGTGCTTCTCCTGATTATCTGGAACGCTGCTGGATCGACCGGCGGCACGACGCGGGCCGATCCAGCGGTCTGTTCGATCTGGTGCTTCTCAGCACCCTATTTCTTCAACTCGATACGCGATCCATCCTGCATCTCGGCAGGTGGTTCACGGACAACCCGTGTCGACGCGGCAATGCCCTCGACGAGGCGCAGCTCGCCCATGTTCTGGCCAGGCCGCACCGGTGTCTTCGTTACGCGGTTCTCGTCGATGACGAAAACAACACTCTTGCCATCGCGCTGGACTATGGCCGAACCCGGCAGCAGCACGCCTTTCGGAGGCTCGGCATTCGCCGGTCTGGCCGACTTCTCTTCCATGAATGAGACGCGCGCGCCCATGTCCGGCAGGATGCGCGGATCCTTCTGCTCAAGGCCGACGCGAACCTTGACCGTCGCCTTGCCGCGATCCGCAGTCGGAATGATGGCAATGACCCTGGCCGGGATGGTCCAGTCCTGGTAAGCATCGAGTACTGCTTCGGCGGGCGCGTTCGGCTCAACCCGATTGATATAGGACTCGTTGACGTCGACCTCGATTTCCAGCGAGTCCATGTCGACGATGGTGCCGACGCCGGTTCGGGTAAAGCCACCGCCAGCAGACAGCGGCGAAACGATCTCACCGACCTGGGCGGCCTTGGCGATGACCACGCCGGAAAACGGTGCACGTACCGTCGTGTAATCGAGTTGCACCTGGGCACTGCGTGCCTGAGCTGTGGCCAGATCGACGCTGCGTTGCTGCGCAATCAGTTGCGCATTCAAGGAATCCACATTGGTTTGCGCCGTTTCGACGGCCTGTTTCGAGACCAGCTTGCGGCCGACCATATCCTGCTGGCGAACCAGATCGCGGCGTGCCTGCTCGAGTCGTGCCTTGAATTCGCCGACCAGGGCACGCGACTGGGCGACTTGCGCCTTGGCCTGGGCCAGCGTTGCTTGTTGCGCGGTGTCTTCGAGGCGCGCCAGCACCTGGCCGGCTTCGACATGCTCACCTTCCTCGATCAACACCTCGGATAGCGTGCCGGTGATCTGCGCGGAAACCGTGGCCTGTCGGCGTGCGGTGACATAGCCGGTGGCCTGCAAGACAGCGGTCGATGTTGAGCCATCCGCCGACGGCGCAATCGCGGCGACTGCTGAAACCTCAAAACTTTGCTGCGATGACATCCACCACCAGATGCCACCACCGCCAGCCAGCAGCACAACGAGAATCAGCGCGATGATCCATGGCGCGCGCGAAGGCGGCTCGACGCGATTGCGGTCGATGCGTAGTTGATTGAGCAATTCGCCCTGATTCTCCATTCTTGCTTTCCCGGCCTCACAAAGGGGCGCTGAGTCTGCCACAGACTGCGCCTGTCGCCGATTACCGACAACACACCGCGATCATGGTTTTCGGGTGACGTTTGTCACTTCGCATTGGCGCCAACATCCAGTCCGAGACTCGACAGGTGCGCCTTGGAAACCACAAAATCCTGGCGCCCGCCCCTACCTTGCAAGGATCCTGCACGATGACCTATGCCATTGCGCCCCATGCCATTCCTTCGGTTCCCGTGGCCGGAACCGACATGCGCTTTCCTCTCCACCGTATCTACTGCATCGGTCGCAATTATGCCGATCATGCGAAGGAAATGGGCGCGGAAATCGATCGCAAGCAACCGATCTTCTTCAACAAGCCTGCCGATGCCGTTGTCATCGGCAACAGCGATGTGGCCTATCCGTCGGCAACCAACGATTTGCATCACGAGGTCGAAATGGTCGTCGCACTCGCCACCGGTGGCCGTGACATCGCCGTCGAGCACGCACTGGAGCATGTCTATGCCTACGGCGTCGGCCTCGATCTGACCCGACGCGACCTGCAAGCGGCAGCGAAGAGCAAGGGCAATCCCTGGGATAGCGCCAAGGGCTTCGACCAATCCGCACCCGTTTCCAATCTGCATCGCGCCAGCGAGATTGGCCACCCGCAGAATTGCATCATCTCCCTGCACGTCAATGGCGAACCGCGTCAAAGCAGCAATATCAAGACAATGATTTTCAGCGTCGCTGAAATCATCCATGAGCTATCCAAGCTCTACAACCTGCAACCTGGCGACCTGATCTTCACCGGCACACCGGCAGGCGTCGCAGCGCTGGTGAAAGGCGACAGATTTCAGGCAGAGCTGGAAGGTGTGGCTGTGTTGGAGGGGAGGATTGTTTGAGGCAACCAGAGCCGCGGCGTTAGGGATTCATGACTTCGATGGCTCTTGTTCCTGTACCGCTTCGATCGCAGAGCGCCGAAATGGCTTCATGACTTCGATGGCTTTACTTCGTAATCGCTTCTAAAGCAAAGCCGCGAAATGGCTTCATGACTTCGATGGCTTTTAAGGCAACGCTGATCAAGTGGCCCAACCGTCATGGCATTCAGAAGGTTCGCCGGTCGTGCTGCGTGGCGAAGTGAAGGCTGGTTGCCTTGACCAGCCGCGCGGTGCGGCTGGCGGACCTTCTGGATGCCACCTGTTTCA
>NZ_DASSYD010000126.1:0-5741 GCF_035703485.1 Dokdonella sp. | reverse complement strand
TCGCTGGCCCAATACCTACTTCGCTCAGCAAGGGCTTTTCACGTTAACCCAAGCCCATGCCTTGGCGTGCCGATCTCGATGAAGCAACCACCAACTGGAGAGCCGTGTGCGGGAGAACCGCACGCACGGTTCGGAGGGCGGGGAGGTGATGAGCCTTCCCGACCCCTATCGGCGAGTGTGGGGCGACGGCGAGTGTGGGGCGACGGCAAGTGCGGGGCCACGGCGAGTGTGGGGCGACGGCAAGTGCGGGGCGACGGCGAGTGTGGGGCGACGGCAAGTGTGGGATGACGGCAAGTGCGGGGCGACGGCAAGTGTGGGATGACGGCAAGTGTGGGATGCGCCTGCTGGAGCTTGCTCGCTACCCAGGCGCTCAGCAGCCGCTGTCTGGTGGTGTGGCGAACCATTGATCGAATGGGACATTTCATCCCGCTTGGGCCGAATCAGGCGGGCCGGGTTTGCAAAGATGACGCGCTATCGCTGTAATGGCGCGCTGACTTTTCATTTCCGACCAAGGAATCTGCATGCCCGTCATCCGCATGAGCGATCTCGATCTGAGCAACAAGCGCGTACTGATCCGCCAGGATCTCAACGTGCCGATCGAGGATGGACAAATAACCTCCGAGCAGCGCATCACGGCTTCGCTGCCGACCTTGCGTCTGGCCCTGGAGAAAGGTGCGACCGTGCTGGTCACCTCGCATATCGGGCGGCCGAAGGAGGGTGAGTGGAACGCGGCTGAATCGCTGGCGCCGGTGGCTGCACGCCTGACTGAACTGCTCGGCCGTGAAGTGCCCCTGATCCGCGACTGGGTTGATGGTGTCGACGTCGCGCCGGGCTCGATCAGTCTGCTTGAGAACTGTCGCATGAATGTCGGCGAGGCCAAGGATGACGAAGGCTTGTCGCGCAAGTACGCCGCCCTTTGCGATGTCTTTGTCATGGATGCATTTGGTACGGCGCACCGTGCCCAGGCGTCGACGCATGGCGTGATCCGCTTCGCTAAGATTGCCGCCGGTGGCCCGCTGCTGATGGCCGAACTCGATGCGCTGGCCAAGGCGCTGGAATATCCGTCACGGCCGCTGCTGGCGATCGTCGCCGGTTCCAAGGTTTCGACCAAACTGACCCTGCTCGAAAACCTGATCGACAAGGTTGATCAGCTGATTGTCGGCGGTGGTATCGCCAATACCTTTCTGGCCGCGGCCGGATTCAAGGTCGGCAAATCCTTGTGCGAACCGGATCTGATCGAAACAGCCAATCGCATCAGTGCCGCGGCGAAGGCGCGTGGTGCCCACGTTCCGGTTCCGGTTGATGTGGTTGTCGCGCCGCGCTTTGCCGCCGACGCGCCGGCGACGGTGAAGCTGGTTGCCGATGTCGGTGACGAGGACATGATTCTCGATATCGGCCCGCAGACTGCCGCCAGCTACGCGGCGATGATCGACAAGGCCGGTACCGTGGTCTGGAACGGTCCGGTCGGTGTGTTTGAATTCGATGCCTTCGGTGGCGGCACCAAGGCGCTGGCCGAAGCCATCGCCCGTTCACCTGCATTCTCGATTGCCGGTGGCGGCGACACCTTGGCGGCGGTCGACAAATACGGAATTGCCGACAAGGTCTCCTATATTTCCACCGGTGGCGGTGCCTTCCTCGAATTCCTCGAAGGTCGCGAACTGCCCGCGGTTACAGCGCTACGGGCTCGCGGAGCCTGAGCGGTGAGCCTGATCCTGTTCGATCTCGATGGCACCTTGATCGATTCGGAAATCGGTATCACGCAGACCATGGCGCATGCCTTGCGCGCGCTCGATGTCGAGCCGCCTGGACAGGACATCCTGCGAAGCTGGATCGGTCCACCGCTGCATGCCTCGTTCCCGAGTGTGCTCGGTGAGGATCCTGCTCGTATCGATCTCGCGGTCCATCATTATCGCGAGCGCTTCAACGAGATTGGCTGGAGCGAGCATGTTGTCTATGCGGGAATCGGCGAGCTTGTCACGATGCTTTCAGTACGTGGCCATCGCCTTGCAGTGGTTACCAGCAAGATTTCCGACCAGGCGCGACGCATCGTTGATCATCTGCCGTTTGGCCATCTGTTCGACGCGGTCTACGGCCCCGCGGAGGGCGTGCGCAGCAGCGAGAAGGCAGCGCTGGTTGCGTAGGCGTTGGCTGAGCAGGACGGCAAGTCCAACGACACCGTGATGATCGGTGATCGTCGGTTTGATATCGAAGGTGCGCGGGCGAATTCCGTGCGCGGCATCGGCGTGCTTTGGGGCTTCGGTAGTGCCGGGGAGTTGCGCGAAGCGGGTGCTGATCGCATCGTCGCGTCGCCCGCGGAATTGGGCGAATGCCTGGTCGATTGTCGGGCCGCTTGATCAGTGCTGCGCCGACGTGGGTGATGCACAGGATCATGCGAAATGCAGACGGGCCCGGTCAGTCAGTGGTCGGCTTCAGGCAACGGCTGAATGCATTTGCTTTTGCGCCAGGGATGCGCTTTGTCGTCATTCGACTGTGGTAGCTTTCTGCGCAAGCCATCAGGAGTCCGGGAATGTCTGAGCAACTGCGCCGCACAAGGATCATCGCCACGCTGGGGCCGGCCACGGATGCGCCAGGCATGTTGAAAAGCATCATTGCCGAAGGCGTCGATGTCGTGCGCCTGAATTTTTCCCATGGCGATGCAGATGATCATCGTGCGCGAGCCGCTGCTGCGCGTGTGGCCGCGGCCGAACTTGGCCGCGAAGTCGCCGTGCTCGGCGATCTGCAGGGGCCGAAGATTCGCGTCGAGCGATTCGCCGAAGGAGCCATTCACCTTGAAGTCGGTGAGACGTTTACCCTCGATTGCCGTGCGGATGCGCCGATTGGGGACAGTACGCGGGTCGGTGTCGGCTATCTCGATCTCTGGCGCGATGTGAAGCCCGGCGATCTCTTGCTGCTCGACGATGGACTGATCGCCATGGAAGTCGTCGAGGTCGTTACCGAGCTGGTGCATTGTCGCGTTGTTGTCGGCGGTCGGCTGTCCGATCGCAAGGGCATCAATCGGCAGGGCGGCGGGCTGACGGTTGCCGCGTTGTCGGACAAGGATCGCCACGATATCGAGCTGGCCGCCGAGCTCGGTGTCGATTTTCTTGCGGTGTCTTTCGTACAAACGGCGGACGATATCGAGCAGGCGCGTCGACTGCTGCGCGAGGCCGGAAGCGACGCGGCGATCGTGGCCAAGATCGAGCGTACCGAAGCGGTTGCCGCGCTCGGTGAAATCATCGAGGCCAGCGAAGTGGTCATGGTTGCGCGTGGTGATCTCGGCGTCGAGATCGGCGACGCAGAGTTGCCGGGTTTGCAGAAGAAGATCATCCGCGAAACCCTCGAACGCAGCCGCGTCGTCATCACCGCAACGCAGATGATGCAATCGATGGTCGAATCACCGATTCCTACCCGCGCCGAAGTGCTCGATGTCGCCAATGCGGTGATCGATGGCACCGACGCGGTGATGCTGTCAGAGGAAACCGCAGCCGGAAAGCATCCCGACAAGGCGGTCGCCGCGATGCGTCGCGTTTGCCTCGGTGCCGAACGCCAGTTCGAGCCACCGGCCGACATTGGTCCAGGCGCCCGCGTGCTCGACCGCACTGATCAGGCCATCGCCCTGGCGACGATGTTTCTTGCCGGGCGCATTGGTGTTCGCGCCATCATCGCCTTGACCGAGTCCGGTGCCACCGCGCGCTGGTTGTCACGTCATCGATCCAGCGTGCCGATCTACGCGCTGTCACGAAACGGCAGGGCGCGTCGACGCATGCTGCTCTATCGCGATGTACATCCGATCGAATTTGATCCGCATGAAGTCGGCCCTGCCCAGGCGGCCCGCGAAGCGATCCAGCATCTGTTCAATCTGGGACATCTTGCCGAGAGCGATCGGGTGATCCTGACCACCGGCGACCACACAGGCCAGCTCGGCGGCACCAATACCTTGAAAGTCCTGCGCGTGGGTGCGGATGGATTGGCCGAGGGCTTGGGCAAGCTTTGATCTAGATCACCCCAAGTTTCTTGCCAACCTTCACGAACGCATCCACGGCCTGGTCAATCTGTTCAATCGAGTGTACTGCGCTCAATTGTGTGCGGATGCGGGCCTGGCCTTGCGGCACCACCGGAAAGAAGAAGCCGATCACATAGATGCCTTCTTCGAGCAGGGCATTGGCGAATTGCTGGGCGAGCTTGGCGTCGTAGAGCATGACCGGCACGATTGGATGATTGCCGGGCTTCAGATCGAAGCCGGCTTCGCTCATGCGCTTGCGGAAGTGTTTCGCGTTGGCCTCGACACGGTCGCGCAGCTCGGTCGAGCGCGAGAGGATTTCCAGCACCTTGAGACTCGCCCCGACCAGCGCAGGCGGCAAGGTGTTCGAGAACAGATAGGGTCGCGAACGCTGGCGCAGCATGGCGATGATTTCGCGGCGGCCGCTGGTGAAGCCACCAGAGCCTCCGCCGAGTGCCTTGCCGAGGGTCGAGGTGTAGATGTCGACTTCGTCCATGACGCCGTGCAACTCGGCGGATCCGCGCCCGGTCTTGCCGACGAAGCCGGTTGCATGGGAATCATCAACCATGAGCAGTGCGTTGTATTTTTTCTTCAGCGCGACGATCTCGTCGAGCTTGGCGATAAAGCCATCCATCGAGAACACGCCGTCGGTGGCAATCAGGCGGGTGCGCTTGTCTTGCGTTTCAATCAGGTGCTTTTCGAGTTCGGCCATGTCGCTGTTGGCGAAGCGTCGGCGCTCTGCCTTGCACAGGCGGATACCGTCGATGATCGAGGCGTGATTGAGCGCATCGGATATCACCGCATCCTCGTCCGAAAGGATGGTCTCGAACAGGCCACCATTGGCGTCGAAGCAACTGGTGTAGAGGATGGTGTCCTCGGTGCCGAGAAATTCCGAGATTTTCGCTTCGAGCTGTTTGTGCAGATCCTGGGTGCCGCAGATGAAGCGCACGCTGGCGAGACCAAAGCCGTGGCTGTCGAGCGCGGACTTGGCGGCTTCGATGATTTCCGCATTGTCGGCCAGTCCGAGATAATTGTTGGCGCAGAAATTCAGGACTTCGCGTCCATCGGTGGTACTGATTGCCGATGACTGCGGCGTGGTGATGATGCGCTCCGTCTTGAACAGACCCTGTTCGCGGATTGATTCAAGTTCGGCGCTGAAGCGTTCGCGGGTTGCAGAGTCCATGATGGTTTCAATATCGAGGGGAAAGCCTGATTGTCCTTCAAAGCGCGCTTTCCTGCAGCTCCGACGAATTTCAGGCAACGCTGATCAACGTGAAGTGCGGCGGGTATTGGCCTTGAGGCAACGCTGATCAAGTGGCCCAACCGTCATGGCATCCAGAAGGTCCGCCGGTCGTGCTGCGTGGCGAAGTGAAGGCTGGTTGCCTTGACGAGTCGCGCGGTGCGGCGGGCGGACCTTCTGGATGCCACCTGTTTCAACAAAAACAATCGGTTAGGCGACACCTGTCTGCGCGCAGACAGGTGTCGTGACGATTGCGCCATTTGATCAGCGTTGCCTTGAGGCAAAATGATCCGCCACGACCTGCCCAATGACTGTTCATGCGCCGCATCACGACTCTGTTTGATGGCTTTACGATAGCGCTGTTGGCGACTGTGCTCCTGGCCGCGTTGTTGCCCTGCGAGGGTGACGCGGCCAGCTTCTTCGATACTGTTTCGATAGTCGCAATTGCGTTGCTGTTTTTTCTCCATGGCGCACGTTTGTCACGCCAGGCCATCATCGCCG
>NZ_DASSYD010000017.1:0-42432 GCF_035703485.1 Dokdonella sp. | reverse complement strand
AGCCAGTGCACAGATCCAGAGCGCGAAACACTTCGCGATCATCCAGCCAGGGAGAGAATCCATTGAGAATCATCTCGGCAACCGGTGAACGCGGCACCAGCGCACGCTTGTCAGAAATGAATTCGAGGCCGGCAAACCAGGCCTTGCCGGTCAAATAGGCTACCGGCGTCCGTTCGTTGATGCGGCGCTCGATCAGATCCAGTACGGCCGATTTTTCAGCGGCCACGAGCCTGGCCTGGCCATAGGCCGGTGACAGGTCATGCGGCAGATGCAAGGTCTGCAGGACCAGGTGGGTGGCCTCATCCAGCGCATTGTCGTAGCTGTGGCCAAAGCTCAACCCGGCCGCAGAAAAACGGCTGGCGCCATAGCGGATGAAATCGATGATCGAGGAAAGTTCGGCGGTCATGGCGGCGCAACTCGGAATCGGTCGGCAAGTATAAGCGGCTTGGGCGGGCTCTGATTAGCCCTGACCCGGCGAATCCGCAGGGACAAGGTTCTGCGACACGGTGACGCTGAGTAGCGATACCGCTCGGCGGCTATACTGCGCGGATGAAACTTTCCTCGATTCGTGGTCGCATCGGCACCACACAACTTTTCGTTCTGGCCGCCATTGCGGTCGCCGTTGGCCTCTGGGCCGGAACACGTTGGCTCGGACAAGAACCACCGCCTGAACTAAAGACCGCCGTGATGTATCCGGCTCCACTGACGATTCCTGATTTCGAGTTGCAGCGCTCGGATGGCAAAGCCTTTACTGCTGCCAACCTCCAGGGGCACTGGACGATCACCTTCTTCGGTTTCACCCATTGCCCGGACATCTGCCCGACGACTCTGACGGTGTTCAAGCAGGTCTGGATCAAGCTCGCCGCGGCGGGCAAGACCGACAAGGTTCAGTTCGTCTTCGTTTCGGTCGATCCCGAGCGCGACACGGCGGAACAGCTCGCCCGCTACATCGCGTTTTTCAACAAGGATTTCATTGCCGCCACCGGTGCCGACGATCAGCTGACCCGGCTGACGCGGGCGCTGGGCCTGGTTTATGCCAAGGTTCCCGACGAATCGGGCGGTTATTCCATCGATCACAGTGCTTCGGTCGTCATCATCGACCCGAAGGGGCGCCGCGCCGGGCTGTTTCGACCGCCGTTCGAGGTCACTCCGATCAGCGCTGACATCACCAGCCTGGTGGATTGGCACTGATGGCGCCGTCGATCCTGCTGCAGTATCTGCTGCCGCATCGATTGCTCTCGCGGATCGTCTTCAAGGCGACACGCTGGACCTGGAAGCCCTGGAAAAACCTGCTGATTCGCCAGATCACGCAGCGTTTCAAGGTAAACCTGGACGAGGCCGCTGAGCCGAACGTTGATGCCTATGTCCATTTCAATGCCTTCTTCACCCGGGCATTGAAGGCCGGCGCACGACCGATTGATACCGATCCGGCCACCCTGCTCTGTCCTGCAGATGGCCACATCAGTCAATCGGGCCCGATCAGGGCCGGCCGCATCTTCCAGGCCAAGGGCCAGGACTTCACGGCAGCGGAACTGCTGGGTGACGACGCGACTGCCCTGCCCTATGCCGAAGGCCAATTCATTACGGTTTACCTGTCGCCGCGCGATTATCACCGCGTGCACATGCCGCTGGATGGCTCGCTGATCTCCACTGCGCATATCCCGGGACGGATTTTCAGCGTCGCGCCGAAAGCCGTTGAATCCATTCCACGTCTGTTTGCGCGCAACGAGCGGCTGGTTTGCCATTTTCAGGGCGAACACGGGCCGTTTGCGATGGTTCTGGTTGGCGCGATGCTGGTTTCCAGCGTGTCGACGGTCTGGGCGGATCTGGAAATCCCTCCCTATGCCTCGAAAATCCGCACGAAGAGCTATGGCGACCGCGATATTCGCTTGAAGCGCGGCGAAGAAATGGGTCGTTTCAACATGGGTTCGACCGTTATCCTGCTGCTCCCCGCCGACGGATCGACACTCGATTCAGGACTACTCGCCGAACAGGCCGTGCGTGTCGGCCAAACCATCGGCAGGGCGCGACCGGCAGAATCCTGAGGCTGCAATCACGAGCCTCTGGAGTTTTTCGCCGTGGCCAATCATGCCAGCGGCCAAACTGTGACACAGGCATGGCATTGGCACCTGCTTTGGGACTAGAATTGTCAGAACATTACACTCCGCGTCACATGGCGCGGCTGACGAATACCCAAGGGGACCTTCCATGCATCTGATTACTCGCCTGATTGCTCTGACTCGCGGCATGCAGCTTCGGCGCCAGTTCAAGGAGATCGAAAAGATGCTGGAGCAGCTTCCACCGAACTCCCGTCGTCAACTCGCCGCCTTGTCAATGCGCGAATTTTCGAATGCAGCCAAGTGCGAATATCCGCATCTCTATGCAACACCGCCAGAAGAGAAATACTCCCCCTGGGGCAGCGGCACGGCAATTGGCTACGAGCGCATGAAATCCGACAGCCTGCAGGTGCGCCTGCGCGGCTTGGCGCTGTGGCTCACGGTCACCTTCCATGAAACAAAGGATTCGCAATATACGGATCAGCGCGAACTGCACCGCCTGGTCATGCGCACCCTGCGCACCTTGAAGGAATCAGTACCCGCCAACGAGATGTCGCAAATGATGGGAACTCAAACACAGGCAGCCTGACTCTCCACAGGCGACGGCTCGGTCAGCGACCGATCCGGGTATGCACAGGAAAAGCGCAGTGAGAACTGCGCTTTTCCTGCATCTGGAAGGAGCAACAGCTTCAGCAGGAAGGTATGCGGAGTTTCTGCCCGGCACGAATTCGATAGGCTGGCGCGCGGATATTGTTTACTCGCGCAATATCCCTGATCTTGACGCAGCCGTTCTTTCGCGCGATCGAGGCAAGATTGTCGCCACGGCGAACGGTATAGATTTTTGCGTGACTGGCATTGGCCTGTCGCACAGGATGCATTGCCAGCGTTGCCGCACTGAGGTTCTTGGCCAGATTGGCCCATTGTCCGCCTGCACACTTGCCCGGATAAGCCATCTGCAATTGCATTGGCACTTCAAGACGGGTACCTGAAGGCAATTTTTTCTGTGGATCCAATGCCGGATTCAGATTGCGCAACGTCCGAAACCAGCCATCGTACAAGCCGCCTTCATTGCCAAAACAGACGCTCAGCTCAGTCAGTGTCGCGGGAGTTTGCAACTCGATGGCACCGGGACGAATATCGAGCTTGGGAAAATCCAGGTTATAGCGCTCCGGGTGCAGAAACAGCCAGGATGCGGCCAGCACCATTGGCACATAGTCTCGCGTCTCGTCGGGCAGGATCGAATAGATCTTCGGATCCCAGAAGCTGGTCGAACCGCCGCGTGCGGCAAGCCGGCGCACACGACCCTCGCCACCGTTGTAGGCAGCAATCACCAGCTCCAGATTGCCGTTGAACACCTTCAGCTGTTCGTTGATGTAAGCGGCATTCGCACGCGCCGACATCCCTGGATCAAAACGTTGATCAAAGCCATCTTGCGCACTGAGTCCGAATCGCAGCCCGGTCGTGTACATGAACTGCAGCGGCCCAGAAGCACCTGCGCGCGAAACCGCATGCACGCGTCCATTCGATTCCTTGGCCAGCATCCCGAATAACAGCGCTTCCGGAAGTCCGGCCTTGTGATATTCCGGCCACATGCGATAGCGCATGAATTCGTAGTTGACGTACGTGGTCATCAGGTTCGGGCGATACTGGCTCAACCACTTCTCGATGCCGGCATTGACCGCATCGTTGATGGTCAGGATATCGGCGAGCTCACGACCATTGAGCAAGGTGATCGTGCGTTCCATTTCCGGCAGACTGGCAATGACCGGCGAGTCCTCACCTACCTCGACTGTGGCGTCCTCCGCATTGACGTCGATATCGTCATCGGCGTCCGTAGCCAGCGAAGGCGAATCGACATCGAGACGCAGCAAGCGATCGTAAGCAGAAAAGAATCTCGCCTGATCGCAACCGGCAAGCTTGCCGCAAAGCTCGGCATTGGCTTGAAGATCATCCAGAGCCGCCTTGATCTCGGTTTGCGCACGCTCGACTTCGCCACTCCTGGCCAGAGCCAGTCCGGCCTCGAAGCGCTGGCTGTCCTTGTCCAACCGGGCAAACAACACATTCACCGCCGTTTCGTCGACCTGATCCGTCGATGCCGGGCGACTTTGACTGGAAACGCCAGCGCATGCGGTCAAGCCGCCAATACAGAGGGTCAGGGCGAGGCGGGAAATCTGCAACATCGGCAATCGATCCAGTTGGTCAAACGCCCACCGTACCCGAGTGAAGAGGCTCGCGGCAATGCATGATTTAGGGCAACGCTGATCAAGTGGCCCAACCGTCATGGCATTCAGAAGGTTCGCCAGTCGTGCTGCGTGGCGAAGTGAAGGCTGGTTGTCTTGACCAGCCGCGCGGTGCGGCTGGCGGACCTTCTGGATGCCACCTGTTTCAACAAAAACAATCGGTTAGGCGACACCTGGTTGTGCGCAGACAGGTGTCGTGACGATTGCGCCACTTGATCAGAATTGCCTTAGGGAATCCAGCCAGGCGCATGCATCGCGGTGCTCGCCAGGCGACGATGCAGGCTCATTCGATTTCCACGCTGGTCTACAATCGACGTTCAAACGTAACGAGGAAATCACCGGTGAACGATATTCTAGTCGGCAAGAGCGATCAGGAAGTCTGGCTGCATGCGAAGTACGCCAATCGCCATGGCTTGATCGCCGGCGCCACCGGTACCGGAAAGTCGGTCAGCCTGATGGTTCTCGCCGAAGGCTTCTCGAAACTCGGGGTCCCGGTTTTCCTTGCTGATGTGAAAGGCGATCTGGCCGGTCTGGCCCAGGCCGGGGCGATGAACGACAAATTGAAGTCACGCATCGACCGGCTCGGCATCGACTGGACAGCCGGCGCCAACCCGGTCGTGTTCTGGGATATCTACGGCAAGCTCGGCCACCCGGTTCGAGCAACGATTTCCGAGATGGGGCCGCATCTGCTCGGGCGCCTGCTCGAACTCAACGATACCCAGCAGGGCGTGCTTGAAGTCGTGTTCAGGGCAGCAGACGACGAAGGCCTGTTGATCCTCGACCTCAAGGATCTGCGCGCGATGCTCAATTTCGCCTCGGACAACGCCAAGATCATCTCGAAACAGTACGGTTTGATCAGTACGTCTTCGCTGGCCGCGATCCAGCGTAGCCTGCTCTCGCTCGAACAGTCCGGCGCCGATCACTTCTTCGGCGAACCGGCCCTGGAACTTGCCGATTTCATGCGTCAGGACATGTCCGGCCGCGGCATCATCAATATCCTCGCCGCGGATCAATTGATCCTCAAACCGAAACTGTACTCGACTTTCCTGCTCTGGATGCTGTCGGAGTTGTTCGAGAACCTTCCCGAAGCCGGCGATCTGGAGAAACCAAAACTGGTGTTCTTCTTCGACGAGGCGCATCTGCTTTTCGACGATGCACCACCCGCCTTGATTCAGCGTATCGAGCAGGTCGTGCGCCTGATTCGCTCGAAGGCGGTCGGAGTGTATTTCTGCTCGCAGAACCCTGATGACGTGCCGCAGACCGTACTCGGCCAACTCGGCAATCGCCTCCAGCACGCCCTGCGTGCATTTACGCCGCGCGACCAGAAAGCCGTGCGCGCCGCGGCTGAAACTTTCCCGCCGAATCCGAAAGTCGACGTGGTCGCAGCCATCACCCAACTCGGCGTCGGCGAAGCGCTGGTCACAACGCTGCAGGATCGCGGCATACCGCTGCCAGTCCAGCAGACCCTGATTGCCTCACCGGGCTGTCGTATCGGCACAATTACCGATGAGGAGCGCGCCACCATTCGGTCGCGCTCTCCGTTCAGCGGCAAATACGACACTCTGGCTGACCGCGAATCGGCATTCGAGAAACTGGCGGCCCGCACCGAGGCGACAGCCTCTGAACAACCATCCACCGAGGCACTTCCGTCGAAAACCGCGCCGAAACCGTCAGGTGGTGGCTTCATGGACAAGCTCAGCGGCATGTTGTTCGGAACCGGGCGTCGCCAGGGCATGATCGAGGCGATGGCCAAGTCCGCGGCACGCAATGCCGGCAGCCAGATGAGCCGCTCGATCATGCGCGGTGTCCTCGGCGGCATCTTCAAGGGCCGTTGAGAACATCGCCCGATGAGTCGATGGCGCCCGCCTGGCGAGATCTCCTCGACCTTGATCACGGTAACCGGCCTCGATCGGCTGCAACGCGAACTCGATGAGCTCTGGAGAGTGCGCCGGCCTGAAGTGGTGTCAGCAATCACCGCGGCGGCGGCCGAAGGCGATCGATCTGAAAATGCGGAATACATCTATCGCAAGAAGCAGCTCGCCGAAATTGATCGACGCGTTCGCTATCTGAGCAAGCGCATACCCTCTTTGCGACCCGCCACTGAACTGCCCACCGATCGCTCGGCAATCTATTTCGGTGCCTGGTTCTCGGTCGAGGATGACGACGGCAGTGAACACGACTACCGCATCGTGGGTGCCGACGAGACTGACGCTGGATTGGGCTGGATCAGCATCGATGCACCTTTTGCGCGCGCTGCGCTCAAGAGGCGCGTGGACGACGAGTTCGAAGTGCAGACCCCGCAAGGTCTGCGTCGCTGCCTGGTCACGCGGGTGTGCTACGAACAACCCCTGGTGGCGCCAACCCGGAAATGAGAACGGGCGAGCCTTTCGGCCCGCCCGCAACATCATTCAGATGATCCTGGCGTTTCGCAGATCAGGGTTCAACAGGCAGATAGACCTTGAACGTCTTTTCGCCGTCCTCACTGGTCGCTGTGATCTCATCCCAGAATCGACCCCCATTCATCTCGCTGTAGAGATAGCCATGGGTTTCGGCAAACGCTTTTTCCTGGAGACGCAGCAGCGGCAATGCTGCCGGGCTGCCACTGTATTCGGTGACCAGAGCGAGGCCGCTGTAGCTGACCTTGGCCTTGACCTTGCCCTCGACAAAGAGAAAACCATCCTCGTCTTTGTCGCCAAGCTTTAGCTCGGGCGCCACGGAAGTGTCGATATCCTCGTCGATTATTTCCGAAACCACCGGCACCGGAATCGTGTAGGTGGTGCCGTCGACGGTGAA
The DNA here is from genome assembly GCF_035703485.1 of Dokdonella sp. Classification (GTDB taxonomy): domain Bacteria; phylum Pseudomonadota; class Gammaproteobacteria; order Xanthomonadales; family Rhodanobacteraceae; genus Dokdonella. The sequence continues at coordinate 35,342 of NZ_DASSYD010000017.1, read as the reverse complement.
TTCGGTCGAATCCACAGGAATCGCAACATCGAACACGTAATTCTCGTCACCCCAGTTCGAGGTGATCGTACGTACCGGACCGGCCTGGTTGAGACCAATCTTCTGCATGACCGCCTCGATTTCAGCAACCGCGTTCGCAGTGGCCTCATCAACTTCGTCGAGCGTACGCGGTGCCTTGGTCGAGACGAACAACTCCGGCACGCCAGTCACATCGACCGGCTGGATATCCTGATCCTTGTAATCGACGTTCGGGAACGAGGCCAGCATGTTGGCGAAATTGCCCAGCGCAGTCTGTACGTTGGTATCCGGTTTGCCATGGATATAGAGTCCGGCGTAGCGCGCTTTCAGATCCCAGCCATAGTCGACATCGTAGGCCCACGTAATCTTTGTGGTCTTGCCGTTTTCCGCCGGATCGAGGGTAACGGTGTAGTACTTGTTGACACCTGCCCAGTCGTTGACCACGTCCATCTTGACCTGGCTGTCTTCATCCGACGACGCAATCGTCAGGCTACCCTTGCCGACCGCTTCATTGCCGGACCAGGAAACCTTGGCACCGGGACCATTGCGTTCACCGCTGTACTCCATGTGCAATTGCGGGTCGAGCCTGCGTTCCGGAGACCAGTCCGGGAAACGCCGCAAGGTATTGGCAGCATCGAAAATCTGCCGCACCGGGCTGGATACTTCGGTTGTACGTTGGATGTGCCCATGATCGGGCAACAGTGCGCCGACCACGACCACCAGTACGGCGACGATCAGCAGGGAAACCAGCAATTCGAGAACACGCGTCATTCCGGACCTCTCCAGCTCTTGGTTGATCACCGGCGCATGATAACGGCCAATCTTTCGCTATGTCGCGATAGATCGCCGAGTCCGGCGTGTTGCTACCCCCATACTCGGACCACAAACGACCCGTATGGCGCAGATCCGGCATGTTACTTGACTCTTGGCCCCGATGGCTACGACCTGAATTGCAGTCTGTATCTGCGGCCGCAGTTTGGTTCAGACGATTCCGAGCTCGAAAGCCTTGAGAACGGCCCGGGTACGGTCGCGCACACCCAGTTTGGACAGAATATTGGAGACATGATTCTTGACCGTTCCCTCGGCCACGCCCAGCGAATTGGCGATCTCCTTGTTGCTGTAACCCCCTGCCATCAGGCGCAAAATCTCGGTTTCGCGCTCAGTCAGCGGATCCGGGCGATCCAGACTGGTGAAATCATTGTGCATGCGCTCCAGACCCGACAAGAGGCGCTGGGTAACCATCGGCGCAACCAGCGAGCCACCCGAAGCCACCACCTTGACCGCATCGACGAGCTGATCCAGTGACACATCCTTGAGCAAATACCCGCGCGCACCCGCCTTGAGCCCGGACAGAACCAGTTGTTCATCGTCGAATGTGGTCAGGATAATCGTTGGCGGCAACTGGTCGGTTGAACCCAGGGCATTGAGCACATCAAGTCCGGACATGCCGGGCATGCGCATGTCCAGCAACACGACATCCGGCTTGACCTCGGGAATCATCTGCACGGCCTGCGCACCATCGACAGCCTCGGCAACGACGCGGATCGAATCAGACAGCTCCAGCAGCGAGCGAATACCCTGACGAACCAGGGTCTGGTCATCGACCAGGCAGACGGAAATCATTGTGTTGCCTCCAGTGGCAGCCAGACATCAAGCGTAAATCCTTGATCCTTGGCCGTGACAATATCGAGTTGCCCGCCAACCTGCGAGAGTCGCTCACGCATGCCGGTCAGGCCGTTGCCCTGCTTGAGCAAGGTCGCACCACGACCGTCGTCGCGCGCATGGATAGTCAATTTGCGATCCGGTGTGCGTTCAAATGACAGCCACAGATTTTGCGCGCGGGCGTGGCGCACGGCATTGGTGATGATCTCCTGGGCGCAACGCAAGAGAACTTGCGCGCGGCGTGGATCATCAATGGTAAAGCGTTGCGGCAGATCGAGGTGGATGCTGAGGCCAGGCACGCCTTCGGTCAGCGATTGCAGGGCAGCGGCCAGATCGATGCTGTCGTCCTCGCGCAATTGACTGACCACTTCGCGCACATCGGTCAGCAGCAGACGTGCGACCGACTGCGCCTGGCGCACATGCTCCTGCGCCTTGCCGCCGACCAGATGGCTGGCGACTTCGAGATTCAGGCTCAAGGCGGTCAGGTGATGACCCACCAGATCATGCAATTCGCGCGAGATGCGCATGCGCTCGCCGAGCCGACTCGACTCCGCGAGCAAGGCGCGGGTAGCGCGCAATTCGGCGTTCAGCCGGCGCTGATCTTCACGCGCTTCGGCTTGTTGCCTGGCAATCAGTGAAGTAAAAAAAGTCGTCGCCGAAATGCCGAGGTACATGATCGCCTGCCAGGCCGCGAGACTCAGTGAATAGGTCGGCCAGGATGCAAACAAGGGCAGCAGCGAAAAATTCTGCAGGATCATCCAGGCAATACCGACGCGGACGTTCAGTATCCACGGCAAGGCAACCGAAACGACAACCAGCAACAAGGCACACAAGCCACTCTGGCTGAGCCAGCCGACCGCGATGGCGAGAAAATTCAGCAGCAGCAGAAGACCGATCTGAGCCAGGCGGCGCAAACCTGACGGATTGCGTGAACCCATGTCATGGGTCAGAAACCAGAACACCAGACCGAAAGCGAGATAGCTGCCGAGCCAGATATCGTAAAACCAGGCGGGCCGCCCCCGATCCAGCATTTCCGCCACAACCGTATCGAATTGCAGCAGCGGAATACCCACGCAAGCGTAAGTAAACAAGCTCGCATAGCGAAGCAGGCGGATGTGATTGAATTCGGTCATCGGCATGCCACCATCATAGGCGCGCAGGCATCCGCCGTAACCTGCCCGAAGTCATTGGCAGGTCGCGATCCAACCGGACCAGGAAATGAATGGCGGACAGCGACCGTTCCAGTTCGGCCAAGTTGCGTGACTCGTATCGCCATGCCAGAGGTCGAATATTGGCTGGACCATGGACCGTGCAGACGAATTGGCAGGTAGGCCGAGTCAAGACAACGCTGATCAACTTGGCACACTCTGACGCCGTTTGACGAATGTGCGCGATGAAGCACACGCCAGCGAGGAAGGAAATGAATCTGTTGCACATGGTCATCTTGTTCGCATTGTTTGGTCTTGGCCATGGTGTTTATGCAAGACACTTTTGGCTCCTTGATTCTCTCACTCCATTTCGCCAGCTGGCGCGAAAAGGCGGCAGCAAGGGAACGTTTTTGCGCGGTTGGACAGGTGCCCACAAGAGAACAGCGTATCAATACGTTATTCGTCCTACGCTTGAGTACAGTCATATCGACGGCTCGAAGTCCGACTACCTGAAATTGCGCCTTCGCACCAGGGGAGCCCCCGAGCTCAAATTCCACATGCCACGCAAGACAGGCATGGACGCATTCTCGAAGCCGTTAGGCACCACCGATCAATTCGGCGATGCCGACTTCAGCCGGAAATTTCGTGTTTGCGGCCGCGGACACAAGCTTCATGCGACGTTCTCCGCCGACCCGAATCACCGGGAGGCGATTGCCGAAATCATGGAATGCGGCCAACGATTTGTGGCTTGGCCAAACTCGTATCCAAATATTTTTTGCGCGCAGTTGGTACCTCACTGCGTGTTGCAGGAAGTGCAACGATGCCGACAAACCTCCATTCATTGCGCCAGATTTTCGATCACCGCGGTGAGTCCGCTTTGGTCGGGGAAAAACACGGCAATCAAGAGTCCGACCAGTAACACGGCAAAAACAAGCGAGACCCAGGTCAGGCTGCGTTGTCCTGCGCCGGTGACCACCCAGACCTCGCCCTCCACATCGGCGCGGATATCGATCACATCGGTATACAGCTGCGCAACGCTGAGCAGGAAAAAAGGACGGATCACAACGCATACGGCGCCCGCCGCAATCATGATCGGCCACGCTGCCCACTGATAGAACATGAATATGATGTGCGGGGTGTGCAGGTCGGAGGCCCGCCATGGAGACAGCACAAGCGCTGCAGCGTAGGTGACGATGCCCACGACCCAGCATACGGCGCCGTAGCCAAATTGAAGACCCAACGCCCGGCCTGGCTGCGACGTCAACAGTTTCAGTGAATCCTTGCCGGCATCGACGTAGCCGCGACCCACGGCGAGCGACGCAAGCACACCCATGGTCGCCAGCTTCCACGCGTAGTAGAGCAATTCGGAGCCGGCCTTGCGTCGCCTATTCTTCTTCGGAAGACGATCGAGTATGGCGGTTACAGTGATCCAACTGTCCCAGACAGTGAAAAACCAGATGCGACCCAGATTGCGTTCGGCGATCACCAGGCTCCTGCCGATGGTTGAGGTCTCGCCACTGCGGCGCAAGTTGTGCACGGCGACCATGGCGGCATTCAGAAGACCGATCGGATACGACGCGACCGCAACGACCAGGAATGACCAGCCGAGCAGGAACATGTCGACGCCCCAGAAATACGACGAGTGACTCGGGTTGCGTTCCGCCGCGATCGCCTGCCAGACGCTATCGGGAATCCAGTACAGCGCCTGGGTTCATGCCAGATAAGCCAGCCAGATGACCAGCCACTGGGTGGCGGCGAACAGCAATATCTCCGGCTCACGCACGATCAGACGGCAGACAATCGGGATGTTCTCGAAAAATGTGCCAAAGCCGGCCAGAAATACGCGGAAATTCGGGCTGAGATCGTTCTTCTGCAAGAATTCTCGGGCTTCATCACGAACCTCGTGAAGTCCTTGGCGAATATCGTCAAACATGGCGTGTTTGTCCGCCAGTTTTCATGTGGGCTGCTCATTGCAGGTGTTGTCCGGGCCGCAAGCCTGCGCATGTTGATCGGCGTGGCCGTACTTCGACCAGTACGATTTGAACAGGGACGACAGCTCGTCGAAGCCGATTTTGAGCGCATTCGATGAAATGGCGATCGGGCTTCCGCACAGCTTGAAGTTGGCGCGGTTGATGGCTTGCTTCAGCGCATTGCCGCGGCGCATGTAGCGTTCGGGATCGCCAACCATCACGATAAGCATTTCTTGTCGCGCGACCTGGAATGTCTGTACGTCCGTAACCTTACTCCACGGAACGAACCCCGCCGCGACTGCACTGGCATTGTCCACGAAGCCATTGGCTGCAAGAACCAGCCCGGGCTTTTTGTCGAAGAAGACGCCGAGGTTGTTTTGTGCCGTGGCGTAGCCCTGATCGGCCGCCTTGCGGTACCACTTCGCGGCAACGGCTTCGTTTTTTGCCACGCCATTGCCGTTGGTGTAATAGACGCCGAGATCGTTTTGCGCCGCTGCATCACCTTGCTCGGCTTTGCCCCGCAGCGCGTCCAGTCCGGATGGCTGCGTGCCAGCCATCGACAATCCAACAACCACCATTACCAGTTTTACGCCGACTCCCCACATGATCCATCTCCCGGCTTGCTCAGATCGCGCTCGGCCCCTTCGCGCGTTCGCAACTGCTGAATCCGTGGCCTGCGCGTCAAATTGCTTGTGTTCGTCTGTTCATTCGTAAAGCGGCGGCAAAACGTGCCACAAGATCACATGATCAATGACGTCAGATTTGAATATTCCAACTCCACCATCAAGCCTCAGGCACCCTGCGGCTATCGCATCAAGCAGTGCTTTCGGCGGCAGTTGAAACGAGGTCTGGAGGCCGTGCAATACGGCGGCGGCAGGAAACTCTCACGCCTCCAAAAAACGTCGCCATAGTTCTATCGAACCTGATCCCATCGATTTACGACGAATCTTCCGTGCCGCACGCGCCGACGAGAAATATTGGTGTGACAACGCAGTCTGCTTGAGACGCTGCAGGTCGACCCGACTTATTTGTGATCGACCGGCGGAATATTCACTGCGATACCAAACAGTTTCCATTGCGTCCCCCGGTAGATATATTTCAGATTGAATCCGACCTGGTCGGGGTGAGTTTGATAGTGACCAATGAGGTGCAGTATTCCGTTGGAATCAGTAAACGCCTGTTTGTCGAAAATCGGGGAAATATCGTTGAGAGCCGTCAAATTCCAGGGTCCATCGACAAAGGATTTGAAGGTCTTTTGCAATTCCTTCTCCGAAATCTGCTCCTGCAACAGTGGAGAAATCGCGCGGTGAAATTCGGAGAAATCGCTCTTCTCGACGGCACTGGCGAAATCCCTGATTGTTGCGCGCACAAGCGCGACCTGAGCCGATCGGCCGGGCACACTCCCGTCAACTGAAGCGCGAATCCCGGCCTGCGGTCTGAAGATCGAATCGACCAGCCATTGACTCTCGGATTTCACCAATCCCAGGTTGACGGGAATGGTGCCGCCGCTACGAGTATTGACGGTGCCAACCAGCGTGCCGCGATTGCCGCTGAACGAGCGCTTGTTCCAGGATGCACTCTCGAAACCGGACAGTCCGCTACTGCTCAGAAATGCGGTAAGTTCGTTTGATGACGTCGCCTTGCGGAAATCCCGAGAAACGTATTGATAGGCCTGCTCATAGCGCTTTGCGGAAGCGGCTTCGAAAAACTTGTCCGCCGAGTCACTCATACCGGATGTCATGTAGAACACGACCGCGACGAGAACTGCCGCCAGCAGGGAGAATCCGATCAGAACTTTCACGAACGTTTTCATGATTTTTCCATCAGTTTGACGAGTGAACGATGCCCGTGCCCATTTGCATTGTGTACCGATCTCGACGCCGGTATCGCCTGCATAGGTTATTTTCCAAGGCTGGAGGGGCACCACGCGCGGCCAGGATTCGCATCGTGGCAATGATCAAAGGCAATCCGGGGGCAGGGGGAATATCTTCGTTCATGTTCGGCTTCCAGTCTGGAATAGCGCTAAGGCTTGCTTTCCGACGTTCGATGTTTGAGTTGCGACTGCGCTTCCGCGACCTTGACCATCACCGCATCGCGTTGCGCTGAATCCAACTGTGCGCAAGCCTTGTCACGCTCCGCGTCCGGCTGCATGGCGTCGGGCCGGGCTAACGATAGCCAGTAACAGGCCTGTTCCAGGTTGCGGGGCACACCCGTGCCGTGCGCGAAATTGCTGCTAAGGTTGAACTGCGCATTCGCATCACCCAGGTCAGCGGCCATGCGATACCACTTCGTGGCCAGGGCTTGGTCTTTTGCCACGCCGTCGCCATTGTCGTACGCGATGCCCAGGTTGAATTGGGCCTTGACGTAGCCCTGGTCGGCGGCCTTGCGGAACCACTTCGCGGCTTCGGCTTCGTCTTTTGTCACCCCATCGCCATTGAGATAAAAGATGCCGAGGTTGTATTGCGCATTTGCGTTGCCCTGTTCGGCGGCATTGCGGTACCACTTCGCAGCGGCGGCTTTGTCTCTTGCCACGCCGTCGCCGTGCTCATAAAAATTGGCCAGATTGCTTTGTGCCATTGCATAGCCCTGCTCGGCGGCATTGCGGTACCACTTCGCAGCGGCGGCTTTGTCCATTGCCACGCCTTCACCGGTTTCGTACATTTTGCCAAGGTTGTATTGCGCCTCCGCATCACCCTGATCGGCAGCCTTGCGGAACCACTGCGCAGCTGCGACTTCATCCTTTTTTACACCCTCACCGTTGTAATAAATGAAACCGAGACTGGATTGCGCGGGTGCGAAGCCCAATTCGCCAGCCTTGAGGAACCACTTCGCTGCGGCGGTCTGGTCTCTTGCCACGCCAAAGCCACCGCCATACATGGCACCGAGGTTGTATTGCGCCTGCACGACGCCTTGTTCGGCGGCCTTGCGATACCATTTCACGGCAGCGGCCTCGTCTTTTATTACGCCATCACCGCGGTCGTATAAAACGCCGAGGCTGTATTGGGCCATTACGTAACCCTGTTCGGCGGCCTTGCGGAACCATTTCGTGGCTACAGCCTTGTCTTTCGCCACACCTTGGCCGTACACATACGAGAGGCCGAGGTTGTATTGCGCACGTGCGACGCCTTGATCGGCGGCTTTGCGGTACCACTTCACGGCAGTGGCCTCATTTTTTGCCACGCCCAAGCCTTTCATGTACAAAGCGCCGAGATTATCTTGCGCATTCGCGTCACCTTGCTCTGCGGCCTTGTGAAACCACTTGAATGCCGCAGTGAAATTCCGCGCTACCCCCTCGCCGTTTGCGTACGCCTCACCCAAGCTGGCTTGCGCTTGCGCATCACCGTGTTCGGCGTTGACGCGCAGCGCATCAACATTGGGCATTTCTTTGGCGGCAGCCGAAAAACTGATCGCAAATGTCGCAATGACGACCATCAGTTTCGATTTCGTTCTCCACATGCTTCACCTCAAAATTTGACCAAATCGTACGGATCCGCTCGTGCATTCGCCGCCACTGAATTCGTGGCCTGTATGTCGGAATGCCCGTGTTCGCTTATTCATACGCAAAACGCGGGAAAAACGTGCCATTGGTGGTGCGGCAATCGCACGATCCCTGTGAAGCGTCTTCGTGCGCCCAGAGTTCGCCAATTTCTCGGCCAAACCGGCAAAGCGTGCCAGGCTGCCAGTCGCGGGCGCCATGCAATGGCCTATTGACTCACTGTTGAATCCGAATAGCTGTTTCTTAATGGTTCGTTGATCTGGCCCATGCGATAATCCGGGTTTCGTGCCGAACGATTCGGCAACGTTGAACTCTGCCGGAGCGCCACATCGCATGACCCTGTCAATTCGCGACGTTCGAGAGACCGAGCTCGATTCGGTGCTCGCTCTCAACAACGCCGTCGGGCCTCGCATTCTGTCGCTGGATGCATCGCGCCTGCGCTGGTTCTATGCCAACGCCTCCTATTTTCGGGTTGCCGAGGTCGATGGCATCATTGCCGGCTTCCTGATCGCGATGCGCGAACATACCGCGCATACGAGTGCGAATTTCCTCTGGTTTCGTGAACGCTACCCGGAGTTTCTGTATGTCGATCGCATCGTGATCGCCGAGTCATACCGCCGCGACGGGCTCGGTCGAATCCTCTATTGCGATGTCACCAGCTATGCCGAATTGCGCGTCCCGTTGCTCACTTGCGAAGTATTTCTGGAGCCGCGTGACGACGCCGCCGTCCTGTTCCATGGCACCTACGGGTTCAACGAGGTCGGTCAACACCTCATGGCCGAGGTCGGTCGCCCGGTCAGTTTGCTGGCGAAACCGCTGTGCAGCTTCGAGTTCGTACGTGATACCTATCTGAAGGCAGGATCGGGCGAACTCCCCGATCTGGACTGGCTCGGCGAGCGCCTCAGTGCTTTTCCGGCCCAATCTGTTGCCCATGCAAACGGTCGTTGAGCGGTCACCATGAGCGATTCCGCCCAGTCAATCGAGCCCGTATCCGAACTCAAATCCGGCCAGGTCGGCGTCGCCAACCTGCGTCTGAAGCGATTCGATGCGGAGGCCTTGTCGGACGAACTGGCAGCCCGACTGACCAGCGCGCCGCAATTGTTCCTGCACGCGCCGGTGATTCTCGATCTCAGTCACTTGCCAGCGCTGCCAGATCGAGATCAGGTCCGCGATCTGTTCGAGCGCATCCGCGGCGCGGGCATGCTTCCCGTCGGTCTGTCTTATGGCACCACCGAAAACGAGGAGTTGGCGCGCTCGCTGGATCTGCCGTTGTTTGCCAAGTTCCGTACTGCGTTCGAGCGTAGCGGCGACCCGGTCGCCGCCGCAGCACCTGTTGTCGTCGCCGATGCGCCCGCCAGGTCAGCGGCGAGCCAGTCGACACCGCCTCCGCCAAGTCGCGCGAATGTGCTCAGCCTGCATCATGACAACCCTGTACGCTCCGGCCAGCAGGTGTATGCGCGTGACGGCGATCTGGTCGTCACCAAGCTGGTCGCAAACGGCGCCGAAGTCATTGCGGACGGCTCGATCCATGTTTACGGCGCGCTTCGCGGGCGCGCCCTGGCGGGTGCCCAGGGCAATGAGAGTGCGCGAATCTATTGCCAGGAGTTTCACGCCGAACTGGTATCCATCGCGGGCCAGTACCGAGTATTCGAGGATCTTCCGGAAGACCTGCGCGGCAAGCCCGTGCAGGCCTGGCTGGAGGGGGAAAAACTGCTGCTGGCCAGGCTCGGCTGACGGTGGAATCAACAAGAGCCATAGGGAGTTGGGACATTGACTGAGAATATCGTCGTCACATCAGGCAAGGGTGGAGTGGGCAAGACCACCTCCAGCGCGTCAATCGCGGTCGGCTTGGCCAAGCGTGGCAAGAAAGTCGCCGTTATCGATTTCGATGTCGGCTTGCGCAATCTTGATTTGATCATGGGTTGCGAGCGTCGCGTCGTCTATGATTTCGTCAACGTCATCAACGACGAATGCACGCTCAAGCAGGCGTTGATCAAGGACAAGCGCTATGACAGCTTGTTCATTCTCGCTGCCTCGCAAACTCGCGACAAGGATGCATTGACCAGGGAGGGCGTCGACAAGGTGCTCAAGGCTCTGGCCGCAGACGGTTTTGATTACGTCATCTGCGATTCTCCGGCCGGTATCGAAAAAGGCGCTGCCTTGTCGATGTATTTCGCCGATCGTGCTGTTGTCGTGGTCAATCCGGAGGTCTCCAGTGTGCGCGATTCCGATCGCATCCTCGGCCTGCTCGCAAGCAAGACCCGTCGTGCCGAAATCGGAGAAGGTGCGGTTGAGCAACATCTGCTGCTGACCCGCTACAACCCGAGCCGGGTCGAGTCGGGCGACATGATGAGCATCACCGATGTACAGGAAATTCTCGGCATCGAGGTGATCGGCGTCATTCCCGAATCCGAGGGCGTGCTCGCCGCATCCAATTCCGGCATACCGGTGATCCTCGATGAGGGCTCAAATGCGGGCCTTGCCTACGAGGATGCTGTTGCACGCCTGCTTGGCGAGGAACGGCCGCTGCGCTTCATCGATGCGCAGAAGAAAGGTCTGCTCTCACGAATCTTCAGGAGTTGAGCATGGGAATTCTCGATTTCTTCAAGTCCAAGCCGAAGAACACAGCCAATGTCGCCAAGGAACGCCTGCGCATCATCGTCGCGCAGGAGCGTGCCCAGCGCGACAGTCCGGACTATCTGCCGACCCTGCGTCGCGAAATCCTCGAAGTGATCAAGAAGTACGTCAATGTCGATCCCGATGCGGTGCTGATCAACGTCGAACGCGATGGCGATCAGGAGGTGCTTGAACTGTCGGTAGCGCTGCCAGAGAAAGCCGGCGCGGCACTCGGCAAGGACTGATCCCGCTTGCTGTACCTGGCTGATATCGATGCGTCAGCGCTTCGCGAACTGTTGCGGGCGCATGACCTCGATCTGCAAATTGTCGCAGATGAGCTGCCCATTCCAGGCAGCTACTGGGGCGAGCCGGAAGCCGGCTTGATTGGCGCAACCGTATTCGCACGCGCTGATACCCCGGTACATTCCGTGCTGCACGAGGCTTGCCATCTGATTGTCATGCCAACCGAGCGGCGCGCGCGTGTGCATACCGATGCCACCGACTCAATCGCCGAAGAAGACGCCAGTTGCTATCTACAGATTGTCCTTGCCGACGCCCTGCCCGGTGTCGGCCGCGAGCGACTCATGGCCGACATGGATGAGTGGGGCTATACCTTCCGCCTCGGCTCGACCCGCGCGTGGTTCGAGAACGACGCGGCCGAGGCGCGCGAGTGGCTGCAGACCCGTTTGCTGCTATCGCCCACAACACGCAACGCCATCAACTGATCCGGCAACGCCGAACACACGAATCCTGACTCTGGCTCCCGGGTATCGCTCAGGGCCCTTCGAAACCATCCGCAAAGATCAGGTCGATCGGACCGCTCGGCAGCGGCCAGGCCCAGGCACCACGACCGCGCGTGAACACGGCCAGCGTGCTGAATCCGCGATCGATGGCCATATCCCAGATCATCACGCGCGGCAGACCGTTCTCGAACCGGTACCAGACCGGCGATGCAGCGCTGACATCGTCGGTGTAGTAGAGGCCCCAGTCGCTGCCGGCGAAGACCTGATTCGGCATGTTCGGATTGACCGCCACGGCATTGACCGGAATGTTCGGCAAATTGCCACTGACATTGCGCCAGGTGAATGTCGAGCAGTTGTTCTGACAGCTGACCTGATAGACATGCCCGGGCGTCGCCGGCGTATTCTGATCGAAGCCGCCGAGCACGGCATAGCCAGTCGCAGCCGCGGCCGGATTGCCCGCATCGGCTACATCCACCGTTACATCCATGACCGGCCGATTCGGCAGCACCGCATTGCTGTCGGTGAGATTGACCCAGGTCGCGGAGTCCGTCGTACCCTGATTCATGCCGTAGCCGAGCTGGACATTGCCATCGTTGGTGCCGGCGATAACCACGCTTGGGGTCTTCGTCGCATGCGCGAGCTGGTTGATGAAGGAACGATTGCCCAGCGTGTCCTTGGTCAGATTCGGACTGTTGGCATACCAGCTGCTGCTCGGAATACCACCGAGCAGGGTTTCCCAGACGCGGTTGGTGCCGCCGAGCATGTAGCTGCAGCCAATCGATGACGAACAACCGCTGCCGGCTACATCAAGCGCGCCATAGCGATAGATTTCGATCGGCATGACGAAACTCAGGGTATCGCCGCCCCAACCGTTGTTGGCTGAGGTCGTACCGCCATTCGGGCCTGTTTGCGAAACCACCAGATTTCCATTCTGCGACGAGTAGTACCAGCGCAGCTCGTTGACCGGCTCGATCCGTGTGTAGATGCCATCACCGCCCAAGCGCACATTCCATTGCACCGGTGCTGGATCGGTATTGCTCCAGCGCACCGCATCGCTGCCATTGTCCTGCGCACCGGCGCTGGCACCTGGCGACGCCGCGGTGGCGAAGTTGGCAGTGATGTCACCGGAATAGAGCTCGATCGAACCGATGGTCTGATTCAGGGAAATGAAGCTTGGCCGGTTTGCACTGGATGCGCCGCCCGTTCCGAACTGTGCGTTCTCGGTATAGAAGACGCCGCCATCACTGCCACTGAGCACCTTGTTGCTGTCATGGCCGCCAAATGGTTTTGGCAGGAATGCGCGGGCATGATGATCGACGTGCACATTGCCATTGCCGTATCCGCAGGTGATGTCCTTGAAGGTGCTGCCACCGTCGGTCGATCGATACATGTCGACGCCACTGAGCAGGACGATTTCCGGATTTTCGGGAAACACGCTCAAGCCCGCGTCGTACCACATCTGGCTGCCGCCACCCGATGCATTGCTGCAACCGCCCGATTGCACGCTTGAGCTCGTTGCCCGTTGTACCCAGCTGTTTCCACCATCGTCACTGCGCCAGACGCCGAGAACCGAACTGGTCGAGGCGTTGGATCCCATCGCATAAAGGGTGTCCGGATTGCTCGCCGAATCGGCCAGCTCAATGCGCCCGAGGGTCTTGCCCGCCGGATCGCCATTGCCGGTCCCGGCTGGCCAGCCGTTGTCGAGCAAGGTCCAATCGCCGGTCGCGGGACAGCCCGTTGTCGGCAGCGTGGTGCGATACACACCATTGGCGCCGAGTTCGGAAAGATCGGGTTGCACGGTCGTCGGCAGTCCTCGCGTGCCGACGGCGGCAAATACCCGGGCGGCACCGCCACCGGCATCCTGGACGATCAAACCGGTAATGTCCTGGCGTTGATCGAGATGGGCGTTGGTGTAGCAAGGGCCGGTCCAGTCGATGCCGTCATTGTTGGAAACAAACAAGCCGGTCTTGGTACCGACGATGATCGTAGCGGGATCGTTCGGGTTGGTCCTGACCTTGCCTACGGCCTGGTACTGAGGGAAGCCGAGCCCTGCCGAAGGCGGATAGTAGGGATTGAACACATCCTCACCAAGCACGACCCAGGTTTCACCATTGTCGACACTCTTGAGCACGCCTGAAGAACCAAACGAAAACGAACCGTAGCGAAGATCGCCCGTACCGAGATAGATAACGTCGGGATTGCTCGGCTCGATATAGATGTCGCCGATTGCAGTGCTGGCAATCGCACGATCATCGGTGACGTTGCGCCAGGTAGTGGCTGCACTGCAGCAATTGGTCGATTTCCACAATCCGCCGCCATCTGATGCTGCGAAGACGGTGTGCAAACCATTGATATCAGGTCCGCGTGGATCGACGGCAATCACATTGATTCGACCGGCAACCTTGGAGCCGCTGCTGAGCAGCGGCGATGGCCCGAGGAAGGTCCAGCCATTCGGCATCAAGGTCAATGGCGACTGTACCGAGCGCAGATAGCTCTTCTCGCCAGCAGGAACGCTCGAAACAATCTGCCGATCGGCCGGCTTCGCCGCCTCATACCAGCCCGGACTGAAATGCATGGTCGGATAGGCGACGCGATGCGCCCAAAAATCGCCCGTCATCGGTTTGGCCCAGGGACCTTTGCTGTCGGCGTCACCGACCTCCTGGTGTGTCCACGACACAACGCCAGCGATGGCCACTGCTCCCAGAAGCAAGGTTGCCGCAACGACGCGAAAATTCATGTTTGTCCCCGTGCCATCCGTCGGACGACGGAGTCCGCCGATATTAGGGGGATGAGAGTCAGGCGTCCATACGTCATTGGGCACGACTCGCAATGCAGCGGCGTCCGATCGGGACGGACACTCGGCAGAAGCTCTATGGGTCGGTCGCCTGAAGGACGCAGCTGGCCCTATCGGTCTGCCTCCTGCCTTGCGTCGGCATGCGCGATCGGTCTAGCCTCCGGGTTCGATTTGCGGAGATCATCCATGAAGAACCTCACGCTGCTGCCAATTCTGGCGGGCACTTTCGTACTGGCTGCGTGCAACAGCCATTCCCCGAACCTGAAAGCGCCCGCTTCGGCCAAGGTGGAAACCGTGACCGCTGCCGACGCCGATGTCTTCGTCGCCGAGGTCAACCAGGAAATTCGCGACCACTATGTCGAGGATGCCGCCGCACAGTGGGTGGCGGCGACCTACATCACGGTGGACACTGGCGTACTCGAGGCCAAGTCCAGTGAGCGCAGCCTGATTCGCCTGAAGAATGCGATTGACGCCTCGAAGCGCTTCGATGGCGTAGCTGGCATCAGTGCGGAAACCGCGCGCGGCATCGAGATGCTCAAGCGTCAAAGTGCAATGCCAACTCCGAATGACCCGGCGGATCTGGCCGAAATGGCCACCCTCGCGTCCAAGCTCGGAGCCGCCTACGGCTCCGGTAAATACTGCACCGATCCGAACGATCCTGAAACCTGCAGAAACCTCAATCAACTGTCCGAGGTACTTGCAGAAAACCGCGATTGGGATGCGGATCTTGAAGCCTGGCAGGGCTGGCATACGGTCGGACGCGGTATGCGTGCCAACTATCAGCGCTTCGCCGAACTGCTCAATGAAGGCGCGCGCGATACCGGTTATGCCGATGCCGGCCAGGCCTGGCGCTCCGGATACGACATGGATCCAGCCGACCTGCGTAGCGAAACCGATCGCCTTTGGGGACAGGTCAAGCCGCTGTACTCGCAATTGCAGTGCTATGTGCGCGGCAAGCTCGACGAAGAATACCCCGGCAAGATGCCCGGCGATGGCACGATCCCCGCGCATATCACCGGCAATATGTGGGCGCAGGATTGGTCCGCTCTGTATCCGCTGGTGCAACCCTATCCGGGCGTCACCGGTGTCGATGTCACTGCCGCCTTGAAGGAGCAGAAATACACGCCCGAGAAGATGGTGCGCAGCGCCGAGGATTTCTACCAGTCTCTCGGCATGCCTGCTTTGCCCGCCACGTTCTACGAGCGCTCACTGCTGGTGCGCCCGCGTGACCGTGATGTGGTCTGTCATGCCAGTGCCTGGGACATCAATCTTGAAGGCGATGTACGTATCAAGATGTGCATCACGCCAACCGAGGAGGATTTCCGCACGATCTACCACGAACTCGGCCACATCTATTACTACCTTGCCTACACCAACCTGCCGCCGCTGTTCCAGACCGGTGCGCATGATGGCTTCCACGAAGCCATCGGCGATACCGTGCAGCTCAATCTGACCCCGGCCTATTTGCATCAGATTGGTCTGGCTGGCACGCCGAAGGACAACGAGAAGGCCTTGATCAACGCGCAGATGCAACTGGCTTTGGAGAAGATTGCTTTCCTGCCATTCGGCAAGCTGATCGATGAATGGCGTTGGGGCGTGTTCGATGGAACGATCACGCCGGAAAACTACAATGCCGCCTGGTGGCAGTTGCGCCAGAAATACCAGGGAATCTCGGCTCCAATCCCGCGTAGCGAAGAGGATTTCGATCCAGGAGCGAAATACCATGTCCCCGCGAATACGCCGTACATGCGCTACTTCCTCGCCCACATTCTGCAGTTCCAGTTCCAGCGCTCATTGTGCGAGGCGGCCGGTTTCCAGGGACCTCTGAACGACTGCTCCATCTATGGAAACAAACAGGCCGGCGAGAAGTTCTGGGCCATGCTTGGCAAAGGTGGCAGCCAGCCCTGGCCGAAAACCTTGAAAGAACTGACCGGCAGCGAGCAAATGGATGCCAGCGCGATCATCGACTACTTTGCCCCGCTCAATGCCTGGCTTGAGAAACAGAATGCCGGCAAGGACTGCGGCTGGCAGGGCTGATATGGCATGATCACCCACCGCAGTGAGGGATTTCTCTGCGGCGGGTGATTTCGACGGACAAGCGCAGGTGATCGCATGCAACGCTGGGTAAAAATTCCGGATGGCCGCTTCCTCGATGCCAATCGCATCGCCTATATCGGCAAGGTCGAAACCTTCAATCGCTTTGATGAGGATGGCAACGATCTCGGCCTCACTTACGCGGTCAACCTCGGCACCGATTTTCCGCGCGAAGCGCAAATCAACGTAATCGGCAGCAAAGAGGAAATCTTTGGATTGCTGCGCGGAATCCTCGGCGGCAGCAACGCCGCAGCAGCGGCTCCTGCCGACCCGGCCTAGTCAATTGAAGGTGCCGGATAGCGGTACTCGATCAGACGGCAGATTCTCCATGCGATAAAACCGACCAGGGTGATCCCGGCCGCTGTTGCGGCCAATTTCATGCTGCTGTCGGAAACCAGTGGTGAAACCACGCCTGCCAGCGTGGCACTGATGACCAGGCTGAAAAATGCCTGCATCGAAGATGCTCCACCACGATGGCGCGGAAATCGATCAAGCAGGTTCAGAGTCAGCGTCGGGAAGGCAATTCCGATGCCCATCGAGTGCAAGCCGATCGGCAGTACCGACCACGGCACCACAGGTTTCGGCAGCATCCACGCGCTGATCAGATTGATCGCCGATGCACCGAGCATGATCGCGTAGCCCAATCGGATCGTGGCCCGCCCACTGACCCGGCCAGCAAGGCACCCGGACAGGAACGAACCGAGCATCAAGCCGCCAATAGCCGGAATGAACAACCAGGCAAACTGCTGGGCATCAAGCCCAAGCAAACCGATGACAAAGGCCGGTGCCGAGGAGATATAGACAAACAAGGCGTTGAAGCCGAGGGTTCCGGCGAACACCAGGGGCAGGAAAACCGGATCACGCAGGATCTTGCCGTAGGTCGTCAACATGCTGCCCGGTGACAAGCGCGTGCGTCGCTCAGGCGGATGGGTTTCCGGCAGCATTCCCAGGCAAGCGAACCAAAGCAGGCCGGCGAATGCGGCAAGAAACCAGAAAATCATCGGCCAGCGTGCGAAAGCGATGATCCAGCCGCCAATGATCGGGGCAATCGCCGGCGCCACACCGAAAATCATCGACACCGTCGACATCAGCTGCTGTGCAGGCGCACCTTCGAAGCAGTCTCGGATGATTGCTCGCCCGACGATGATTCCGGCACCGGCAGACATGCCCTGCACCGCTCGGAAAGCGAGCAATTCGCCGATCGAAGTGGATATCGCACAGCCGATCGAGGCGAGCCCGAAAACAACAACTCCGACAAGAATCACCTTGCGTCGCCCAAGTGAATCGGAAAGCGGGCCATGCACCAGCGACATCAGCGCATAGGCGATCATGTAGACGCTGAGGGTTTGCTGCATCGCCAGCGGGCTCGCTTGCAACTGCGCAGCGATCGCCGGAAAAGCAGGAAACATCGTGTCGATCGAGAACGGACCGAACATCGCCAGCCCCGCGAGCAGCAGCGCAAGGCGTCGATTGCTCGGCTTGGAGATGGCGGACACGAAGGGTTTTTCCAGACGGGATACCGGTTGGCACATGCTACGGACTGGCTCAAGCCAAGTCATCCGCAAGCTGCATGGATTAAGATTGATCAGCACACTTCAATCCATGGACATTGTCGTCAAGGAAAAAGCATGAATCTGGTTTCCCCGCTGGCCGTCGCAGGCGGCGCCGGCGCCGGCGCCCTGGTGCGCTGGATGCTCGGCCTTGCGCTCAACGAAGTACTTCCGTCAATCCCGCTGGGCACACTGGTCGCCAACATCATCGGTGGATTTCTGATGGGTATGGTTATCGGCATGCTCGACCAGTTCCAGACCTTGCCACTGGAATGGAGGCTCGCCATCACCACTGGCTTTCTCGGTGGCTTGACCACCTTCTCAACCTTCAGCGGTGAAGCTGTCAATCACCTTTTGCGCCAGCAATGGGGTTGGGCGAGCGCGCTGGTTTTTGTTCATGTCGCCGGGTCGATAATGGCCGCCCTGCTTGGAATCATCGTTATTCGTACGATCCTGCGCTATTGAGTTTTCGTCATGCCTCGTGCCAGCCTCAAGAATCGCGTCATCTCACTGCTTGCCGACTGCGGCATTGAAGTCGGTGGCGATGCGCCCTGGGATATCCGCATTCATGACGAGGAGTTTTACGCGCGGGTCATTGCCCACGGCTCACTCGGTCTCGGCGAGTCCTACATGGATGAGCAGTGGGATGCCGTGCAGCTCGATGCCTTCCTTTTCAAGCTGCTCAATGCGCATATCGATGAACGTACTGGCAAGATCGATGACGCGCGATTGTGGCTCAAGGCGGAGTTTCGCAACCTGCAACGCGGGCGTCGCGCCTACGAGGTTGGCGAACGCCACTATGATCTCGGCAACGACCTGTTCCGCGCCATGCTTGGCAAGCGTCTTGTCTACAGTTGTGGTTATTGGAAATCGGCTGGCGATCTCGATGCTGCACAGGAAGCCAAGCTCGACCTCGTCTGCAGAAAATTGGGACTGGTGCCCGGCATGCGCGTCCTTGATATTGGCTGCGGCTGGGGTGAAGCCTTGAAACTGGCCGCCGAACGCTATGGCATCAGCGGCGTCGGCGTCACGGTTTCCAACGAGCAGGCTGAATTTGCTCGCGAGCTTTGCCGGGGGCTGCCCATCGAAATTCGCGTCCAGGACTATCGTGAACTCGATGAGCAATTCGACAGGGTCTTCTCGATCGGCATGTTCGAGCATGTCGGGGTCAAGAACTATCGCCGCTATTTCGAAGTGGTCCGCCGCTGTCTGATCGACGATGGCCTGACTCTCCTGCATTGCATCGGTGCCAATACGTCGTCGAACCACACCGATCCGTGGATCGCCAAATACATCTTTCCGAATTCGATGATTCCTTCTGCGGCACAAATTTCGAAAGCAGCGGAAAAAAACTTCGTGCTCGAAGACTGGCACGGATTCGGACCCTACTATGACCGCACCCTGATGGCCTGGATGCAGAATTTCGAGCAGTCCTGGCCGCAGCTTTCAGCTCGCTATGGTGAACGCTTTCGTCGCATGTGGCACTACTATCTGGCCGCCTCCGCAGCAGCGTTCCGCTCGCGCCGAGACCAGCTCTGGCAAATCGTTTTCAGCCCGCGTGGCGTGCCGGGAGGTTATGTCGCGCAGCGCTGAGACAAGTCCAGGACCGATCAGGACTCCGATGATTGCGTTTTCCTGCACTGCTGACACAAGGCAGCGGCGCGGGATCGCTGCCTTCGCAGGACAACGAGAATGAGCTTCTGGACACACCTGAAGCGAGTTCAACAGAGCAAAGCCTATTGGCCAGCGGCAGTATCAAGACGGCTGATGATTCCTTCCTCGAACCATCGACGCAGGAATCCGACCGCCAGCGTCGGCACTTCATCAACCGGCTGACTCTGCGCCAATCGTTCGCACAAGGAAGCGAAGTTCTGCGCATCCAGCAGGCAGGCATCCAGGGCGGCGAGCTCAACCGCATCCGCCGGGCGAAAGCGCGTCACGCGCTCCTCGTCGCGCCAGAGCAAATGTGCCGGCGCAGGAGCATCGCTCACTTCTGGCGGGCGATTTTCATCCTTCAGCGCACGCCATATCTGGACGGCATTGGTCTGCATCGGCAGCAGGCGCAAACTCGGATGGAAATGCAGACGAAGGTCCGGCCAGACCGCAGCATCGAGTGATTGCATGACCGACCAATCGAGCCGTTGCGCATCGGCGGCATCAAACACATCAAGCAAGCCGCGCTCGAATGCAGCCAGCTCACTGATCTCCGGATGCTCCGAGAATGGCGATTGCGAGCCAAGCCATGCCGGGCCTTGCGCGCCGAAATGTCGGAGCGAACGCACTCGCGATGGATGCGCCTCGATATAGCCATTGCAGAACTCGGCCCAAAGATTGTCGCCAAGGTAACGGGCAAGCACGGGGTGATCATTTTCCAGCGCTTCGCGCAAACGCGATCCATAAGCATTGGCGTAGATCGACAAGCCGATATCGCTGTCGACCAGGCCTTGTGCGCACCATTCACGCGGAAATACCGAGCCCCCGCGAACATGGCCGAGGAAATGCTGCTCCAGGGAATCGAGCGGGATCATGCGCAGACAGCCTGCGCCGGCTGCCTTGCAGCAGAGCCAATCCGCCGAGCCCGATCGAGCTCGGCAACGAGTTCGGCCAGCGGTGGAATCTGGTCGTCGCGTTCGATCATCGTGGTCACCGGGCCGACTCGCTCCAGTGTTCGCGCATAGAGCGCCCAGACTTCATCGCGTACCGGATGATCGTGCGTATCGATTACATAATCACCGTAGTCGCTATGTCCGGCCAGATGGATCTGCCAGATTTTTTCGGCGGGCAATGCCGCAACATAGGCATCGGCGTCGTAGCCGTGATTGCGCGAACTGACGTAGATATTGTTGACATCAAGCAGGATACGGCAGCCGCTGCGGCGCGCAATCTCACTCAGAAAAGCCGCTTCGTCCATCTCGGCGTTGGCGAAGCTGACATAGGTCGAGACATTCTCAATGAGAATCTCGCGCCCCAGAAAATCCTGTACCTCGCCGATCCTGGATGCGACATGCGCGATCGCTTCTTCGGTGTAGGGCAACGGCATCAGGTCATGACTATTGATGCCGCCGTTCGCGGTCCAGCACAGATGATCGGAAATCCACATCGGCTCGATATCGCGGGCCAGTTGGCCCAGCTCGCGCAGATAATCGAGATCCAGCGGATCGGTGCTGCCGATCGACAGGGACACCCCATGCATGGCCAGCGGATAGCGCGCTCGAATGGCATCGAGATAGTGACGCGGCTTGCCACCGGCAACCATGAAGTTTTCGGAAATGATTTCGAACCAGTCAACCGCCGGGCTCTCATCCAGCACGGCATCGAAATGTTCGGTGCGCAGACCGAGTCCGTAGCCATACCAGGGCCGAACGCCCGAAGCATCCGCTTCGGGCGCCGGCGTACGCGCAATTTCAGCGCGCTCAGTCATTACGACTTGGTCGTGCCACCGACATTGGCACAAGTGGCGGAAGCGATCGAGATATAGCCCTGCCCCTTGCACGCACCCTGACCCTTGCAAGCATTGTCAGCGGTCTTGCAGTCGTTGTGGCCTTTGCACGCATTCGCGCCGTAGCACTTCACGTGATCAGCCGATTCGACCATGGCCATGCCGGCCTCTTTGTCCATTTTGCCACCGAGGTCAGCACAGGCATCGGCGCTCGTGGCGACAAAACCCTGGCCCTTGCAGGCACCCTGACCCTTGCAGGCATTGGCGGCGGTCTTGCAGTCGTTATGACCCTTGCATGCATTCACGCCCATGCAATGACCGACTTCAGCTTTGGCTGCGGCGTCGTGCCCAGCCGCATTGGCTTGACCTGAAACGCTGGCCAGACTTGCGGCGACCAGAGCGAGACCGAAACCCGAGATTCCTGCTTTGATTGTATTCATTGTCTTGTTCTCCAATACGGTTGAATTGATTTGATGCGACCTGAAGGATTTTCCTTCCATCCCCCGCAACGTTTGCCGACATGGCGAACGCGCAGGTCAAAAGACCATGCCAACACAAGCTTCCTTTCAATGGCATGCGGCATTCTCAAATCCAGCCAACTCCGACCGGATCCAAAGCGGCGCTCCAACAGAGGGTCCGACGAGACTGCGCCGGGCTCCATCGCACTGAACCAGAGAAAGATTGCGAATTCGCAATCTCACCCAGGCCCAACAAGTATTCCGCAGAAACTGCCTGATTCCGGAACACCGATTTGATCGCCACAAACCCAACTACGATTCATGGCGCAGAAAAGATGCGCGTGAGCCGCCCGCGAATCAACCTGAACATGCATCAACGCGAATACCGTCGTGCCGGCCGCAGGAAAGACGTCACTGCCAGGCTTGAACTACGGCGCCGCAGGAAATGTGTTTCGGACCAGTGGACTGAGGGCGTGATCGACACCCACCCGATACGCACGAGCATTTTCAAGATAGCTGGTACTGCCTTGAACCATCGCCTGCTTCCAACTGTGCTCTATGGCATCGAAATCTCCATCGCTGCTGGCCAGCATGACCAGCGAGCCCTTGCCGATCGGCACCTCCCTTCCGCGCATCCCATCGTGGCTGAAATCTATCGAACGCTGAGACGGCTTGTCGACGACATAAACAACGTTGACCGGACCACCGCGCTCGGGCATGACCATATGCACCGACTTGTAAGGACCCGCCGGGCACTCGTGCACATAGTTGACGCCGTCAGGGACCGAGTTGAGGCGCACACCACGATCGGCGAACGCGGCCATGACATCCTGTTTCGGAATTGGATTCCGTGCATCCGTCGCGCTGACGACATGCTTTTGCAGGTGCTCGACAACCATGCCGGCAAGCGCCGGCATTTCCGTTTGTCGATTGCTTAGCGCAACTACCGCGATCAGGATCGAAGCCGCCACCGCGACAACAATCGCGCCCATTCCTCGCTTGCTGTTGCGCCGTTGCTGACGGAATTCCGTGGTCTGGGCCAGAATGATGCGATCGGCCAGATTGGCCGGCACGGGAATGCTCAGCGATCCGCGGATGCATTTTTCAAACTCATCCGCCGCGATCTGCGCGGAAGCGCAGCGCGCACACTCCTCGCGATGCGCGACAAATGCGGCCAGCGTGCTCGCAGGCTCACTTCCGAGTCGACGGCGAAATTCCAGACAGTTCATAGCTCACTCACCTCGGCATTCTGGCTTTCAGATCCCAGTTGCCCTTTCAACTTCTGCCGCGCCCTGAAAAGTTGGGTCATTACAGCTGCTTCACCGAGACCGAGCTGCTCGGCAATTTCGGCACAGGTAAAGCCGCCAAGCACTTGCAAGACAAGTGGCTCACGATATTTCGGGTCGAGATTCGCGATCGCCTGACGCAGAACGGATTCTTCGGTGCGGCGCTCCGGTGTCGCTTGCGGATCCGGCAAATCGAAATCGTCGATATCATCCGATGACATCGCCTTGCGCTCGAACAGACGCGCATGCTCGCGGCGCAGGATCGTAATCAGCCACGCTTTGACCGCACCCACTTCGCGCAATTTGTCGAGTGCACGCCAGGCGCGCAGGAACGTGTCCTGAACCAGATCCTTGGCCAGCGCGTCCTGACCACAAAGCCAGTAGGCATAGCGATAAAGATCCGTCGAGTGCCCTCGAACCAGGGCTTCAAATTGGTGCTGACGACTGCTCATGGATGCAGAGACCGGCTTCATTGAAGATTCCTTGCAGCGTTGGCTTTCCGCGTGCTGATCGACAACTGCCCCAGACAGACGCAACGAGCGCTTGGGATGCAAAGACTAGCGCAAGTGGCAGTGGTAGGCTCTTGAGCGACGTTTCTGTTGCAGAAGATGCATGGATCTGATTCTTGTTCGCCACGGCAACACCGATGTCGAACCCGGCATCTGTCTGGGCCAGGCGGAGCGACCGCTGTCGACGCGGGGCTTTACCGACGTCCAGCAACTGGCTGCAACCTGGAACGGCAGCGCGCCGCGCTTTCTCTTTTCCAGCGACCTGCGCCGCGCCCAGCAATCGGCGCAGGTGTTTGCCGCGGCGTTTGCCACCGAACCGCTGACCGATCCACGTTTGCGTGAAATCGACTATGGCCGCTGGAATGGACGGCACTGGAACGAGATCATGCAATCCGAGCCAGACAGCTATCGTCACTGGCTGGACAACTGGGTCATTCAGGAAGCACCGGATGGTGAGAGCTTTGCCGATGTCCTGCGTCGCACCGGCGCATGGCTGGCGGCCTTGCTTGGCTCAACGGCGAATGACGATTGCGTACTGGCGATTGCCCATGCCGGTTCAATCCGCGCACTGCTTTGCCACGCACTGGGACTACCACCGGGTCGAGCGCAGACGATTAACGTTGATGCGTCACGGGTCTCGCGTCTGCGCTACGAAAACGGTCAATTCGACGTGCGCTACGTCAATGCCACCCGGTTTGAAGTCGATTGACCGTCCGATCCTGAATATCCCGGGGAAGCCAGTCATCGGCTAAGATAGCGGTTGTGCTTTCCCGGAATTGACAACATGACACTCACGCAGCCACAACGCCTCGGCATCTTCATCGTTCTCGCACTCGTCATGGCGGGTACGCGCATCAACCATTTCAGTGCGCTCCCCGATGCCTCCTGGGCGGTGTTTTTCCTCGCCGGCTTCTATCTTCGCGGCTCGATGCGCTGGGCATTTCCGGCCTTGATGGCGCTTGCCGTGGGCATTGATGTTCTTGTCATCAGCAGCCAGGGCCTGAGCTTCTGGAGTCATTACTGTGTCTCCGCGGCGTACTGGTTCCTGATTGCCGCTTACGCGGCGATGTGGTTTGGCGGCAGTTTGCTGCGCGCGCACATGAAGGGACAGGGTCTGCGTACGCTCGGCCTGCTCGGCCTGAGCCTGGTAGCCGCTGCCAGCGTCTGCTTTGTCATTTCCAACGGCAGCTTCTACTGGCTCAGTGACAGTGTGGTGTCGCCAAGCATGAGCGGCTGGATGCAGAACATGGCCGATTGGTACGTGCCTTATCTGCGCACCAGCGCGATGTACGTCTGTATCGCAGTTGCCGCCCACGTCATTGTTGCGCGCTGGCTGAACCTGCCAGGCGAACAAGCCGCCGCTCAGGCCCGCCGTGGGTAATCGACTGTCGAAAATCTACACGCGTACCGGCGATGACGGCAGCACCGGCCTTGGTGACGGCACCCGTGTCGACAAGGATTCGCTGCGTGTTTCCGCCTACGGCACGACCGATGAACTGAACAGTGCAATCGGCGTGGTTCTGGCATGCGAGATTGCGCACGATGTGCGCGAAGTCCTGATCCGTATCCAGCACGAGTTGTTCAATCTTGGCGGCGAACTGTGCATTCCGGGCATGGCCATGGTTCATGACAGCGATATCGAACGTCTGGAAAATGATCTCGATGGGTTCAACGAGGATCTTCCCGTCCTCAAGGAATTCATCCTGCCCGGTGGCGGCATGGCCGCGGCGCAATGCCATCTGGCGCGCACCATTGCCCGACGTGCCGAACGCTGCGTCATATCCCTGTCCCGTGAGGAATCCGTGCGCGGTGAGGCCATTCGCTACCTGAATCGCCTTTCCGACCTGCTTTTCGTCATCGCGCGCGTGCTTGCGCGAGCTTCTGCACATGGCGAAGTGCTTTGGCAACATGAACGCGTCAAGCGCTGAATCCGCAGCAGTCGCACGATGGTTCTTGTCTATACGCATGCAGATTGTCTCGGCCATGAGCCCGGGCCGGGACATCCCGAATCGCCGTCACGACTGAAAGCCGTGCTTCGAGCACTCGACGATCCGGCTTGCACACAAACCAAACGTTTCGATGCGCCGCTGGCTACCCGGGAACAACTCACACGCGTCCATTCGCCAGCCATGCTGGATGCAGTCATTGGCGCATCTCCGCTGCGCGGACAGATCTTCCTCGATGCCGACACGGTCATGTCGCCCGGGTCACTGATCGCCGGCCTGCGCGCTGCCGGTGCGGTCTGCGCCGCTGTCGATGCGGTATTCAGCAGTCCGCAGCGTCGCGCATTCTGTGCAGTGCGCCCACCGGGGCATCACGCAACACGTGACACGGCAATGGGCTTCTGCCTGTTCAACAATGTCGCCGTAGCCGCCGCGCATGCCTTGGCCGAGTACCGCATCGAGCGCATCGCCATTGTTGATTTCGATGTCCATCACGGTAATGGCACAGCCGACATTTTCCACGCCGACGCGCGCGTGATGTACGCCTCGACGCATCAATCGCCGCTGTATCCGGGTACCGGTGGAGTGCACCAGTGTGGTGTCGGCAACCTCGTTCATGTCCCGCTGCCAACCGCCGCCGGGACCCTGGAATTCCGCGCCGCTTTCGAAACCCGCATCCTGCCTGCGCTGGATCATTTCGCGCCGCAACTGGTATTGATATCGGCAGGATTCGATGCTCATCGCCTCGATCCGCTGGCCAGTCTGAACCTGGCTGCCGAGGATTTTTCGTGGGTCACGGAAATGTTGGTCGGTATCGCCAACCGGCATGCCGAAGGCCGCGTCATCTCTTCGCTCGAAGGCGGTTACAGCCTGAACGCCCTGTACGAGTCGACCATCGCCCACGTCAATGCCCTGTCCAATCCAAACCCTGGTGACGAACTTCGGCGATGATGACGGTGAAGCATTACACTAGCGCGTCCCGAGCCTTGGCAAACCTCAATACTGTGCTGCCCTCAACTCTTCGCAAGTTCCGTCGCCGCGCTGTCGCAGCCGCCATTGTCATCATCCTTGCCGCTCCGGCATGGGCGGCCGACACGTCGCCGGCCTGTCCGATTGGCACCCTGATCTGCAAAAAGCCGGCAGTTGACTGGTCGCTGTGCAAGAAAAGTGACCTGCTTGATTTCCACGTTGCCGACCTGCCGAGCAGCGGCGAACGCAGCCTGGCGGATACCGAGATCAAGGGCCGACAGACCCAATCCAGCGACGGCGAAAACTATACGCTTGAAGGCGATGCCAGCATCCAGCAACTTGACCAGCTGATTCGCGCCGATCGATTTACCTACGCGCGGACCTCGACCCAGTGGACCGCCGAAGGCAACGTTCGCTATCAGGATCGCGACATGCTGATGTCGGCCAGCGACGCCAAAGGCACGACTGATCCGAATCAAGCCACGATCAACAACGTGCGCTATCAGCTGCTTTCCTCGCGCGGCAACGGGCGAGCCGCTACCGCAAAAATCGTCGACAGCGAGCATGCGGCGCTGACCAAGGCGACCTTCTCAACCTGTCCGCTCGATTCACCGGGCTGGGAATTTCGCGCCGAAGACATCGAGCTCGATCAAGCCAATGGCATCGGTCGTGCCCATGACATGACCTTTCGAGTCGGCGATGTACCGATTTTCTGGCTACCGTATGCGAGCTTTCCAATCGATGACCGGCGCAAATCAGGCTTTCTCTATCCGACCATCGGCTACAGCAACGAGCGTGGCATCGACATAAGCGCGCCGTACTACCTCAACCTTGCGCCGAATTACGATGTGACCCTGACGCCACGTCTGATGACCCAACGTGGACTCATGCTCGGCGGACAATTTCGCTACCTGACCGATTCAAGCCGCGGAACACTCGAAGCCGAGTGGTTGGCAAACGATCGTGACACCCCTGCCGATTCGAGTCGCAGCCTGATCCACTGGGGCAACACCACCCACTTCAATGCCAACTGGGGTGCGCTGGTCAACATCAACCACGTCTCCGACGACCGTTATTTTGAGGATTTCGGGCGCAGTCTTGATATCGCCGCAACCACCTTGCTGCCATCGAGCGCGTATTTCGTCGGCCAGGGCAGCTGGTGGAAGGCGCGCATCGGTGGTGACGAATACCAGATCACCGATCCGACCCTGGCCCATTCAGCCGAACCCTATCGGCGTCTGCCGCGGGCAACCTTCGATGCTGATCAGGTACTGGTTGGTGATCTCGAAGCCGGCTTGCGCTCCGAATATGTCTCTTTCAGCAAGGACAGCGCGGTTGACGCTCATCGCCTCGATTTGTACCCGTATCTTGCCTACCCCATGGAAGCTGCCGCGTGGTTCTTCCGGCCCGAGCTGGGCTTCCGCTACACCAGTTACCAGATCGATCGCGATACCGACAAGTCACCGCATCGCGGGACTCCGATCGCCAGCATTGATGCGGGCCTGCATTTCGAACGCGCACTGGATTTCGCTGGCGAGGGTTATACGCAGACGCTGGAACCCCGTGTCTACTATTTGCGGGTTCCGTATCGCGACCAGGACAACCTGCCACTGTTCGACACCCAGGAGGTTCCGTTCAGCTTCGGCCAGCTGTTCCGCAGCAACCGCTTTGTCGGTGCTGATCGACAGATGGATGCGAACAATCTGACCATCGCCCTCACTTCGCGCCTTATCGAAGACAGCAGCGGCATTGATCGGGTCTCAGCGAGCATCGGTCAGATCCGCTACTTTGGTGATCAGCGCGTGCAGTTGCCGGGGCGTGCCGAAACGGACTTCAACGGCTCGACCTACGTCGGCGAACTCGATCTGCGCATCAACGACCGCTGGCGCGCGACGTTCTCCAACCAGTGGAATCCGAATACCGATCAAACCGATCTTTCCGCTGTCGGCATCCAGAACCGTTTCGGGCGTGAGGGCGTATTCAATTTGTCCTATCGGTTCCGCCGCAACCTGCTTGAACAAGCCGACGCCTCGGTGCTGATTCCGCTGAATCCCTCGTGGCGCCTGGTTGGTCGCTGGAATTACTCGATGTTCGACCGCAAGACACTGGAGGCTTTCGCTGGCATTGAACACGATAGCTGCTGTGTGGCCTGGCGTTTGCTGGCCCGTCGCTATGTGCACAACATCGATCGCGACATGACCAATGCCCTGTATTTCGAAGTCGAATTCAAGGGTGTCGGTTCGATCGGCCAGAAGACCGGTGATTTCCTGCGTCGTGCTATTCTCGGCTACTGACAAATTCGGCTCCAGACCGGCAGTCAGGTGGCGGCACCGCCTGGCAGTCTGCTGCAAGCAGAATTGTCGACGCACGTTTCCTTAACGCCGTCGTGATCACACCCCCTTACAATCCAGCCCCGTTTCCTTCCGGCTGCTGCGGACTCTTCATGCGCATGAACAAGCTGCTTGTCTCCCTGATCCTGGTTTTCATCCTTGGTGCACCCATTGCCCATGCTCAATTGATGCCGACCGAAAAGCTCGACGGCATTGTCGCCGTTATCGACAACAACGTGATCTTGCAAAGCGAACTTGATCTTCAGGTCGGCATGGTTGTCGCCCAGTACGCAAACAAGCCGGAGCAGCTGCCACCGCGCAACGAGCTTGAGCGCCAGGTTCTCGAGCGCATGATCATGAGCAAGCTGCAAATCGCCCGTGCCGACGATACCGGCATCAAGATTTCCGACGCCGAGGTCGATCAGACCCTCGGTCAGATTGCCAAGCAGAATCGCATGCAGCTCGACCAGTTGCGTCAGGCAATCCAGAGCCAGGGCATGTCCTGGGAGCAGTTCCGCGACAACGTGCGCGATGAGTCGCTGATCCAGAAGCTGCGCCAGCGTGTCATCCAGAGCCAGGTCCAGGTCAGTGACACCGAAATCGACTTGCTGCTCAAGAGCGGCGGCGTCAAACGCGGCCAACTGCACCTGGGGCATATCCAGATTACCCTTCCGGAAGGCGCCAACGCCGATCAGATCGCTGCCGCGGAAGCGAAAGCGAACGAGGTCAGTGCGCAGTTGCGCAACGGCATGGATTTTGCGGCTGCCGCAATCCGCTATTCCGATGCCCAGAATGCTCTCGATGGCGGTGATCTTGGCTGGCGCGGCTACGATGAGTTGCCCAGTGCATTTGCCGAGATCGCCGACAAGCTGCAACCGGGTGAAGTGGCCCCGCCCGTGCGCGGTCCGAACGGCTTCCACATCATCAAATTGATCGAGCGTCGTGAGCCGACCTCCGATGTGGTTACCGAATACCACGCGCGCCATATCATGATCCGCCCAACCGAAATCGTCAGCGCCGCGCAGGCCGAAAAGGAAATCAAGGATCTCCGTGCCGAAATCGTCGCGGGTGCGGATTTCGCCAAGGTGGCGAAGGCAAACTCCGATGACACCGCGACGGCCAACCTTGGGGGCGACATGGGCTGGTTTGTGCTCGGCGGCTATGGTGACAAGGTCGCCGAGGTGCTCGGCAAGCTCAAGGTCGGCGAGATCAGTCAGCCGTTCCTGAGCGACGCCGGCTGGCACATTCTCGAACTTCTCGACACTCGCATTGAAGACAAAACCGAGGAGGCCGAGCGCAACAAGGCGCGTCAAACCATCGGTTCACGCAAGGCCGATGAAGAATACGCGAGCTTCCTGCGCCAGCTACGCGCTGAGGCGTACATCGAAATCCGTCTTCCGGGAGCCGAAAGTGCTACCGGAAAAGGCAGCTGAACGACCGCGGATTGCACTGACTGCCGGCGAACCCGCCGGCGTCGGTCCTGAACTGGTTGCCGCTCTCGCCGCCGGGGAATTCGCCGCCGACCTCGTCGTGATCGGCAATATCGAGTTGCTCGCCGAGCGCGCTCGCGCAACCCGGCAAAAAATCGAATTTGTCGATTACGATATCGACACGACGCGACGTGTTCCCGGCCAGATTGCCGTCATCGACATCGAGCTGGCCACACCATCAATCGCCGGTCAGCTGGATACCCGCAACGCTGGCCACGTGCTCGATATTCTCAAGCGCGCCGCCGATGGTGCGCACACTGGCGAATTTGATGCGATCGTCACCGCGCCGTTGCACAAGGGCGTGATCAACGATGCTGGCGTGGCGTTCTCGGGGCATACCGAATTCTTTGCCGGGCATGCCGACTGCGAAGTCGTGATGATGCTGGTCGCCGGGTCACTCCGGGTGGCTCTGACCACGACCCACCTGCCCTTGTCCTCCGTTCCGGCCGCTATTACCCGAGCGCGCTTGCTCGAAACGCTGCGCATCCTTCATCGTGATTTGCGCCAGCGATTTGCCATCAACACACCGCGAATTGCCGTACTTGGTCTCAACCCGCACGCTGGCGAGGGCGGGCACATGGGCCGCGAAGAAATCGAAACAATCACTCCCGTACTCGAACAATTGCGCGGCGAAGGCATGAGCCTGATCGGTCCGCTGCCAGCCGACACCGCCTTCGTACCCATGCACCTCGAACATTTCGATGCGGTGCTGGCGATGTATCACGACCAGGGCTTGCCCGTGCTAAAACACGCAGGCTTCGGCCATGCCGTCAATGTCAGTCTGGGCTTGCCCTGGATCCGCACCTCGGTCGATCACGGCACGGCGCTGGATCTTGCCGGTTCGGGCCGTGCCGATGCCGGCAGCCTGCACGCCGCAGTGGACCTCGCCATTGAACTCGCAGCCCATCGCCAACAGGCGGGGCGATAGCGACCGACTACGCGATCAGGCTACACGCTGACGCCAGGGATGGAACTCCAGGACGAGGGCAATCGCAAGCAAAACCAGAGCAAAGCCAACGGCACCGGCCACGGTCAGCCTCTCATGCAGGAACAGGGCACCCCATAGCTGGGCGAATACCGGCACCAGAAAGGTATTGGTCACGGCCTTTTCGCTGCCGACGTCACTGATCAGGCGAAAGTAGAGCACATATGCCAGTCCCGTACAGATCAAGCCCAGCGCAAGCAGGCAGATGATCACTCCGGGATCAGGCCAGGTGGCTGGCAAACTCCACAAACCGAGCGGCAGGATCACGATGGCTGCGCCGAGCTGACTGGAACCAGCCAGCACCAACGGATTGACGCTGGCATGACGCTGACGGATGAACAGTGAGCTGTAGGCATACAGAGTCGATGCAAAAAAGCACAGGCCGATCGCAATGAGGGTCTGTTGATTCATGCCAAGGCTGCCATAGCGGGCCAGTACGCCGACCCCGAGCAAGCCGACCACGACACCGATTCGTTTAGACCACGATGGCCGCGCGCGCAGCATGATCGAAGCCATGATCACGGTCAGCAATGGCACGGTCGCATTGATCACCGCCATGTAGCCGGCCGGCAGGCTGCGCGCCGCGTAGGCAAAACACAGAAACGGCAGCGCCGCGCTGATCGTGCCAAGCCAGAGCCAGGCACGCCATTGCCTGCGCAAATCCAGTGCGCGCCCGAGCAGGCGCAACACGAGTACCAACATGAGTGCCGAGAGCACGATGCGTATCGCCGCCGTGAACGGCGCGCCCACCACCGGCACGGTGATGCGCTGAAACAGGAACGATGCGCCCCAGATCATTCCTAGCAAAAGCAGGCGAATCAGCGAAGAAACCGGCATCCGAATCCCGTTTTGTGGCGATGCAAAAGCCCGCACCATCCAATTTTTAGCTCACCATCGGCAGACCGCGAGGTCTGGGCGAGAATTGCGCATTTTACGAGTGCCGAAGCCATTGCGACATGGAAATTTTCGCAGCCTGCCAGGTTCTCGCGTACCCTAGCGGACCCGATTTCAGCGCCTGATGGCAAACAATCTCCGTGAGCCGAACTTTCGAACGATCCGCCGATGCGCCCCACGTCACGCGCAAGCGCTTCGGCCAGCACTTTCTGCACGATGAAGAGATCATCTCGCGCATCGTCCAGGCGGTCGCACCTATGCCTGGCCAACGCCTCATCGAAATCGGACCCGGCGAAGGCGCGATCACTCTGCCGTTGCTGCGCAAAGCCGGCAAGCTGACCGTGATCGAACTGGATCGGGATCTGGTACCGCGAATCAAGGCGCGCTGCGAAGGCATCGGCGAAGTCGAAATCATCAATGCCGATGTGCTCAATGTCGATCTGAGCCAACTCGCCGGCAATGCCAGCAAACTGCGCATCATCGGCAACCTGCCCTACAACATCTCGTCACCAATCCTGTTTCATTGCATCACCCACCTGGATGCCATCGAGGACATGATCTTCATGCTGCAAAAAGAGGTGGTCGATCGCATGGCGGCCGCGCCCGGCAGCAAAGTCTACGGACGCCTCAGCGTAATGCTGCAACTGGCCTGCCGGGTCGAACCGCTGCTGCCGGTTCCGCCGCAGGCATTCCGTCCGCCACCCAAGGTTGATTCGGCGGTGGTCCGGCTTACCCCGCTGCCACGCGAACAGCGCCCGGTCGAACTGCTTGATTCGATTGCGCGCTTGGTGCGTGCCGCTTTCGGACAGCGGCGCAAGACGCTTTCCAATTCGCTGGACGGTCTCGCCAGCGCCGATGATCTGCGTGCTGTCGACATCGATCCGCGTGCCCGTGCCGAGCAGATTTCACCACCATCCTTCGTTCGGCTTGCCGAGTTTCTTGCTCGGCAACAAACCGGCTAGGCCTCACGATTCCGGGCCAGCAGCGCACTTGCCCGCGAATGCAGCTTGCCGCACGTCGCCCACTCCCCGACAATCACTGCATGAATGCCAAGAAACTCCATGATATTGCCGTTTCGGTCGAAGCCTGCTTCATCGATGATCAATCGAAGCCGCAGGAAAACCGCTACGTGTTCTCGTACACGATCACCATCCACAATCGCGGAAAAATGGGTGCCCGCCTGATCAGCCGCCGCTGGGTCATCACCGATTCCAACGGTGACATCCGTGAGGTTCATGGTGACGGCGTTGTCGGCGAACAACCTTCGCTGCGCCCTGGCGAAGGTTACGAATACACGTCGGGAGCAGTACTCGAAACTGCCGTCGGGACGATGCATGGCAGCTACCAGATGCTCGCCGATGACGGAACGCATTTTGATGCGACCATCCCCTCGTTCGTGCTTTCGATCCCGCGGACTCTGCACTGATGCCCAGCGCCGGATCGACTTTCGATCACCCAGACGAGACGCTCTGACATGGCGGTCTGGGCGATCGGAGACATTCAGGGCTGCTACGACGAACTGGCCCGGCTAATCGACAAGCTCAACCATGATCCGGCACGGGATGAGCTGTGGTTTTGTGGCGACCTGGTCAATCGTGGCGGCCAATCGCTGGAGGTTTTGCGCCTGATCAAATCGCTCAATGAGCGAACCGTGGTCACCCTCGGCAACCACGATCTTTCCCTGCTCGCCGTCAGCGCGCGTAGTGAAAAGGATCAGGCCAGGGTCAATCCGGAGCTGCGTGCCGTGTTGTTTGCGCCTGATCGCGAAGAGCTGCTCGGCTGGCTGCGTCAGCGTCCCTTGCTGCATGTGGATCGCGATCTCGGCACGATGATGATCCACGCCGGCCTCGCCCCGAACTGGAATCTCGCCCGCGCCGAAAGCGTTGCCCGGGAAATCGAATCACAACTGCGCGCCAACGACTACAAGCGATTGCTGCGCCAGATGTTCGGCAACAAGCCGGATACCTGGTCGGCGCGACTGCGAGGCATTGATCGCCTTCGTGCCGGCATCAATGTGCTGACCCGGATGCGTTTTTGCGACATTCGCGGCCGGATCGCGTTTTCAGAGAAAGGCATGCCCGGAACCCAGCGTCCGGGGATTTACCCATGGTTCTCGGTACCCGGCCACATTCCTCGCGAACTGCGAATTGTCTGCGGCCACTGGTCGACCCTGGGCCGTTTCGCCGGTCTCGGCGTCCACGCGATCGATACCGGCTGCGTCTGGGGCGGCGCATTGACGGCCATGCGCATCGATGTCGAGGAACCCGAATACGTCGTCCTCAAATCCGATCGGCCCGTGCCTCAAGGCAAGACCGACTAGGGCCTGTTCGCACTATTCCGGCGCCATCGTCGTAATAGTGCGAACAGGCCTAGCTGTTGACCGGCTTTCGAACGTAGTCAACAAAGCGAAACGCGACGGCGTGCTTTTCATCGACCGCATGCGCCGTGTCGGCGATGACCTTCCACTGAGCAGCATCGAAGTGCGGAAAATACGTATCAGCCGATGCGGCCTGGGTATCGACCCAGGTCAAATGCATGCGCTCGGCGCGCGCGATGGCCAATGCGTAGATTTCACCACCTCCAATGACCATCAGCTCATCTCCGCTGGCTTGGGCGACGGCGGCATCCAGAGAATCGACGCCAATCTGCCCGGCAAACGGCACATCGCCGTTGCGCGACATCACCAGGTTGGTTCTGCCCGGCAAACTCCGGCCAATCGACAGTGCCGTCTTGCGCCCCATCAGCACGGTCTTGCCCAAGGTCAGCGCCTTGAACCGCGTGAGGTCATCCGGCAGATGCCAGGGCAAGGCATTGCCCTTGCCGATGGCGTAGTCGCGATCAAGTGCAGCGATGAGGGAGAGACGGGAGACGGGAGACGGGATTGGGGGTTCGGAAGATCGCCCGTCGGGCACGCGGTCACCCGATGCTCCTGCACCGCCCGCCAGACC
>NZ_DASSYD010000214.1:0-10398 GCF_035703485.1 Dokdonella sp. | reverse complement strand
TAACGCTGCTGGGATTGATCATGGCGCTGCTGACGCGCAGTCCCGGGGTACTTGGCTTGGCCTTGTTGATGATCGTCGTCGGGCTGTTTGGCGCGGTCTTTTCGATGGCCGCCGCGCGCATCTCGGCGAATTCTCGACCCGACGCCGCGATGTTGCCGCCTGAGGCCTTGCAGGCCATTCGTGACAAGGCACTGGCCAAAGCCAAGGATCAATCGGCGCAGGCCAAAGCGAAAGCCTCACAAGCGGATCCGTTCTCCAATCAGGTTTCCTGACCGGGCGGACTGGTCCTGTCATGGTTGAGGCAGCGCTGATGAAGTGGGGCATGATGTCGGTGCCGCACCTCGCGGCATACTGGAGAGAAGCTCATGACTGTTGAAGGTTTGTTGATTCTGCTCTTTGTTGGTGCGCTGGCCGGCTGGCTTGCCGGACTGATCGTCAAGGGTCGTGGTTTGGGGCTTGTCGGCAACATTGTCATTGGCATTCTTGGCGCCTTGATCTCGAGCTGGCTGTTGCCACGCGTCGGAATCGTCATCGGCGGTGGTCTGATCGGAAGTGTTATCCACGCCATGATCGGCGCAATCATTCTGCTGGTTGTGGTGATGGCGATCCGGCGGGCCTGAGGCGGATTCGGTGCGCCCGGCGCCGCTCTCCTTGCGGGTCCGGGTTTCGATCTCGATCTGGAAACCGGAATCTTGTTGAGAGGGTGACCCTCATTATGTGTTCGGGCGCGCCATTGCCGCAGTTGTTCAATCCCGCTATCGTCGGGGCGCAGGGGTGCGCAAGACGGTTCAACCGTCTTTGGAGAGGGCTTGCGCGACAATGAGATGGCGCAGAATCCTGTTGCTGGTGACGATTTCCGTAATTGCCGTCGGGGTCACGCTCGAGTTTGCGGCACGGCGCACGGCCGCAAGCCTGGCGCAATCGCTTGAGCCATTGGCCACACTGACATTTTCCAGTGCGGGGGTCGCGCTTGATGGCAGCATGCGTTTGCAGGAACCCCGGCTCGTGCTTCATCTGGCGGGCCGGGAGGGTCAACTACATGCACGGACGGCTGATATCAGGGGTGGCAATGCGCTCTGGCTCCTTGGCCGCCTGGTTGCACCCGAATCCGGCTTTCCTGAACGCGCAAGCGTTCGAACGAAGGCGCTGCGCTTTGGCCAGACGGATAGCGACGACACGCTCTCGGGGTGGCTGGGCGCATCCAGCCTGGTGCCGTTCGAGAACTTCGGTTGCGGTAGCGATCCATTGAGTGACAAGGATCGAATCAGCATGGGGATTGATGTGCAGGAACGAGCCGATCGATTCGATTATCGACTTGATCCTGACGCCAAGAAGCTTCACCTGTCGATGGATCTCGACGATCCGAACATCTCCTCTATTCGTGGATTTGCCGAGTTGTCGGGATTCGATGTTGCGCAGTGGAAATCGTTCTCGGCGCAATCACTACTGCGCCTCGATCGCGCCGGGATCAAGTACGTGGATTCGGGTTACTTCGCCCGGCGCAACCAGTTTTGTGCGCAGTGGCTCGGTTCCAGCTCTGCGGCGTTCGTTGATCGACATGTGAAAGCGATCGAGGATTTTCTCGATGCGCGAGGAATTCGGCCGAGTGAGGATCTGTTGGGCTTGTACAGGCAGCTGGTCACCCGCGGCGGGGCGCTTGGCTTGACCAGTTTGCCGGATAGCTCTTGGACTCCGACTGAAATTGCGGCGTATCCGAGGCAGGATCTGCTTCGTCATCTGAATGTGACAAGTCGGCTCGGCGATGCACCTCCGATCATGTTTCGGTTGGCCTTTGCCGATCCCGACAAGCCGATTGGAGTCAGCCCGAAACAGGTTCCGATGGAGACGGTCTTCGCAAGTGCCAGCGAGCTTGTCGATGCAGCGGAAGGCGACCACATCGCTGTTCAACCAAGCGTGTCGGATGGAAGCGACTCGGCGGCAAATCAATCGCCACGAGATCAGGCTGACATCGAGCCATCGGTGACTGCGGCTGAGCCCGTGAGTGAGCCTTCAGCAATGACATCAGGGCCAACGGAGCCGATTCAGACGATCGAGTCAGAAGTCGCTGCAAACGATCATCGCGTCATCGCCAGTGCGCCGCCGCCACCCGAGGATTCGACACTTGCCCTGGTGTGGAAGCCTGGCGTGATCGAACGACTGCCGGCGCAAACAGCGAAGAGGAAGGACTATCGCGTGGTGCCGCTATCCGCGCTGAACGAACAGAGAGGCGCAGACGTGCTCTTTGTCACGAGCAATGGCAAACGCGTATCCGGAAAACTTGTGGAGGTAACCGCAAATCATGCGTTGTTGAGGATTCTCGTCGGCCGCGGTGAAGCGGAATTGAACGTTCCCCTGAATCAGATTCGCGAAGTTCGGCTACCTTTGCAGCGCTAGTCCAGCCAATTCCTGGATTGGCGGGCTTGGCACTCAGTCGGATCTGGTTCGGCTGGTTGGAGAAGTCGCCTCAACAGAGTGACCGAATTTTGCCTCAATCGGGAGAACCCGACAGCTTGGCAGGCGGCCGGGTTGCGACGTTTTCGCCTGTTGCTTCGTCTTTTGGATATGGCTGCCGATGGATTTCCCTTGGGTGTGAATTCCGGTTTCGCAACAATTCTGGATCCCGAGGTTCTTCGGCAGGCTCGGCGTGGCAAGACTGCTGCGTTCGAAAAGATCTACCGACTGTATGGTCGCTCTTGTTACAACCTGGCGTTGCGCATCGTGGCCGAACCGGCGACGGCAGAGGATATTGTTCATGACGTGTTTCTGCGCATGATGGCGAGCATCTCGAAATTCCGCGGCGAGGCGCCGTTCGGTGGCTGGCTCAAGCGCATGGTGGTCAATTCCACGATCGATGTGGTGCGTCGCAATCGCAGAAATGATGACAGGGATCCGGAGGTCCATTTTTCTGTCATGGAGGCGCCGCCCAGTTCTGCAGAAGCACGGGTTGATGCCTGGAACCTGTTGATGCGTCTAAGCCCGCGCGAGCGGGCTGTGGTGGTGTTGCATGAGCTGGAGGGATACACGCACAAGGAGCTGGCATTGTTGTTCGATCAGAGTGAGAGTTATTCGAAATCGATTCTTGCCCGGTCGTTGAGGCGGATTGCCGAAGCGGATTCCGTGATTCGTGATCCGGAGGATGTTGCAGATGACCCATGAAGATTCGTTGATTGACGCCCGGCCGATGTCTGCTTCGCTGCTACCCGAGTTTGATCCGGATCCCGCGCTTTGGGAGCGCATTCTCTCCGGGAATGACCGTCGGCTCAGGCGACGCAGGAATCGACGCTTCGCTGGTCTTGGCGTGTGTCTGGCTGTCGTTGTCGTTTTCGGATTGCGCGTGCTGCAACCGGCCGAGGACGTCGGCGATGGTGTGCATGCCGTTGCGGATGTGCGGATGGAATCACAGGATTTGCAGGATGCGTTGCGCGGCAACGGCAATGGTCGCGTTGATTCGATCGTGCAATCCCGCTTGCGCCTGCTCGATCGTGATTTGCAGGCTGCGTATGACCACGGTGCCGGTGACGCGGAATTGCAAGCGTTGTGGACGTTGCGCAAGCAATTGCTTGAAGCGCTTGTTGAGCAGGATAGTGTGTCTGGTGGACATAGGTTCACGCGAATTTGACGATGGAGCCGGTTATGCGTCTTTCTAGTGGGGTCGGTTGTGGTCGGAGATGGGCAATTGTCTTGCTGAGTCTGCTGTTGTCGTGCACGGCACTTTTCGCGCAAGCTCAATCTGGCGAGTTCGGCTTGGCGGTTCAGGCTTCGGATTCCAGTAGTCGCGCGGAGCGTCGATTGGCTGGCGAGGTTCGCGTCTTGCTGATGGACATGATTCAGTCCGGCGAGCTGCCGTCGAATCCGGCCAATACGGTTTCGCTGCAAATTGATTCCGAAGGCGAACGCGCATCAGATCTCGGCGTTCTCGTCGATACCCGTAGCGGAGCCGCCGCGGAGCGTGGACTCCTCGTTCTCGGTACGACGCCGGGGGGCCTGGCGAGCAAGATTGGCTTTCGCAATGGCGATGTCATTGCCTCACTCAATGGCGTGATGCTTTCGTCGCTGGGTAGTGATGCGGATGGTTCGGCGACGGCGGGGCGTGTTTTGCGTGAAACGCTGGCTTCGAGCACGGATGGCGCACAATTAAAGTTTGTTGTTCTACGCGATGGCGCAAAAGTGGCGCTGTCCGGAACCTGGCAAGCGGTTTGGATTCCGGCATTTTCTCTCCACGTAGGGGCGACAGCATCGCAGGCGCATAAAGCCGTCGATGTGAATGAGGTGGCAGCGGGCAAGGGCTGTGGCTGGATCAATACCTTCGACAATGCGCCGCGACAGCAGCATCTGCATGGCGCGACCTTGATCAGCATTGACGGAAGTTCGACGCCACTTCGTCGCCGTGACAGCTATCGCGTATCAGCAGGGCGGCATGTACTCAGGGTCGGCGAGTTGATCGAGAATCGCTATCTTGCGTTCAATCAGAGCTTCAGGGATGGCGCTGGAGCGGATCGCTACAAGACACTTGTCGTCGACGTCGCGCCGGTCACCGCGTACTTCCTCGCCGCCCGCTTGAATGTGGATCAGCGCAACGAATGGCGTGATGGCAAATTTTGGGATCCGGTTATCTGGAGTAGCAAGCCGGAGTCTTGCAAATAGCCTGGACCAGGAGTTTTGACAGCGCCGGTGAGGATGACAGTAGCAAGCAATCTCCGACTGACCGGTTGCAGGCCGACGGACTGCTAAACTTGATTCTTTCGATCGGGTAATCGATCTTGACCAGGCTCAGTGTCAACGTAAACAAGGTCGCAGTTCTGCGCAATTCCCGCGGCGGCTTTGCTCCCGATCCGGTGGTAGCGGCCAAGCTTGCGTTGGCCGCGGGCTGTCATGGCATTACCGTCCATCCGCGACCCGATCAGCGGCATATCCGGGGTGCGGATGTCACCTCGATTGCGGCCGTGCTCGATGGCGCGGAGTTCAATATCGAAGGCAATCCCTTTGCTCCGCCAAGACCTGGATATCCGGGTTTGATCGAGCTTGTGCGCAGGACCCGTCCGGCCCAGGTGACACTGGTCCCCGATGGCGATGGCCAGCTGACCTCGGACCACGGTTTTGACGGCGATACGGATTTCCGTTTGCTCAGGGAACGAATCCGAGAGTTCAAGGCTGAAGGTTGTCGCGTCAGTCTCTTTGTCGACGTCGGTTGCCGTGTCCTTGAGCGTTTTGCCGAGAGTGGCGCAGATCGTATCGAGATCTATACCGGGCCGTACGCAGCGGCGTTCGAGTCAGGTGACTTTGGTGAGCAGCTTGAAGCCTGCGTTGCCACAGGGAGGTCGGCGATTGCTTGTGGTCTCGGCGTCAATGCAGGACACGATCTCGATCAGAAGAATCTTGGCGTGCTGCTGACTGCGGCGCCATGGATTTCCGAGGTCTCCATTGGTCACGCGCTGTTTTCCGAGGCGTTGATTGACGGCCTTGCCGAGACGGTTCACAACTACCTGGCGATTATCGACGAGAGCGCTTGAGACCGCGCAACAGAAAGAGGCGCCGCTTTCGCGACGCCTTTTCTGTTTTGATGCGAAGACGCTTGCGCGAATTCAGGGCCCGGATTGTGCTTGGGCCGTTATGAATCCGATCTTGACCATTCCCGCGCTCTTTGCATTGGACATAACCGTTGCAATCAGCTGGTACTGGGTGGTCTTGTCAGCTCGGATCTGAAGTTCAGGCTGCGGAGTCTTTTGCGCAGCTACTCTGAGCTGGGCTGCGAGCATGGCTTCAGTGATGGCCTCGTCGTTCCAATACAGCTCGCCGTTTTCCTTGACTGCGA
The DNA here is from genome assembly GCF_035703485.1 of Dokdonella sp. Lineage (GTDB taxonomy): Bacteria > Pseudomonadota > Gammaproteobacteria > Xanthomonadales > Rhodanobacteraceae > Dokdonella. The sequence goes on along the minus strand of NZ_DASSYD010000214.1, from coordinate 4,586 downwards.
GATCGATCGGATCCGGCAGATTCAGCTCTGGCGGCGGATCCTTGCTTGGCTGTGGCAGATCGATGCGAATCTTGTGGGTCATCAAAGGTGCGGTGATCATGAAGATGATCAACAACACCAGCATCACGTCCACCAGCGGCGTGACGTTGATTTCCGCCATCGGGCCGCCACCCGAATTTGATGAAAAGGCCATGGCTTACTTCCTCGCAGCTGCGGGTGCCGGGGCTGCTGCTCCACCTTCAACGCGGGAACCGATAGCGAAGAAGTCGTGCAGGTCATGTGCGAACTCGTCGAAGCGAGCGTAGATCAGGCGGTTGCTGCGTGCAAAGAAGTTGTAGGCAAGCACCGCAGGAATCGCGACGAACAGACCAGCTGCCGTCATGATCAACGCCTCGCCGACGGGGCCGGCGACCGCTTCCATCGATGCCGAACCGCTCGATGCGATCTTGATCAGGGCGTGATAAATGCCCCAGACCGTACCGAGCAGACCAACGAAGGGTGCCGTGGCGCCGACAGTTGCCAGCACGGTCAAACCGCCTTCCAGTCGGATACTTTCGCGGGCAACACCCTGACGCAATGCACGATCGATGAATTCTGATCGATTCAATGCTTCAACCAGACGGCTGCCTTCGTTGCGCGAATGGTGCTGCGCTGCGGTGGCGGCTTCCAGTGCGATCTTGGAGAACGGCTCGGACTTGGGCTGCTCTTCCAGGAAGCGGATCGCCTCCTGTGCGGAAGGGGCTTCCCAGAATCCATGAATGACACGCTCCATGCGCGCCTTCACGATGCCGTTCCGCATGACATTCGCAATGATGAAGTAGATCGACATCACCGACATGACCACGAGAGTGATGAAGACCACCCATCCCATAAAATCGAAATTATGGATGAGATGATCAAAGCCCATCTGGGTCATAGCTTGGGCATTGTTGCCACCACCCGGAATCGGTGGGGGCATGGCACCTGACTGATCCGCAGGCATGGTCGAAGAGGCATCTTGCTGCATGGCGCTACCTTAGATGATTGTTACTGGTTGAGGTTGAACTCGATGGGGACCAAAGCATAACCGCGACTCGCGTTTCCATTCTTTACACCAGCGTTGAAAATCCATGTCTTCACTGCCGCGATTGCTGATCGATCGAGAACTCGATATCCGCTGGACTTCTCTACGGTGATTTCCTCGGGTTTGCCGTCAAGGCCAACCAGAACTTTTAGAATAACCTTGCCTTCCATCCTCTGACGTACAGCCTGAGGCGGATACTTCGGCGGTCGCAGCCTACGGTAACTGATATTTTCGCTCGGTGCGATATCCGCTGGCGGTGCCGGTGGTGCTGGCGGTGCTGGCGGTGGCGCAGCGACGGCCATCGGCGAAGCTTCCTCGACGATGACTGGTGGCGGCGGCTCCGGTGGCGGAGTCGGCGGTGGCTTGATCTTCTCGATCACCTTCGGTGGCGGCTTTTTCGGCGGCTCCGGTGGTGGTGGCGGCGGTGGCGGTGGCGGTGGTGGCGGTTCGATGAATTCGACCGTCACCTTGTTGTCGACCTTCTTTTTGGCCGCTTCCGGTGGTGCTGCCGGAGTCGCCAACAGGGCAAGAGCAAAGAAATGCACGCCGAACGCACCGGTCAGAGCCATGACCCGGAGCCAGTTGAACTTGTTGTTTGAAGTTTCGTAGACGTCAGCCATCGGTGTTAACCAAACAGTTGTTGTTCTTGTGTGCGATCCGCAAGATTCCCCGCGGATGTGGCTGCCGCCAATCGCGCAAAGCGTGACCCGGCACGGTACAACACCCATGTGCTTTTCGACAAGGGTCAGAGTGGATGAATGTTGCTTCGGTCACGCTGGTGAACCGTCGATTTGCTCGCGCAAACGTCATTTCTTCTTGCTCGTGCGTTTGAGTTTGACACCGGAACTGATGACCTTGATTCGCTGCGCGGCCATTGTTTTGGTGCTTGGGAAGCCCTCTGCTTTCCTCCAGGCGGCAAGCGCTGCAGCATTGTTGTCCGCATAGCTTTCGACGTCGCCGAGGAGGATATAGGCCTCACCTTCCTGGCGCAGTCCACCTTTCTGGATGGCGCGATCAAGCGCTACTTTTGCCTCGGGGCCACGATCAGCATAGAACAGCATGTAACCGAGCTGATAGTCGGCGTTGCCGTCCTTGGACTGTGCGGAGGCTCTCTGGTAGGCGTCAATCGCACAGGCTTCATCGTCGGCCTGGTTGCAGACGTCGCCGAGCAGTTTGGTATTTTCGTAGTTGGATTCGACGATGCCCTTTTCCATGCCTTCCTTGAGTGTTGCGGCGGCTTCTTTGGGCTGGTCGGCGTTGGCATAGAGTTTGGCCAGCTGGACGTAGTCGTCCGCGCTGTTGATCAAACCTTGCGCTTTTGCCTTGCTGAGAACTTCGATGGCCTGCGGATATTTGTCCGCGTTGATGTAGACCTTGGCCAGTTGGTTTATCAGCTTGACGTCTTTGGGACTTTTCGCCAGTTGTGCCTTGAGTATGTTGGCGGCCTCGTCATACTGGTCCAGTTCAAAAAGACTGGCCATGAGAATCTGGTTCCAGCTCTCCTTGGGCTCATCGTCGGTGGCCAATGCACGCTTCATCGTGTCGACCGCGAGCTGATACTGGTCGGTGCGATAGTACGCATTCGCCTTCAGTGCCAGTTCGTCCCCCGTCTGTTTGCCGGTCAGCTTCTCCCACTCTTCCAGAGTAGCGATCGCCTCCTGGTATTTTTCTTCCTGCAATTGGGTCTGCGCCAGCGCGTAGATCACCTGGAATTGCGCGCTGTTGGGCAGGGCGTCAAGCGCGATCGCAGCCTTGTACTCGGCAATTGACTGATCGCCTTTGTCGGCATCCCAGTACACCTGCGCCTGCAACTGGTGCGCAAATGCTTTCGCGTAATCGCTGGATCTCTTGTTATCGAATACTTTCTGGATGAGCGGCTCGGCTTCCGCGCCTTTGCCGTCGTTGACCAGGTCGGTCGCCTTGTTGAGGTAGCGCTGGTCACGTTCCGACATCGTCGGCTTGACGTCACTGCGGGTCGCGTTCGGGTACTCGTTTTCCGCCTTCGACTGCTTCTTGGCAATGACAGCGGTCGATGCAAACACCAGCACCGCCGCGCAAAGCGCGATACGTGCGAGCTTGAGAAACTTCATGGTCACTCCTCGAATGGCTTGATCGGGGTGGCCTTCACCCCTGGAATGGATAGAGTCGCGATGCTTGAGCGTACCGCCGTAGCGTTCGCATGTATAGGCATGAAAAGAAAATCCTGATTCCATTCATGATCGCCCGTTTCGAGGCAACGCGGTCGCTTTTCGGGTTTGATGATCCTCTCTGGTTGGCGTCTTGTTCTATATAAATAAATCTTTTCTGTCTTGGCCTTCTCAGATATCCAGATTGCTGACGCGCAGTGCATTTTCCTCGATAAAGTGTCGTCTTGGTTCCACGACATCACCCATCAGGGTCGAGAAAATCTGGTCGGCAGCAATGGCGTCCTCGATATTGACCTGAAGCAGTCGACGCGTCTCCGGGTTGACGGTGGTTTCCCAGAGCTGCTCTGGGTTCATTTCGCCGAGTCCCTTGAAGCGCTGGATCGTGCGTCCGCGCTTGGCTTCTTCCATCAGCCAGGACTGCGCCTGGGCAACGCCTTCGGTCAACTCCAGCGACTTGTTGCCTCGGCTGACGCGGGCTCCCGGCTGGATCAGACCTGCAATCTGCTTGGCGGCGTCCGCAATGGCTCGGAATTCTCCGCCGACAAAGAAATTGGCTGGCAGCACCTGGATTGTCTCGGTCCCGTGTTGTTCGCGTCTGACGAGCAGCGCGGCGGGATGCTCCTCGGTCGCCTTGCGTATGGTGAAATGATAGCGCGCCCTGCCCGATCCGCTGCGGTTCATGATATTGCTCAGGGTGCTGGTCCAGGTTTGCAGCGCATCCGCGTCCTGCCAGGCGTCGGCGGCTGGCGGTGGCGCATCGAGGAAAGCGCGCAGCAATGTCGAATCATGGCGTGAACCCAGGCGTTCGGTCTGATCCAACGCAGCCTGATAGTCGATCAGCAGGTTCTCCAGGCCTTGCCCACTCAATGGCGGGGCATCGGGGCTATAGAGCAATTCGGCGTTTTCGACCGCGTTGGCGATGAGGTAGCTGTTCAGCGCTGCATCGTCTTTCAGGTACATCTCCTGCTTGCCCTGTTTGAGCTTGTACAGAGGCGGCTGGCCGATATAGATATGACCCCGCTCGATAAGCTCAGGCAGCTGGCGGTAAAAGAATGTCAACAACAAGGTGCGAATGTGCGATCCATCGACATCCGCATCGGTCATGATGATGATGCGGTGGTAGCGCAATTTGTCGATGTTGTACTCGTCCTTGCCGATGCCGGTTCCGAGCGCGGTGATCAGCGTACCGATTTCGGCCGAGCCAAGCATGCGGTCGAAGCGCGCCCGCTCGACATTCAGGATCTTTCCACGCAGTGGCAGGATGGCCTGGGTCTTGCGATTGCGGCCCTGCTTGGCTGAACCGCCGGCCGAATCACCCTCGACCAGAAACAATTCACTCAAGGCGGGATCTTTTTCCTGGCAGTCCGCCAGCTTTC
>NZ_DASSYD010000092.1:0-29631 GCF_035703485.1 Dokdonella sp. | reverse complement strand
CATTTCATCGGCAAGGACATCGTCAATTTCCACGGCCTGTTCTGGCCGGCCATGCTGCACGGAGCCAAGTTCCGCGTACCGACCGCCCTGCACGTCAACGGCTATCTCACCGTCAATGGCGAGAAGATGTCGAAATCACGCGGCACCTTCATCCAGGCGCGGACCTGGCTCGATGTCGGCCTCAACCCGGAATATCTGCGTTACTACTTCGCAGCGAAATCCTCGGGCGGCGTCGTCGATCTCGATCTGAACCTCACTGATTTCAGCCAGCGCGTCAATGCCGATATCGTCGGCAAATTCGTCAACATCGCGAGCCGCTGCGCAAAGTTGCTCGAAGCAAACTTCGACAACCGGCTGGCCGCTGACTTCTGGACCAGGGAACCGACATCCGCCTCGCCGGAATTCGTACGCACGGCGAAGCGCTTGCTCGATCAAGGCGTCGGCCAGTTGCAGGATGCGGTCGAGCATTACACCCACGATGATTTCAATCGCACCATCAGCATGATCATGCAAGTCGCCGATCGCGCCAACGAATACATCGCCGAAACCGCACCGTGGGCCTTGGCCAAGGATCCGGCACGCCACGACGAGCTGCATGTCGTGCTGTCGACCGGCATCAACGTGTTCCGCGCCATCGCCTGCGCATTGAAGCCGATCCTGCCCGTGCTGGTGTCACACGCGGAAGCGTTTCTTGCCCTGCCCGAGCATCACTTCAAGAGCTTTGCGGATATTGCCACCCACCTGGGTAACCATCAGGTCAAGAGTTACCAACCGCTGGCAACACGGGTCGACCAGAAACAGATTGCCGCAATGATCGAGGCCTCGAAGGATTCGCTGGCAGCGCCGGAGAAGCCCGTTGCGGAAAATGCAAAACAGGCGGCGAAAGAATCGAAAGTGAAAATTGAATCGGCGGAATCCGACGTGATTTCAATTGATGATTTCGCCAAGCTCGATCTGCGCGTCGGCAAAGTGGTCGAATGCGAATTTATCGAAGGCTCCGACAAACTGCTGCGCTTCAAACTCGATGCCGGCGCACTTGGCGAGCGCCAGATCTTCTCCGGCATTCGTGCTGCCTATGCCGAACCGGAAAAGCTGGTAGGACGTAACGTCGTCTTCGTCGCCAACCTCGCCCCGCGAAAAATGCGATTCGGAATGTCGGAAGGCATGATTCTTTCGGCTGGCAGCGGTGGTGCTGATCTGAAGCTGCTGGATGTGGATGCGGGTGCAGAACCCGGCGCAACCGTTCGTTGATCCTGCAAGTCCATGGAGGTCGCCATGCGATGCGTGGAGAGAACCTATGAGTACCTCGACGGTCTGGCGTTGGTAGCGCTGTTGCAAGCGAATGATCTCGACGCACACTTGTTTGACGAGCACTTCGTTCGCCAGGACTGGTTCAGCATTATTTTCTACGGTGGCTTCAGACTTATGGTTCCCGCTGAACAGTTGAGTGCTGCCAGAGAGCTGATCGAAGCATTTCGGCAAGGCGCACTGGCGCTGAATGACAACGTCGACGACATGCCAGCTTGTCCGCTCTGCTGCAATACATTCAGCCACTGGAACGATCGCCCGAGAGACTGGATCCGATTCGCGCAGTTCCTGTTCTGGCCGATCGCTCTTTTGCCATTGATTTTCAGGTACGACTTCACTCACCGGTACCGTTGTGAGTCCTGTGGCCATCACTGGCTCGAACGGCCGACCACATCATTCGCTGAACTTCAGGCGCAGGCAGAGACCGCCTTGAATCAAACAATGCCGTGAACAAGAATCTGGCCGCACAAATCGATGCCCTGCTCCCGCAAACGCAATGCACGCGTTGTGGCTATCCGGCTTGTCGACCCTATGCCGAGGCGATTGCCAGCGGCGAGGCGGACATCGATCAGTGTCCGCCAGGCGGACAAGCCGGCGTCGATGCGCTGGCCGACTTGCTCGGCCGGGCTTCGAAACCCCTGAACCCGACTTTCGGAATTGAAGCAGCACCGACCGTCGCGATCATCGATGAAGACGTCTGCATCGGTTGCACCAAATGCATCCAGGCCTGCCCGGTCGATGCCATCGTCGGCGCGGCCAAACGCATGCACACGATCATCACTGCGGAATGCACCGGTTGCGAGCTTTGCATTCCGCCGTGCCCGGTCGACTGCATCGCGATGGTTGTGACTGCTTCCCAAGCGCTCGATCGGAGTGAAATTCACACCCGGGCGAGGCAAGCCAAACTACGTTTTGAAGCTCGCAATCAACGCCTCGCTGGCAAGGATGGCGAACGCAGGTCACGGCGTGAAGCAAGTCAGCGATCGGATACAAACCAGGCAACACCGATCAGTCGCAATGCCGTGCTTGAGGCGATCGCACGCGGCAAGGCGAAGCGTGCAGCAAAGTCCAACGCCACGGATGGTTCCTCATCGTGAAGCGCGAAAACGTCATCGAGATGTTTACCCGGCTGCGCGAGTTCAACCCAAAGCCGACCACCGAACTCGACTACCAGACGCCGTTCGAATTGCTGATCGCGGTGATTCTTTCCGCGCAAGCCACCGATATCGGTGTCAACAAAGCCACACGGCGACTGTATCCCGTCGCAAATACGCCACAAGCGATTCTCGACCTGGGCGAGGAAGGCTTGAAACAATACATTTCGACAATTGGCCTGTTCAATGCCAAGGCGAAGAATGTCATCGCGACTTGCCGGATCCTCGTCGAACAACACGGCGGCGAAGTACCGCGCGATCGCGAATCACTCGAAGCCCTGCCCGGTGTTGGCCGCAAAACCGCCAATGTCGTCCTCAACACCGCCTTTGGCGAACCGACCATCGCCGTCGATACGCATATCTTTCGCGTCGCCAATCGCACTGGACTGGCCAAGGGCAAGGACGTGCGCCAGGTCGAGGACAAGCTGGTCAAGGTAATACCTGCCGAGTTTCGTCTGGACGCGCATCACTGGCTGATCCTCCACGGTCGCTACGTGTGCAAGGCACGCAAACCGGATTGTCCTGCTTGTCTGATTCGCGATTTGTGCAGTTTTCGGCCGAAGACTACCGAGTAGTTTGAAGTTTCGCCCGCTTCGCACGGAGCAATTCCGGGATTTCACTCGCCTCCCAATCCACCGTCACTTCTGCGCAGGCAGGGGCGGCGATGGGGCGGTTGGCGAGCGATGAATTGGCAGGGCTGCCGCGACGCGAAGCCGCGTAAACATCAAGAGCAAAGTCACTGGGCTCCTGCCTGCGCAGGGGCGACGGTGGGGCGGGATTCGAGGGGAACAAGTGCGGGGTTGCCGCGCTTCGCTGCAACGTAAAATCAGGAACAGGGTCACTGGGCCCCTGCCTGCGCAGGGGCGACGGTGGGGTGGGATTCGAGGGGAACAAGTGCGGGGTTGCCGCGCGTCGCCGCGACGCAAAATCAGGAACAGGGTCACTGGGCCCCTGCCTGCGCAGGGGCGACGATGGGGCGGGAGGCGAGCAATGAATTGGCAGGGCTGCCGCGACGCGAAGCCGCGTAGACATCAGGAGCCAAATCATAGGGCCGGTGCCTGCGAAAGAGCTACAAACAACTTTCGATCATGGTTCGACAAGCTCACCACGAACGGTTGATGATTGGACTCATCAAGAACGAGGTTGATCAGCCCCCTTCGAACTACCAATAAAACTGCAAACGGGTTTCGAAGATATCCGGATCATCACTGACATCACCACCTGCCGCCGAGTTGAATTTCGAGCTCTTCACGGCGACGTAATTCACCATGATCTTGAAGTTTGAGCGCCAGTAGTAATTCACCCCGAGCGTGATGTTTTGCTCGTCGCCGCCGTTGATCGCGCCGTCATTGAGGTTGGCGGCGTCATAGCGCAGACCGATCTGCCACATGCCTGTGGAGGGATTGCGTGGTTCTTTCGTTTTCGGCGTGCCGCCCTTGTAGCCCCAGGACTCACCGGTAACATTCCACATGCCGGACACGTACCAACTGTCGCCGGAAAAGTCCGAGGCCATGCTGTTGCTCGTGCGCGTCGTGGTCGTGCGCATGACTTCGCTCTGGATCTTGAATGGCCCGCCAACCCAGAGCGCTTCGAGACCAATCGTGCGATTGCGATCGGCATCGAGGATATCGCCGGTATCGATCAGTCGCACACTGGCCAGATCGGCACCCGGGCGAACACGCCAGCGCTGGATATCGCCGGCGGTGTCGTAGTTGACCGTTGAAATTCCGAAATGCAGCAAGCGGCCCTCGGCAACGATTGGCGCGTAATAGAAGCGTGCGCCGAAACCCTGGCCCTGGGCTCGATTTCGCGACAGTTCGCGACCGAAGGCGCTGGCGACATAGCCCCAGTTCCCCGCATCTCTACCGTAGGCGGCACCAAGACGCCGGCCGACACCAAACAGATTGGTCACCATGGCCTTGGAAATGAAGTCGTTGTGCCTGGTGCTGCTCAACTCTTCAAGACTATTGGGCTGTTTGAACTGACCGGCCTGCAGGTAGCTTGACCCCAGCTTCCCTTTCAAATTGGCGTCGAGGTATTTGCTCGCATTGGCGTCATAGCCCAGCACCCAATCGAACATCGTGCCCTTGCCCGAGAGAATCAAGTCGGCGCGGCGCAGCTCGAACTCGTTGTTCCGGCCGTTGTTGCCTGAAGATCCGTTTAGATCGGCGCCATCGTTGTTGAACCAGTTGCCGTCGGCCTGCACAAGACCTTCAAAGGAAACCTTGTAGCCTCCAATGACATCAATATCGACTTTGGCCTCGGCCGGAGCGGCCAGACTGAAAGCAATGGCAAAAGCCATCAGGCGACACGCTGAGCACTTCATGGGCAATCTCTTTGTAGTGGACTGACTGGAGGCCGGTGGACGGATCCCATTGCCGCGCAGCGTATTGCTTCATTGTTACCGGAACGTTGCACTGGTGCATCCGATTCATTTCAGCCGCGCCTGCGCGATTGCCATTGATCACGAATGATGCTTCCGGCTGCGCCTTCTCTGGCAGGGAGTTGCTCGTGATTTGTTGCCGGGATAGTCAGGATTCACCCAGAGCAGGGCTCGATCAGCTATTCTCCCGGGATGCCCGAATTCACTTCCGTTACGCGTATCGCCGAGCGATTCCGCGGCTTCCTGCCCGTTGTCGTCGATGTCGAAACCGGAGGTTTCGATTGCGAACGCGATGCCCTGCTTGAGATCGCCGTCGTCGTCATTGGCATGGATGACGAGGGTTTCGTGTTTCCAAAGCCTGCCGTTTCCACGCATGTCGAACCTTTTCCGGGAGCAAATCTCGATCCGCGCGCACTTGAGATTACCGGCATCGATCCGGATCACCCCTTCCGCGATGCCATGGAAGAGCGCGCGGCCCTGGATTATGTGTTTGCGCCGGTTCGTGCCGCAATGAAAGCGGCAGAATGCCAGCGCGCCATCCTGGTCGGCCACAACGCGGGCTTTGATCTGAGCTTTCTGAACGCGGCGGTGCGTCGAACCGGGCACAAGCGCAATCCATTCCACCCGTTCAGCAATTTCGATACGGTCAGCCTGGCCGGCCTCGCCTATGGTCAGACCGTGCTCGCCCGCGCCGTGGCGGCATCCGGAGAATCCTGGGATGCCAACGAAGCACACTCGGCGGTTTACGATACCGAACGCACGGCCGAGCTGTTCTGCAAGATCGTCAATCGCTGGAAGCGTCTGTCAGATTTCGCCGAATCGAGCAATCCCCGATAGGCCGGCAAACCACGTACGCATTGATTACTCAGCGCAGCGGCCGCATTCTCCAGCCATGCCGATCTATCAATACATGCCTGACCAGGACGCCTGCGAGCATTGCCGCGACGGCATTGAGCAATTGCAACGCCTGTCCGATCCAGCACTGACCACGTGCCCGCAATGCGACGCACCAATCCATCGCATCATCAGCGCTCCCCAGGTCGTCTCCGGCCAGGCCCACCGCACCTCGGAAAGCCACGCCGGCAAACACGGCTTCACCCAGTACAAGCGCGCCGGAAAGGGCGTTTATGAGAAAACGGTGGGCAAGGGGCCGGCGTTTATAAGCGGGGAGTAGGGAGTGGGAACGTCAAAAACCTGCGTTTCTCTCACTGACAGGCTCGCATTGGATTGATTACCTCGCACTCTGCGCCCTTCCTGCTCCCCACTCCCAACTTCCTACTCCCCGCTCCTCTGTCACAAACCTGAAACAAAACTCACATCGTCCTGCAACCTTGATTGGGTAAAAAGTGCGTGTCCACAGCACATCCTCAAGGAGTTGCCCACGTGAGTATTTCGATCAGGTTGAGTGCCGCCGTCATCGCGATTGCATCGTCGATTGGCATAAGCACGGCCCAGGCATCCGATGTAACCGGTGCCGGATCATCGTTTGTCTTCCCTCTGATGTCGAAGTGGTCGGCTGACTACAACGCCGCCACCGGCAACAGGATCAACTATCAGTCGATCGGTTCCAGCGGTGGCATCGCCCAGATCAAGGCCTCCACGGTCGACTTCGGCGCATCCGACAAGCCACTGGATTCAAACGAAGTCAACGAAGCCGGACTGGTCCAGTTTCCGCTGGTGATTGGCGGTGTCGTGCCGGTCGTCAACGTGGCCGGCATCGAGCCCGGCAAGCTCAAGCTGAGCGGTAGCCTGCTCGCCGATATTTTTCTCGGCAAGATCACCCACTGGAATGATCCGGCGATCCGCTCGATCAACGAAGAGCTTCCACTGCCGGATGGCAAGATCACCATCGTGCATCGTTCCGATGGTTCGGGAACGACATTCAACTTCACCAACTACCTTTCCAAAGTGAATCCGCAATGGAAAAGCAAGGTCGGCGAAGGCACCTCGGTGCAATGGCCGGTGGGTCTCGGCGGCAAGGGCAACGAAGGCGTGTCGGCATACGTCAAGCAGATCAAGAACTCGATAGGCTATGTCGAGCTTTCCTACGCGCTGCAGAACACGATGTCGTTTACCCGGCTGGAGAACGCTGCCGGCAACTACGTTGTTCCAAGCGCCGAGTCGTTCGCCGCTGCAGCGACCAGCGCCGACTGGAAGAACGCCGGGGATTTCAGCCTCGTCATCACCAACGCACCGGGCGATGAGTCGTGGCCAATCAGCGCGACGGTATTCGTGTTGATGCACGCGCAGCCCAAGGATGCAGAGCGCGCCAGGGCCGCCCGCGAGTTCTTCAGCTGGGGCTATGCGAATGGCAAGTCGCAGGCGGCTTCGCTCGACTATGTACCGTTGCCGGAAAGCCTGGTTACGCAGATCGAGGCGTATTGGGCGGATCGCATCAAGTAGTCAACTACCGTTTGTGGTGAGTCGAGCCTGCCCTGAGTCCACACTTCCGCTCGTGCTGAGCCTGTCGAAGCATGAGCGGAAGTTGCCTCAACGGTTCGGCGATCCGGGTTCATCCTTCGACAGGTTCAGGACGAACGGCTAAGGGTGAGTTGAGCTTCTTTCGACAAGCCTGGAGCCTGCCCGGACCGAATCCAGGAACAAGCAACTGCTATCAATCCGACACTCTCAATAATTGTTCTCCAATGACAATAATCGCAGCACGAGGCGCCTTGCCAAATCCCGAATCCCGCCGCGACGAGCTGCAGGACAAGGGCTTCAGCTACTTGCTCGCCTTCACCGCTTTCTTCGTTCTGGTTGCGCTCGCCGGAGCCGCGCTGTCGATGCTCTGGGGCGGTCGCGAGGTGCTGGCTCAGGAAGGCTGGAGCTTCTTCTTTTCCACCGAATGGAATCCGGTAGAGAATCGCTACGGTGCCGTCGTGCCGATCTTCGGCACCCTGGTAACGGCGACCATTGCCATGCTGGTTGCGGTACCTGTTAGTTTCGGAATCGCTTTGTACCTGACCGAGATCGCGCCGTCCTGGTTGCGTGGTCCGGTCGGCTCGGCGATTGAATTGCTTGCCGGCATTCCATCGATCATCTACGGCATGTGGGGTCTGTTCGTGCTGGTGCCGGTGATGACCGAATACGTCACCCCATGGCTCAACGATCACCTCGGCACCCTGCCCCTGATCGGCCGGGTGTTTCAGGGACCGCCGATCGGCATCGGCATGCTCACCGCGGGCTTCGTGCTGGCCATCATGGTCATTCCGTTCGTGTCCTCGGTCATGCGTGACGTCTTTGCCACGGTGCCGACCCGGCTCAAGGAATCCGCGTACGCGCTGGGCGCGACGAAGTGGGAAGTGGTCTGGGATGTGGTCCTGCCCTACACCAAGTCGGCCGTGATTGGCGGCGTGTTTCTCGGCCTCGGCCGCGCCCTCGGTGAAACCATGGCAGTGACTTACGTGGTCGGCAACACCGTGCGCTTCTCGGTCTCCGTGCTCGAACCCGGAACCACGATCGCCGCGCTGATTGCCAATGATTTCGCCGAGGCCGCCGACACCTATCGCTCGGCCTTGCTCCTGCTCGGCTTTGTCCTCTTCATCGTCACCTTTTTCGTGCTTGCCATCGCGCGCCTGATGTTGATGCAGTTGCAACGACGCGAGGGCTTGAAATGACCACGATCATCAATTCAGCCGAATCGTCACGGGTCGTTGAGCGCCTCTACCGCAAACGCACCCTGATCAATCGCATCGCGATTCTGCTGTCCTGCGCCGCTGCGGTCTTTGGCTTGTTTTTTCTGGCCTGGATCCTGTGGACGACAATCAGCAAGGGTATCGGCGGCATCAACATCGCCTTGTTCACGCAGAACACGCCCCCGCCCCAGCAAGCCGGCGGCCTCGCCAATGCGTTCTACGGCAGCATGATGATGTGTGGCCTGGCCATCGCCATTGGCACCCCGCTCGGTATCGCCGCGGGCACCTGGCTGGCCGAGTACGCTGGCGCGCGCAAGATCGGTCTGGTCATTCGCTTCGTCAACGACATTCTGCTTTCGGCACCGTCGATTGTCCTCGGATTGTTTGTCTACACCCTGATCGTGGCGCAGACCGGTGGCGGCTTCTCGGCCATTGCCGGTGCAATCTCGCTGGCCTTCATCGTGTTGCCGGTGATCGTGCGCACCACCGACGAGATGTTGCGTCTGGTGCCATCGCAGATGCGCGAGGCCGCGCTGTCGCTCGGCGTGCCGCAATGGAAGGTAATCGTGCAGGTGCTCTATCGCGGTGCCGCGCCAGGCATTGTCACCGGTATCATCCTGGCGCTTGCGCGCATCAGCGGCGAGACCGCGCCGTTGTTGTTCACATCATTCGGCAACCAGTACTGGAGCACCGATCTGACCCAGCCAATGGCCAGCGTCCCGGTTGTCATGAACCAGTTCACCGCCAGCCCCTACGAGAACTGGCAGACCCTGGCCTGGGCCGGTGCACTGGTGCTGACTTTCTTCGTGCTGGTGCTGAGTCTGCTCGCGCGAGCCATTCTTTCGAGGAGCCAATCCCGCCATGAATGAACAGAGCTTTGCCATGTCCGCGCCGATTGTCGGTGCCGCCCATCGCGATGCCGAAATCGACAAGGCACCGAAGATGAGCGCAAGAAATCTCAACTTCTACTACGACCGCTTCCAGGCGCTCAAGGATGTCAATCTCGATATCGCCGAGCGTCGCGTGACCGCCTTGATCGGCCCTTCCGGCTGCGGCAAGTCGACCCTGTTGCGCGTCTTCAATCGCATCTATTCGATCTACCCCAAGCAGGAAGCCGAGGGCGAAGTGCTCCTCGATGGCAACAACATCCTCGATCCGAAGTACTCGCTCAATCGCCTGCGCAGCAAGGTCGGCATGGTGTTCCAGAAGCCGGTACCGTTCCCGATGTCGATCTACGAAAACATCGCCTACGCAATCCGCCATTACGAGAAACTCAAGAAACCGGAAATGGATGCGCGCGTCGAGGAGGCGCTGCACCAGGGCGCGCTGTGGGATGAGGTCAAGGACAAACTCAAGCAAAGTGCACTCGGACTTTCCGGTGGTCAGCAACAGCGCCTGTGCATCGCTCGTGCGGTCGCCCTGAAACCCAAGGTTCTGCTGCTCGACGAACCGACCTCGGCACTCGATCCAATCGCGACCAGCAAGATTGAACAGCTGATCGCCGAACTTTCCGAACACTTCACCATCGCCATCGTCACCCACAACATGCAGCAGGCCGCACGCTGCTCGGATTTCACCGCCTTCATGTATCTCGGCGAGCTGATCGAGTTTGGAGAGACCGAAAAACTCTTCACGCAACCGGCGAAGCAGCAAACCGAGCACTACATAACCGGCCGTTTCGGCTGAGGATCTGATCATGTCTCAACGCAACCCGCACATCGTGAGAAGTTACGACGAGGAACTGACCCGGCTGACCGGCGAAATCCAGCGCATGGGTGATCTCGCCCTCAATGAACTGGAAGCAGCGATCACCGCCGTGGTCGAACGCGACAGCGAAGCCGCCGAACGCATCGTCGCCAGTGACAAGGCGGTCGATGATCTAGAGAACGAGATCAGCCAGGATGTGATCCGCATGCTCGCCCTGCGCCAGCCGATCGCCCGCGACCTGCGCGAGGTGCTTGCCGCATTGCGCATTTCATCGGACATCGAGCGCATCGGCGACTACGCGGCCAATGTCGCCAAGCGCGCGATCGCGCTCAATCGCGTCGACCTGGTGCGCCCGGTCTTCAGCCTGCCGCGACTCGGCAAGCTCGCCGCTGAAATCATCACCGAAGTGCTGATCGCCTATCGCGATCGTGATGCTGATCGTGCCCTGCTCGCCTGGGCCCGCGACGAGGAACTCGATGGCCTCTACACCGGCATGTTCCGCGAATTGCTCACCTACATGATGGAAGATCCGCGCAACATCACCGCCTGCACGCACCTGCTGTTCATGGCCAAGAACATCGAGCGCATCGGCGATCACGCCACCAATATCGCCGAGAACATCTACTTCATCGTCCACGGCACGCAGATCGCCCAGGAGCGCCGCAAAGGCGACAAGACCTCCTCGGTGGTCGCCAAAGTCGGCGGAACGTCAAACAAGCCAGGCGCGGCAGAAGACAAGGACTGAGCCGTCCAGATTGCAGGAGCGCCTGAGGGCGCCCCTGCAATTTCGAAGGTGTGCGGGCTTGCGGGAAGCCGCTATTCGCATTTCCCGCTAACCGCTCCCCTCAATCAAAGCCGTTGGCGAACAGAACATCAGACGGATCGAACTGGGCTTCGTACGCGCCAATGTCGGTGCCGTCGCCATTGTTGACGTGCGCCAGGTCGACGGTTCGGGCAAAGCCGAAGCCGCGTTGATCGCTGAGCTTGCCGCTGCCCTCGTTGTTGCCATTGTCGAGCGCGCCGCTGCCGGTCAGCAGTGCGCGAGTGGGAGTCGGGCCGCCGTTGAAGGCGAGCGGCGCAAGCGCGGGGTCGGCATCAAACAGATCGCTGGGTTGGTCGAGAACGAGACCATCGTCGTCATTGGTCAGATTGTGGCCGAGCGAGACGAACTCGCTCGAGCTGGAACCACTAAAATTGGTCGGCAAATTATAAGCGACGATCGTATTTCGCAGGACGGCTCTGACACTGACCCCAGGGGGTTGATTAAAAATAAAAATTCCAGGCTGACCTGTATTGTTGGCAATGGTGTTGCTGATCAGAACCAGAGTACTGGTGCCATCAAAATTGATGTAGCCGACTCCACCTCCGTCATTGTCGCTAAAGGTTGAGTTGATGATGCGCATGTCTTTACCTTCTGTGCTTTCAAATGCGATTCCGGCCCCGCCACCCACCGAAATGTTGTGGTCGAAGGTGCTGTCTGTGACGATGGAGCTAGATCCAGCCAGATAGGCGCCTCCTCCAGCGAGTCCACCTGACGCAAGGTTTCCCGTGAAACGCATGGCAGTGATCGAAAGAGGAGTGAGACTGAGGATTCCGCCACCGGAATAAGCACTTCCATTGCTGATTGTCATCCCGCTCAGCGCCCCGCCTGCGCCTGCCTCAGCGTAGAAAATCCTGAACTCCGCCGCCGAATCGTCGCGGGTGATCTCCAGCCGATCCGCGCCGGTCCCACTGATGGTCAGTGCGCTGTTGATGGTAGGTAGCACTGATTGAAGGGTGATGGTCTGCGGGGTCTGGAATACGCCGGGATCAAACAGGATATCGTCGAGATCTTCCCCATTGTCGTTGGCCATGGTGATCGCATCACGCAGGCTGCCGGGTCCTGCATCGTCGGTATTGGTCACCATGAAGTACTGCATTTCAACCGCGCCGATATCGCCGCAATCTCTACCATTGCCCAGCGGCGGTTGGCAGATCAGGCGCGCGGCCCCGCGCTGATCGCGCGCGGAGCCGGAGGTGTTGCCGGCATCGATCGCGGCGCTGCCGCCAAGCAGCAAGCGGGTCGGCGTACTGCCGCCATTGAGCGCCAGCGGTCCGAGCTTGGGATCGCCGAGGACATCGCTGGGGAGTAGCGTCATGGCACCGTTGTAGTTGTCGCTGAGATTGAAGCCTTGCGAGGTGATCGTGGCTGGGCCGGAATCGGCGAACGTTTGGGTTCTCAGGTTGCCTGGAAGATTTCCAACGACGATGCTGTTGCGCAGCAGGATCTGGCTGCTGGCCGCACCGTTCTGGCTCCAACTGACAATGCCTTCGAAGCTGTCGCCCGTGTTGTCCGTGATCGTGCTGTTGACAATCTCGACGACTGAGGTCGAACCCGGATCACCGCTTAAGTTGTAAATGGCACCAACAGAATCGGCGTGATTGCCGGAAATGGTGCAGTTTCTGATCCGCAGCGGATTGACATTTATGGCATTGCCGACAATTGAAATAGCACCACCGAAAGAGCTGACATTTCCGCTGAAGCTGCTGTCGATAAAGCTGCCACCGACACCGCGAAGCGAAACGCCTCCACCGAACCCTTGTACCCGGTTTCCCACAATGTTCATGCCACTGAGGGTCAATGGACTGTTACTTTTGATGCCGCCACCATAATTAGACGATCGGCCATTGCTCAGCGTCATGCCGCTCAGGCTGACCCCGGCAGCACTATTGCCGATGGTGAAGATGCGGAAATCAGTCGCTGCATCGTAGGCGCGCTGCACGGTCAGCCGATTTGCACCGGGGCCCTCGATCGACATCGTCGCGTTGATATCAGGCAGTGGGGCTTCAAGATTGATCGTGCGCGAGCTGGCGAAGAATGTCGGATCAAAGACGATGTGGTCGCCATCGATTGCCGCAGTCATGGCGGCGCGCAGGCTGCCGCTGCCAGTGTCATCGGCACTACTGACCAGGAGATCGGTGCCAATGGTATCCAGAGCCAGGCGTGCGGCAGATACCTCGCCGGTGTCACCTTTGAATCCATCCTCGAAGCGCAGAATCCAGCGTCCATTGGCCGGAATGCCTGCAAACGCGGCAATCATGCTGGTACCCGGCGCAGGGGCGCTGACACCGGCACCGCCTGAAACAACGGTTTGGTAGAGATTGGGCGGAATCGGGGAATTGCTCTGCGCCGCCGTCCACCAGTCGCTGCCGCTACTGAAGAATTCGTATTCGCCGGCAAGGCGTGAACCATATCCAGGACTATCCGCCGACGTCGCTCCGGTGCGGGCAAAAATCAGATGGCGTTTGCCATTCGGTGCAATCAGGGTGACACGAAGGTCTCCGATCCAGGTGTGGGTCGCGGTGAAATAGAGATCAACGTTCGCCACCGTGCCGGGCGAACTGGTCACATCGAAATAGACATCGCGTGCCGGACCGTAGCTTTCGACCGAGATGGCGATACCGTCAGCAATGGGGCCGACGTTGCTGCCGAGGTAATTGATATAACCTGCCCTGCAAGGCAGGCTCGAGATCAACCCAATCAGCAATGCTGCCAATACAAGTATCTGTTTCATAATGGTTTTCCTGTTGCGAATCGAAAGCTCAGATCAGTTCCAGCGTTGTAAAGCGCGTTCTGGCTCGAAACTGGCTCATGGCTCGCCTGTTCTCGGCTCACCGAAATGCGCTCTTTACGAACTTGCGGGAAACTGCTTTTCGCTTCTGCCATTCCCAATTCCCCATTCCCGAGCAAGAAGCATCGCGGCTAAAGCCGCCTCCTACGACTGTGTGGTCACGCGGGACACTTCGGCGAGACCCGCACCCCAGTGCGCCCGCTCCGGCTTTTCGTAGGAGAGGCCTTCAGGCCCGATGCTTTGACCAGCCGTTCGGCTGTTGAAAGCCGTCACCTGACCAAGGGCATCGCGGCTGAAGCCGCTTCCTACGACGGTGTGGTCACGCGGGACACTTCGGCGAGACCCGCACTCCAGTGCGCCCGCTCCGGCTCTTCGTAGGAGAGGCCTTCAGGCCCGATGCTTTTGCCACACGTGACCAAGGGCATCGCGGCTGAAGCCGCCTCCTACAGGTTTGCAGGGAACCGCTTTCCTCGCGAACCGCTCTCGGCTCACCGCTCCCCGTGGAGTAAAGTAGTTCGGCACCTCTGGCTCACCGCAGCAAAACCTCATGCACCCAGGATCAACTCACCGACCCTCAACTCGTAGCAGACGCTTGCCGCAATGACCTCGCTGGCCAGTCACACTCATCCCCTCGAAGCGCTGGCAAGTTCCTGCGGTGTCAGCGCTGACCACCTGCTGCCCGAGCTCTATCAGAGTCTCAGGCACATGGCTCACCGCCAGTTGCTCGGCGAACGCTCCGGCCACAGCCTCGATACGACCGCCCTGGTCCACGATGCATGGCTCAAGCTGGTTGCCAGCTATCCGGATATGCAGTTCAGTGCCGAACGCGATTTCCTCGCGCTCTCGGGACACCTCATGCGTCGGGTCCTTACCGATCACGCGCGCCAGGTAAATCGGCTCAAGCGCGGCGGCAATCAGGTGCAACTGACCTATACCGACGGACTCAAATCACCTGACAATTCTCTGGATGCCGAAGAATTGCTGGCTCTGGATCTGGCTCTTTCGCGACTGGCAGATCTTGATCAGCGACAAGTCCATGTCGTCGAGCTGCGCTACTTCGCCGGATTTTCGATCGAGGAAACCGCCAGCCTGATGGATCTGTCGGTGGCGACAGTAAAGCGCGAATGGGTTACCGCACGTGCCTGGTTGCTGGCATCCCTGCGCGAGGAGTCATGACTCCGGATCAATGGTCAAGAACCAAGGCGCTATTTGGTGATCTGCTCGATCACGACCCATCCGAATGGCCGGAGTTGTTGTCCAACGAGGCGGACCCGCAGGTCACCAGCGAAGTCCACCGAATGCTTCAGGCGAATCAGAGCGCGGAGGAATTTCTCAGCAAATCGCCTGCTGCCACATTGGATGCCGAGGATCGCCTGATCGGTCGTCTGCTCGGGCCGTTTCGCATCGAGAGTCTGCTCGGCGAGGGCGGTGCCGGCCGTGTCTACCTGGCTCAGCGACAGGATGTCGGCGGAAATGCCGCGATCAAGATTCTTCGAGGTCATTTTGCCGGGCCGCGGGCGCTAAAAAGGTTTTATGCCGAGCAGGCCATACTCGCGCGACTTGATCATCCCAATATCGCCCGCTTGCTGCAGGTAGGCGTTACCGACGATGCCGTGCCATGGCTGGCCATGGAGTATGTGCAAGGACGTCCATTCAGTGAAGTGATGGCCGAATCATCGGTGCGCGAGCGCGTGCTGATGGTGATCAAGCTGCTCGATGCGATTGATTACGCGCATCGTCAGTTGATCGTGCATCGCGATATCAAGCCCGGCAACATCCTCGTCGACCAGCGCGGCGAACCGCGCTTGCTCGATTTCGGCATAGCCAAGCGACTCGACGACACCGACGCCACGCGCACCCACTACCAACCAAGAACACCAGCCTATGCAGCACCGGAGCAGGTGCTGGGCAAACCGATAACGGTCGCCACCGATGTCTATGCCATGGGCGTTGTGCTCTATGAGGCCTTGAGTGGCAACAAGCCGTGGAACGAATCGGGCAGCAAACTCGACGAGGCGATACTCGCCGGTGACGCAGCCTTGCCCTCAACCGTGGCGAGCCGCGCAGATCGCCGGGAGATCAGCGGCGATCTCGACGCCATTGTCATGCAGGCCATGCATCGTGATCCGCGACACCGCTATCCAAGTGCCGCATCGATGGCCAGAGACTTGCAGCGCGCCTTGACACGACGTCCGGTATCGGCGCGCAAACAGACGTCTCTCTATCGCACGAGCCGCTTTCTCGCCCGCTATCACCGATGGGTGGCGAGCGGGCTCGTCTTGCTGGCCTTGCTCTCGCTCGGCATCCATCGGGAAGTGAAGTTGCGTCAGGCGGCCTTGCTGGAGGCGCAAAAATCCACCGAAGTCGCCGACTTCATGCTCGATATTTTTGATGCAGGCAACGCGCTCTCGACGGACTTCGTCATCAGCAAGGATTCGTCGGTGATGGATCTGATAGCTCGGGGTGCATCGCGACTCGACAGCCTGGATTCCGCTCCGCTGGTACGCGCCGACCTCGCCCACAAGATGGGCCAGGTCTATTGGGGATTCTCCGAGTTTGGCCACGCCGAGCACTACTTTTCC
The DNA here is from genome assembly GCF_035703485.1 of Dokdonella sp. GTDB lineage: Bacteria > Pseudomonadota > Gammaproteobacteria > Xanthomonadales > Rhodanobacteraceae > Dokdonella. The sequence continues at coordinate 13,251 of NZ_DASSYD010000092.1, read as the reverse complement.
AGCGCCATCGCGCTGCGCGAGGCAAACCACGCCAACCCTGACGACATCGCCGAAAGCTACCTCATGCTTGGCCGTGTCTACTCGCGAACCGGCCGCTATGCACCGATGCTCAAGGCCATGCAGAAATCCTGGGAGATCCGCCAGGCCGCGTTCGGAGCTGATGATGCAAAGACGATACGCAGTCTTCACCGGGTCGGTGTCGCCTATTACTTTCTTGATGATCTCGATCATGCCGATTCAATTTTCAGCAAGGCCATAGCCGCGTCGCTGAAGCAGCTGCCGGAAAGCGCAATCCAGCTTGCCGACTCCTACACCATGCATGCCTTCTGCCAGTCTGCATGGGGACAATTCGACGAAGCCCTGGAAACCTACCGGGAAGCCTTGAAGGTGCGCCGCTCCGTCCTGCCGGCCAATCACAATCTCATCGGCGAGGGCCTCAACAATCTGGCCGGAGGCTTGTTCGATCTGGGCAGAACGGAAGAGGCAATTCGCACCGAATACGAAGCCTTCAGAATCGACAAGGAGAATTTTCATGGTGACCACAACGATCTCGTTCTTGATCTGGTTCCGCTGGCTCGATACCTGATCAAGGACGGCCAAATCGAGAATGCATCGCGATCAGCTGACGAGGCCGTCGCCATGGCTACGCGCCTGAACCAGAAAAGCCCGAACCAGGGAACCCTGGATCGCGCCCGTCAGGTCAAGGTCGAGGTGCTGCGTGCGCAGGGACAGTTGCAAGCAGCCCTTGATCTGCAGCGCGACGTGTTGCGCACCCGATTGCAGAACCTGCCTCCGTCGCATACCTACATCATTGGCTCACGCAGCGTGCTCGCCGACCTGCTGCGCCGCTTGGGCCACAGCGAAGACGCAAACCAACAGTTGAACCGCACTCTCGACGGCTGGCGCCAGAATCCCGACCGCTACACGCGCGAGTTGATCGATTCCATGCAGACTTTCGCGGACGCCGGCCAATGCGACTGGCTGACTGCGAATTGGTCAAAGAAGATGTCGACACCCATGGCCGATGCGCTGGCACGCGATCGCAAGATCTGCGGACGGTAGCAGGGCGAAACGTTGGCCCCTCTCCCAACAACGCACTCGACCGCTACAACCACTTGGCTCGACGCAACAACCAGAACAACCCGCCACAAATGACCGCAGTGACGCCAATCACAACCGGGTAGCCCCAGGTTTCATCGAGCTCGGGCATGCCATGAAAATTCATGCCGTACCAACTGGTCAACAGGGTTGGTGCGGCGAGCAAGGCGGCCCAGCCGGCTAGGCGCTTGACGACTTCGCCCTGGGCCACGGTGACCAGCGACAGGTTGACGCTCAGCGCCGCAGTCAGCATCTCGCGCATGGTGTCGGTCGATTCGTTGATGCGCGCGGCGTGATCATAGACATCACGAAAATACGGCCGCACCTCATCGCGCAACAGCCCCGGATACATGCGCGTGAGCTGATTGAGGATGTCCTGCAACGGGCCGATCGCGAGGCGAAGCGTCACCAGTTCCTTTTTCAGGTCGTAGAGATGGCGGATGGTCTCGCGCTTGAAAGTATCCTCGAAAATATCCTCTTCGAGCTCCTGCAGATCCTCACGGAAGCTGCGCACGATCGGCATGAAATTGTCGACGATGAAATCAAGCACCGCGTACAAGGCGTAACTCGGCCCGTACTGGAGCATGTCCGGGGATTGCTCGCAATTGCGGCGCGCCGGCGCATAGGAAAGCGATGCACCGTGGCGCACGGTGACCAGATAACGCTTGCCAACAAAGATATGTGTCTCACCGAACTGGATGGTGGTGCCGACCACCTGGGCGGTCTGCGCAACGATGAAAAGCGAATCGCCGTAAGCCTCGATCTTCGGACGTTGATGGGCGTTGTGCGCATCCTCGATGGCCAGGTCATGCAGGCCGAACTCTTCCTGCAACTTTTCCAGCAAGGCTTCATCCGGCTCAACCAGACCGACCCAGACAAACGTATCCGGCCGCTCCAGCACATCGCTGATTTCGTCGAGCGTAATATCGCCAATACGCGTGCCATCGGTGTTGTACGCCACGCAATTGGCGACCATCGCCGCGGCATGGGCAGGTGACGTGCTCGCAGCGGCGAGAATGGCATTGGCAGGTTTGTCCATTTGCCAATCATGCGCGCCGGGCGTGATGTGGGCAACGTGATTGAATGGGGAAAGCGGGAGTGGGGAGTTGGGAGTTGGGAGGCGAGAAGCCATTTACCGCAAACCCATTAAGGAGCTCCAGGATTTTTGCGGCTACGATGCGGGTATCCCTGAACCCGCATTTCCCATTTCCTATTCCCCACTCCCCACTCCCGCTTTCCCAATCCGCGATAAAGTCCGGCATTGAACTCCCTGTCACGACCTCCGCTGAGCAAACCCCTTGAACGATCAACTCGACAATATCGCCACCCTGATCAGCCAGGGTCGCCCCGATCTTGCGGCGGATCAGGCTGCGCAGCTACGCAACCTATACCCCGACGCGGTCGAACCCGCACGACTGCACGGTGTCGCCTTGCTCAGCATGGGCAAGGTCGACGAAGCAATTGTCGTGCTGAAGCAAGCCAGTGCCCTGAATCCACAATCCGTCGAAACCCTGTGCAATCTCGGTAGCGCCCTGCTGGCACGAAAGGATGCACGCGCGGCCTTGATCGTCATGCAATCTGCGCAAACCATCGCCGCCGATCACCCAGCCGCGCTCAATGGTCTCGGCAATGCACAACGTGCCGTCGGTGACCACGAAAAGGCGCGCGACGCCTATCAAGCTGCAACCCGAATAGCGCCCGGATTTCTCGGTGCATGGCTCAATCTCGCCGCCACCGAACTTGCCCTCGGCCAACACAGCCAATGTGAGCAGATCCTGCGCATGATCCTCAAGCAGACCGCGCACCCCGAAGCGCTGCTTTTGCTGGCCCAGACGCTCATGGCGCAGCGACGCCTCGACGAAGCGGCCACGGCCTGCCTTGAAGCCGAAAAGCTCGCGCCGGAAGATGCCCGCTTTCCGTATCAACTCGGTCAGATTGCCGATGAACTCAAGCAAGCCGGGATCGCTGTCGAAGCGCATGCGCGCGCATTCAAGCTTGATCCCGGATTGAGCGGAGCGCTCGCCCAATGGGTCTTCATCAAGCGCCAGCTTTGCGACTGGCAGGATCTCGACACGCTGTCGAATCAATTGCGTGGATTCGTCAACCAGGGCGCCGCGGATATTGCACCGTTCGGCTTCCTTGCCGAACCCGCCAGCGCCGCCGAACAACACCAATGCGCGGTGCAGTTCGCAGCGGGCATTGCCGACCATGTCGATCCGATGGCAACACGTTCAGCGCCAGCGCATCCGACATTCCACGCAAACCGACCGTTGCGAGTCGGCTTCGCCTCAAACGGCTTCGGCAACCACCCGACCGGTCTGCTCAGCGTCGCCTTTTTCGAGGCACTTGCCGAGCACACTATTGAACTCCACTTGTTTGCCACTACGACCGCCGACGGCTCACCAATCCAGCAACGTCTGCAGGCGGCAGCGCGTGCCTGGCATGCGCTGGATGGACTGACCTCGCAATCGATGGCCGAGCGCATCGCAGCGCAGGAGCTCGACATCCTGATCGATCTGCGCGTCTGGGGCGGCGGCAATATCAGCGAAGCACTGGCTTTGCGCCCGGCGCCAATACAAGTCAACTGGCTGGCCTATCCGGGTACGTCCGGTGCGCATTGGATCGACTACATCATTGCCGATCGCCAGGTACTTCCGGCGACAGCGAAAGCGCACTACTCGGAAGCCGTCGCCTGGCTGCCACGTTGCTTCCAGCCATCGGACTGCGGTCGCATCGTCGCCGACCCGCCGACGCGCACGGAATGCGGCCTGCCGGAATCCGCACCGGTTTTTGTCTGCTTCAACAACAGCTACAAACTCGACCCGCGCAGCGTCCGACGCATGTGCGAGATCCTCAAGGCAGTCCCCGATGCCGTGCTTTGGCTGCTCTCGGGACCGGCGAACAGCAATGACAACCTGCGCGCGATCGCGACCAAGGCCGGCATCGAACCGACTCGCCTGGTGTTCATGAACAAGCTCCCGCAAGCCGAGTATCTTGCGCGATATCGGCATGCCGACCTGTTCCTCGACACGGCACACTACAACGCGCACACCACCGCCTCGGACGCGATCTGGGCCGGTTGCCCGGTCCTCACGAGCGCAGGCGAAACCTTCGCCTCACGTGTCGCCGCCAGCCTCAACCATCATCTCGGCATGGATGAACTCAACGTCGCCGATGATGCCGCCTACGTCGAATTCGCCACCCGCATCGGTCGCGATCGAAACGCCCGCAATGCGTTGCATGCCCGACTTGCGCAACAACGCAGCGATAGTCCGCTATTCGACATGCAAGGTTTCGCCGACGATTTCCACAACCTGCTGAAGCGCATGGTTGATCGCCAGCGCAAGGGTTTGATGCCTGCGTCGATTGATTGACGCAATAGATCGTGGTTTCGATTGACCTATCGAGATGCCAAAAAATCTGCGCATGCTCGAATGGCCTGATCGCAACGGTCATCTCCACCCTCCCGTCGCCCCTGCGCAGGCAGTGTCTCTTGATCACATCTCTCATACTCCGAAAATTAGCTACACATCGCATGCTGCCCGCTCTGCGTCTGCGCGCGGCGGCTCCGCCCGCCTTGGTAGGAGAGGCCTTCAGGCCCGATGCTCCTAGTCAGGCATCGCGACCAAAGGGAGTCCCTTTTCGGGGCGGCTGAAGCCGCTTCCTACATCGAACCCGAGCATCGCGCACGCTGTCGTAACTCATGCTGCCGTAGGAGAGGCCTTCAGGCCCGATGCTCTTCGTCACGTGACGACATTCAACAGCCGAACGGCTGGTCAAGGCATCACGACCAATGGGATTCTGCGCTCGCTGGGATGCTGAGCAGTACAATCCAACCTCGCACCAACTTAAGCTGAATCCATGAAACCCTCCGCCGAATTCGCACCCCTGACCCTCTGCGTCCTGACCGTTTCCGACTCGCGCACAGCCGCCAACGACACCTCGGGCGACTACCTCGTCGAAGTGTTGAAGGAGGCGGGTCATCGCCTCCACGAACGAGATATCGTCAAGGACAACCGCTACCAGATGCGCGCCATCGTCTCGCAATGGATCGCCAACGACTCGGTCCACGGCATCCTCATCACCGGCGGCACCGGCTTCACCGGTCGCGACTCGACACCCGAAGCGATCGAGCCCCTGCTCGACAAGCTCATGCCCGGATTCGGCGAAATGTTCCGCGCCGTCAGCATCGAGGAAATCGGCACATCGAGCCTGCAGTCACGCGCCTTCGCCGGCCTCGCCAACCAGACCTTCATCTTCTGCCTGCCCGGCTCCACCTCGGCCTGCCGCACCGCCTGGGAAAAAATCATCGAGAGCCAGCTGGACGCCCGCACCAAACCCTGCAACCTCGCCGGCCTCCGTCCTCGACTCGGCGAGCGTTGATGACAAGCAAATTTGCGCTCAAGCCACGACCCCAATAGCAACAAACCCCTCGTCCCAACATCCTGTCATCACCGCCCATCAACACACCGCATGCCTGAATTTCCCGTCGCCCCGCGCAGGCAGGGGCCCAGTGCCATTGGCTTTTCCACTCCAATCACAAAGCAAAGCCATACCATCCACAAACCCAATCAACGCCACACCCCTGAAATCCATGAAACGCAAAAAATACGAAGAAGCCCTCGAAACCCTGCAAGGCGACTTGATCGACCTGCAACACTGGATCATTGCCACCGGCCAGCGCGTCGTCATCGTTTTTGAAGGCCGGGATGCGGCCGGCAAGGGTGGCGTAATCAAGGCCATCGAAGGCTCGCTCAACAATCGCTACGTGCGCACGGTCGCCCTGCAGAAGCCCAACGATCGCGAAAGCAGCCAGTGGTATTTCCAGCGCTATGCCGACCACCTGCCGAGCGCCGGCGAACTCGTTCTGTTTGATCGCAGCTGGTACAACCGCGCCGGCGTCGAAACGGTCATGGGTTTCTGCACACCCGCCCAGACCAAACAATTCCTCATCGACTGCCCGGCGTTCGAACGCCTGATCACCCAGGATGGCCTGATCCTGATCAAGTACTGGCTCAGCGTCGACCAGGAAGAACAGGAAGAGCGCTTCCAAGAGCGCGCCGAAGACCCCTTGAAACGCTTCAAACTCTCACCGATCGACATCAAGGCCCGTCAGCAATACGCCGAATACGGCAAGGCCCGCGACCGCATGCTCAAAGCCACCCACACCGATTACGCACCGTGGTTCGTGGTCAACTTCAACGATCAAAAGCGCGGCCGCCTCAACCTCATCGACCACCTGCTCAAGCAACTCCCGAAACGCGAACCACCCGCCCCCGCCCCAGCAATGCCGAAGCTCGCCGGCAAACCGCAGAAAGAAGAGATTCCGCGCGGGTTTCTGATCGAGGAATCGTTTTAGGAATGTCCCATTCAATATCCGTTCGTGATAAACATCGGTTCGCGTTGATCATGTCGAGCCACGCAATCCATTGAACAAAAGTCGTGTTTTCGCAAGCTGGCGATTCGCAGCGCCAGGATTCAACTGTCAGCATTTCGCTTACCCCGGGGATTCAACATGGCGGAAAGAAACATCAGGTTGGAGCGCATGCTGCTTGCGCTGTTCGTTGCCTCCGGCTTCGCCGGGCTGATCTACCAGTCAATCTGGTCGCACTACCTTGGCTTGAGTCTCGGCCATGCGGCCTATGCGCAAACGCTGGTGCTCACCATCTTCATGGGCGGAATGGCGATCGGCGCATGGCTGGTAAGCCACTACGGGATTCGCTGGCAACGCCTCATATTCGCCTACGCCGTAGTTGAGCTCATCATCGGTGTCGCCGGCATCGGTTTTCATGCCGTGTTCGTCCAATACACCGCACTTTCGCAAGGCACGATCTACCCGGCACTGGATTCCATATTTGCCGTCCGCGCCTGGCAGTGGGGCAGCGCCGCAGTTCTGATCGCGCCACAAAGCATTCTGCTCGGTATGACCTTTCCGCTGATGAGCGGCGGGTATCTGCGCATCGCGCCGCGCGCCGACGGTGAAATTCTCGGCGGCCTGTACTTCAGCAACAGCATAGGCGCGGCGCTCGGGGCACTGGTCGCTACATTCCTGCTGTTGCCGTGGGTTGGCATGCCCGGAACAGTCGCAATCGCCGGCGTTCTCAACATCCTGATAGGTGTCCTGGCCTGGACGATTGCGCGTCGCGCGGACGTGTTGGGCAGCACGCCCAAATTGCCCACGCCTGATCTCACGTCCCGAACCCAGCCAGCATCGAGAAGTTCGCTGCGCATCACGCTGCTGGTGGCTGCCGGGATTACCGGCGCCAGCTCATTCGTGTACGAGATCAGCTGGATCCGTATGCTCAACCAGTCGCTCGGCACCACGATTCATTCTTTCGAATTGATGCTTTCGGCATTCATTCTGGGCCTTGCATTTGGTGGGTGGTGGATCCGAAAGCGCAGCCAGCGTATTTCGGATGTGGCCAGCTATGCCGGCTACGCGCAGATCTGGATGGGCCTTGCCGCACTGCTGTCCGTGCCCATGTTTGCACAGAGCTTCCGCTGGGTCGGGTGGTTCATGGACGTGCTTCCAAAAGACGATCTTGGCTACGCGCTGTTCAGTATCGGCAGCGCAGGCATAGCACTGCTGGTAATGTTCCCGGCTGCATTTTTCGCCGGCATGACGCTGCCGCTGTTCACCATGGCGTTGTTGCGCCACGGTGAGGGTGAGGCAAGCATCGGTCGTGTCTATGCCGCGAACACACTCGGGGCAATTATTGGCGTCATGTTGGCGGTGCATCTCCTGATTCCGCAGCTTGGTTTGCGGCTCGCCGTGACAATCGCCGCGCTTGCGGATATTGCGCTGGGTGTCTTCCTGCTGAGACGCTGGGCGCAAGCTTCCCAACCGAGGGTACTTGGCGGCGCTCTGCTCGCCACTATCTTCGTCGCAATCACCAGCTTGCTGTTTGGAAATCTCGATCCGCTTTCTCTTGCTTCCGGCGTGTACCGGCACGGCCGTACGCATCTAGATAAAAGCGCGAAGGTGGAGTACCTGCGTGACGGAAAGACCGCTACCATTGCGTTTTTTACATTCGGATCAACTGGCACAATCGCTACCAATGGAAAGCCAGATGCATCAATTCAGCTCGATCCTGGAAATCGTTCGACTGCCGATGAAATCACCATGTCGATGGCTGCGGCGCTCCCGCTTGCAATCCATAAGAAGCCCGAGAGAGTCGCAATCATCGGCTGGGGATCAGGCCTCTCCACACATTCAATACTGGGCAGCGACACACCAAAAATTGTCGACACAATCGAGATTGAGCAGGCGATGGTCGAAGGCGCCAGTTTGTTTGGCGAACGAGTCGAACGCGCGTACCGGGATCCGCGTTCGAAACTTCATATCGATGACGCACGCACCTATTTCTCCACCGGCCAGCGTCGCTTCGATGTCATCATTTCCGAGCCGTCCAATCCATGGGTAAGCGGCGTAGCGAGCCTATTCACGCAGGAGTTCTACCGTTTCCTGCGTAGTCATTTGAATGATGGAGGGCTGGTCGTTCAGTGGATGCAGTCGTATGAACTGACCGACGAACTGATGGCGACGATGGCTTCCGCACTCATCACCGAGTTTCCGAATGTCGATGTGTACGTAACCAACTCATCGGACCTTCTACTCGTCGCGAGCGAAGCACCGATCCCGCCAGTGGACTACGCGCGACTCAAGGATAGCGTGTTGAGTGCAGAACTGAAACGCGTCGGATTGAATGGTGTCGGCGATTTCGAGGTCCGCAAAATTGCAACCCGACAGACGTTGCAGACGCTGGTCGCACTATACGATGCCACTCCGCATTCAGATTTCTACCCGGTCGTATCTTTGAACGCGCCGCGTGCGCGGTTCGAAAAATCGCGTGTCTGGATGTTCTCAAAGCTGGTGGATATTGGTATGCCGATCCTGAATCTGACCGGCGTAGGCGAGCCGCCAGCGATTGCAAATGAGATAGCTCAAAGCGGGATAAATGAACCCGTAATCAATCACTGGAACGCGCTATACGTACGCGCAACGCTTCTGAACAACGAATTACAAGCTCCCATGAACTATGAGCCTAAAGGCGGGGGTGCCGCTGTCGAATTGTTGCGAGATCCGGCATACGCAACCATTACGGACACGAATATCACAGCCTGGCTGCAAGCCGTTGCCATCGCCGCCGACCTCTCTATCGCTTATTTGCCAGCGGAAGACCACGTTGGCGTGTGGATAGATCCCGTGTGGATCGATCTTCAAGCGACACCTCCAGTCATCCAGGCGATAATGGCAGCCTATTCTGCGGCTGCAACGCGCAATGGGCCACAGATGCAATCGGCCGGACTCGCGGCGCTCCAGCAGGTCCCACCGGCGATAGGGGGTTACCTCCGGGAGCAGATGCTGGTGATCGCGATACTCGGCGCAATCGAGCAGGGTAACTTCACCGCAGCAAAAGCCATCGAACTTGAGCAAGGCGCGGCCGTTTCCGCCAGTGCGCGCTACGGCTTCGCTCGCTCGTACCTGCTGGCATGGCTGGATGTTGTGCATGATGTCCACTGAAGAATCGGCACAACAATTCGTTCGACTCTTCCACAGCCCCCAAAGAGAGGCTGTGTGTGTGCGAATTTGCTCGCGTGTGACAACCATCCAACCTCAAATCTCCAGATGCTCGATCTGGACCTGGATCGCATTACGCACTCAAAGGTATCCGCGGCGAATTGATAGCGTGTGATGAAGCATTCGAGCAATTACAATCCGCGAGACCCTTGGCTAATCAAATAGAGAGTCGTGCAGAAACAACAACACCGCTATCGCCTGGGCTATCGCAGCGACATCGAAGGCCTGCGAGCGGTCGCCATTCTTCTGGTGGTTGCAGCGCATGCAAAGGTCACATGGCTTGCCGGCGGATTTATCGGCGTCGACGTCTTCTTTGTATTGTCCGGCTATCTCATCACCGGTTTGCTCGTGCGGGAAATCGAAACAACTGGCGACTTGCGCTTCGCCGAATTCTACGCAAGGCGCTTCCGGCGTTTGCTGCCCGGATTGCTGCTAATGCTAACTGTTACCTCGGTGTTCGCGTATCTATTGGTCGCGCCGGGCGAACAATCCGCACAAGCAACTGCTGCGGCAAGCGCAGCCGCATGGATCAGCAACTTCTATTTCGCCTTTTCGAATTTGGGCTATTTCGCCCCTGCCGCAGAAACCAACTTGTTTCTGCACACTTGGTCGCTGGGCGTCGAAGAACAGTTCTATCTCGTTTGGCCGCTGATAGTGATTTTCGGATTGGGCTTTGGTCGAGAGGAGCTTCGCGGGGGCAGTCGAGAACGGTGCTTTATCGTATTCGCCGCACTTTGCTTTTCAAGCTTCATCGCAAGCAACTGGTTGATGAGAAGTGATCCAGTATCAGCATTCTTCATGATGCCATCCCGCGCATGGCAGTTTTCGCTAGGTGCGATGGCTTGGCTCTGGCTTGGCAAAAGTCATCAGGAAAACCCAGCGGCTCCTCCTCAAGGAAAATATCTCAAATTGGCGCACTTGGGTTCGAGTTGTTCGGCTCTTGGCTGGATTGGCCTGATTGCCATCGTCTATTCCGCTTTCAGACTCGATGCAACCACTCCATACCCTGGTACGTGGGCGCTAGTCCCATCGATCGGCACCGTGATCATCCTCATTGCCGGCACCAATGCCCAATCAAAGGGTGTTGGAGCTTTGCTATCAACACGCTTGATGCAGTCGATAGGTCAAGTCTCCTACTCATGGTACCTCTGGCATTGGCCCATCCTATTGTTGGGCGCGACCGTACTCGATACCGAACTTGCGACTGTCAGGTTTTCGCTGATTCTCTTATCTCTGCTCTTGGCTGTGCTATCAAATATTTTGGTCGAGGATCCAATCCGTCAATGCGCGCGATTAGTTGCTCGCCCACGCTTTGCTGTAGCTGGATCGCTTGCTCTCGTTATAGCCGCGAGTGGGATTGCAATCCGCTGGCACAACGCGGCATTCGATCGAATGAACGCACCAGAACAAATGCGCTACCAGCAAGCAAAATTCGACGCACCCGTAATCTACGGCATGGGTTGCGATGATTGGTATAACAGTGCTGATGTCAAAATATGTGCATTTGGTCCGCAGGATGCAAAGCACACAGCCGTAGCGATGGGCGACAGCATTGGCTTGCAATGGTTTCCTGCGCTCGCCAAGGTATTTGACAAACCGGATTGGCGGCTCTTGGTGCTGACTAAATCGTCATGCCCGATGGTCGAAGAGCCATTCTTCTATTCACGTATAGGGCGCGAATACACGGAATGTGATGAATGGCGAAGCAAAGCTCTGACGGAAATCGCGGCTCTCAAGCCAGACATTGTCGTACTCGGCTCGACCTACTACTACGGATTTACTGCAAGCCAATTGAAAGAAGGCACAGAGCGGCTACTGCAACCTCTGGTCAATTCTGTGCGTCGCATTTTCATTTTACGCTCCACTCCACGACTTCTCTTTGATGGCCCATCTTGCGCGGCACCACGAAGTGCTCTTTTTAGCTCCTTGTCTGGCGACCAACATTGCGCATCCGTTGCCTACAACGAGCACAATGAACTAGTGTTTGAATCTCTTGAGTCTGCTGCAAGCAGATTTCCCAACGTCCGGATTGTCGACATGACTGATGCCGTTTGCCCAAATGGCACGTGTCGCGCCGAGCGCGATGGCGTGATCGTATTTCGAGATTCACAGCACATGAGCGCAACATTCGCTGAAAGCTTGGGCGACGCCTTGTCCAAGCAATTGAGTATTGCTGATTGATCGAATTGCCGCCTGCCGAAACTTCAGACTCTCCGACGCTATCGTAGTTTTCACGAGCGATTTTATCGATATAGAATTACGCTTAACTCAACAAAGCCGAGCAAAAAATGTCACGCTGGAAAGCCGCCGCCATCCATCTTTCTATTAGCATTTTTGTTGGTCTACTGGTGCTGGCTCTGCTGTTCCTTGTCTGGTATCCACCTCCGTATTTCGGTGCAGCTGGCGGGGAGCACCTGATTATGGTGTTGCTGGGCGTGGATCTCGTCCTTGGACCGATGCTGACCCTGATTCTTTTCAAATCCGGCAAAAGAGGCATGTTGTTCGATCTATGCCTGATCGCCGTCATCCAGACTTCTGCTCTCGTCTACGGCTTGTTCGTAATTGCCCAGGCTCGACCAGTCTTCATCGTGGCAAATGTGGCTCGATTTGACCTGGTCGCCGCCAATGATCTAAACGCCGCCGATCTGGCCAAAGGCCGCAAGCCAGAGTTCCGCCAACTTTCCTGGACAGGACCACTCATCGTTGCGGCAAGATTGCCGACCGACTCAAAAACGCGTAACGACCTTTTATTTTCCGCACTTGCGGGCAAAGACATCCAGGTATTCCCGGAGTACTACGTCACCTACGCGGACGAGGCAGCCAACCTGCTCACACGAGCAAAATCCCTTGCCAACCTGCGCAAGTCAAAACCTGATTCCGGCCCGATTCTGGATGCCTGGCTGAAGAAGAACAAGCGTGACGAAGCAGACATAGTCTGGCTGCCGATCAACGCGAGAAAAGCAGGATTGACCATGTTGCTGGATGCCAAAACCGGCGCCGCGCTTGACGCCTTGCCTTTTGATCCGTGGTAGTGGGCATTGCAAATCCTGCCATCCCGCGGCGGGCCTGCCGCAATTTGTCACTTTCTGACTGTTTGCGGCAGGCCTCGAATTGCTCGCCTGATTGCGTGCCTGCTCGCAAGCCAAGCAGCGAGGCTCGGCAGACCGTGACCGCTGCCTCAGTTCGCCGAGCCCAATATCTGCCGGTTGTTCAGCAACGTGACCAGCGTCAACGAATATGGCAGCATGATCCCCGTGCCGAGGGGTTGGCACGGATGCTGCTATATTCAGATCACCCTTCCGATGTTTGTCGAAACGGGCGGGCAGGAAAGCAAACCTGTCTTGACCGGGATCGGAAGCCAAGGGGCAATCCGGATTACCTTTTTAATAGTCACGAGGAATACACCATGAACACAAAGAACACCAAAGGCTTCACTCTGATCGAGTTGATGATCGTCATCGCGATCATCGCCATCCTGGCCGCCATCGCGCTGCCGGCCTATGCCAACTACATCAAGAAGGCAAAGGTATCGGAAGGCATTCTCGCTGCATCGGCGAGCCGCACCAATATCA